>JAHJFD010000034.1 GCA_018825145.1 Patescibacteria group bacterium
CAGTTGCCCCATGTACTGGTGAGCCAGAGTGAGGTTCAGGCGATATTTTCGGGCTTCAGAAAGAATTTCGGCAAAAGTATCTGTGGCAAAGTTCTGGAACTCATCGATATAAAAATAGAAATCATTTCTGGCCTCTTCTCTAATTTCAGCCCTTTGCATAGCGGCCTGGTATACCTTGGTAATAATCATGGAACCAAGAATTTGAGCATTCTCCTCGCCCAGCAAACCCTTCGAAATCTTCATCAACAGAATTTTCTTATCATCCATGATCTCGCGAATATTGAATTGAGTCTTTGGCTGACCCACAATATTCCGAATCATATTCGTTGAAACAAGCTGACCGACCTTGTTGAGAAGGGGTGTAATGGCCTCAGCATCAAACTTCTCGCTCCAGGCGGCAAACTCGGACACCCAGAAGTTCTTCACGACAGAGTCCTGAATGCGGGAAATAATCTTCTGGCGGTAATTCTTGTCCGTAAGCATCTTCAAAATCGAAAGCACGGTCGTATTTGGGCTATCCAAAAGGGCCAGAGTTGTATAACGAAGCACATGCTCCAAACGATCTGACCAGTTCGTGCCAAAAAGTTTCTTAAAAATATCGATAAATCCAATGGTCACCTGCATCTTGTAGGCATCACCTACATTTTCGAGGGGGTTAAAAGCAATTGGGAAATCCGTGTCGGAAGGATCGAACAGCACCACATCATCCACTCGATGATCCGGAATATAGCGCATAACATCATCGACCAGATCACCATGAGGGTCCAGAATGGCCACCCCCTGCCCCGTTTCGAAATCGGATTTAATGAGGAGCTCCAGGAATTTGGACTTGCCGGAGCCGGACTTACCAACCGTATAAAGATGCCTTCGCCTGTCTGACCGCTTGATGCCGAAAGTAACAAAATTATTGTGATAATTGGTCACGCCAAAAAGAGAGACACTATCATTCTTTTCTTTAGGCAGATCTTGCGGCGGTTCTGATTTTTTAGCCAAAACGTGCACGACATGAGGGGTGTGATCCGAATTGGGATAGTGATAAAGGCTGGCTAGCTCTTTAGCCCCCATTTTATGAGAACCTGACAGGCTTCGGCTCCGGAACAAATTCACAAAATGACTTGCCGTAGTGGTCCGGCCAGCAGAAAACTCCTGAATATCGGTATCATTGAATTGGTAGAAACTATTGATTACTGCCTCTAGTTTTCGGGAGGCAGTCGCGCCGTCCTTGGCTAAATAAGCGCATCTGACCACAACGTCAAAAGGCTCTTCATCAAACTTCTGAGCGGCCAGCTTGGCCCGCCTTGTTCTTATGGAGTCCTCCTGCTTACTTTTCGTCCGAAACCAGTCTTTAACATGAAAAATGGAACGCCATCTGGCAAAACGCATGGCCCAGTTACGCTTAAAATGATATCCGGCAGATTCATTAACCGGATTAATGACCATCTGCACCCAAACCTGCTCTCCGGGTCCGATCTTTGAGATAACGGAAAAAAGACCTGACTGACTGTCCTCTTTAAAATTCTCGTAACCCTTGATGGGATAGATATCAAAGAAGTTAAAATTCAGAGTTGTGCCCGCCACAACCTCTTGTCCTCTGTGCAACGAAGTATAATCCTCGACCTCCTGAATCTCACAATCCGGAAAAGTGGAGTAAATAAGGCCTTCAATCGTTTCCAGAAGATCATCCGGAACAACCGCGTAACAATAAGTGTACTGCTCATAACCAAAGTACTCCAAAGATATGGTTTTGTTCTTAACCGTGTTTTGCAGATTCACTAAAACCTGCTGAAAGAGTTCTTCTTTTTTGGGATTTGCCTCTTCGCCCTGAGGAACAATGATGTGAAGGTAATGATATTTCATCGTTTATCAAAAATGCTAGCCCTAATTGTATCAGATTTCCCCTATTTAACTCAAACTCTCTTGATAGCAGGGCTCACAATAAATTTTTTCAGGTCTTTCCTTCGAATAAGTCGTTTTGATATCAACTGAGCACTTATCACACTTGCGATCATAGAGTATTCGTGGATTCTTTAGTTTCATTCGGTCACCATGCCGGCATTCAAAGCATTTTCGGGGAACAGGTAGGCCAGCGTTCCGGTACAACTTTAACTCCTGCGCAATCACCTTGTAGTTCTTACCGCAATCCACGCATGCCAGAATTTTCTTTGTAATTTCATCAGGAACATCTTCTATATCATCCGGTATATCGTAGGATTGGGGCTGATATTCACGCTGATCTTTCGCTTGCCAATGATACCCACGCGCCAGACATTCCTCTTTGGTAAGAGGATAATTCTCCTGAGCCTCGGTGGTATTATAAGTAAACGGCGAAAGCTTGGCCGGAAAAAAATCACCCCACTCACCCGCTTTTTGCATGACTTCAATGATTTGAGCAACCTGCTTTTCATACTCATCGGGACTGTATTTCTTATTGAGGATCATGTATTCCGCGTGTTTCAGACCAACGCAACCAAACAGATTCTTGCAATTGTTCATACAAATATCGGAGTAATATAGATCACTGCCGGCATAGGAACCTGAACATGAAATTGAATTAAAAGGCATAGGGACACACTCACAGTTCTCGTAACCGAGTTCACCGCTAACGTAACAACAATCATAGGCATCCTTTATTTCAAAGCCTCCCATCACATATTTGCAGTCTTTTGCTTCAGTCAGATCGTAGCACTCTATGCAATTCTGGGCATTGGTCAGAAAATCTCCGCTCGAATCAATAATGGTGCCCCTCTTTCTCATATGAGGATTGCTGGCATTCAGTACATTCTCAAAGAAATGCGCCTTGGCCTTCTGTAGATTAGAGTAAGAACTCATTGGAAATTCTTTAAGCTTCTGAAAATACTCCTTTTCGGAATATTCCTTATTCGCAATATGAAATTTCTTATTCCTCAAACCGTAAGACATAAAGCAGTTGGAACAGTTACGACAGTCCAGTAAAAAGGCTGAATCGGAACATTGATTAGAAAAAAGAATAAACTGGCTGTTGTAAATATTTTGCGCAAAAATGCTTTCGTAGGTCAGTTGGCAAGAATCAATGAGTATATTGTCAATGCAGTCTTTACTTTTTTCAATCCAGACACCATAAAAACAGTCCCGGTTAAAATCTGAGGAAAACAATAGATAGCAATCCTTTAAATGAGAAACGCAGTTGGTGTATTCGCTGTTCTCATTCTGGCTCTGCATCAGGGCCATGCGGGGCACCCGCTTCCGAAGTTCCTGGAACTGCTCAAAAAAGGAACGACTAGTATCGTAATCTTGGCCAAAAAATGTTGGATCCCACTGATCACTCCACCAGCACTTGATACAATAAACCGGAAAATCAGCTTTCTCGGAATACATGGAAAAAGTTTTCTGCTTGCAAAGGTCACAGTCTCGCTGAAATAGCACGCGCTCATTACGCCAGCTCAAACGACGTTGTCTGCGGCAGTCAGGACAAAGCGTTGGTTCGGGTACAGAAAATTTCTTCCCGGCAACAACCGGACCTATCCTGTCATAAAACTCCCGATCACTATCGACTATTTCAAAGCCAGTGCTGCACCGCTTACAATTGGGCATCAATAAACCTCCTTTAAATAACACTGCTCACAATATACTACTTCTGGCCTGTCGGGAGAATATGTTGTTTTAATGTCTTTTTGGCATTTGCCACAGTTTCGATCCCAAAACTTACGGGGATTTCTTCTATGAAATCGATCCAAATGCCTTTGATCCGGGCTTCGCCTTGGAATTGGCAAGCCCTGCTCTCTGTAAAACTTTAACTCAGGATGAATGAGCTTGAAGGGCTTATCTGTTTCCTCGCATCGGATAGCCCAATTCAGGATATCGTCAGGAATGTCATTGGTTTTATCAGGGAGCTGCTCTGCCTTAATCACCTTTTCCACCTGAGGTGCTGGGGGCTCATAATCATCCCACTTCCAACCTTTGGCCAAAACCTCTTCTTTCGTCATTGGATAATACATCTGGGCAGTGGTCTTGTTGTACCCAAAGGGAGAAACTGTATGACTAAAGAATTCACCCCACTCGCCCCCTTTTTTCATATGTTCAATGATCCTTGGCACAAGCTCCTCGTATTCCTCCTTCGTATACTGCTTATTCAAAATACAATAGCTCTTCTGAAACATATTTGTACAACCAAAACAGTTTTTGGACCTTTCCATGTACCAACAATAACTGAGATCTGAACTGCTCACATGACCACCGAAAGTAAAGAGTAGATGAAAGCTATTTTCACCGCTGATAAGACACTCGTAAGATTCTTGCAGGTTGGAACCGTATTGATAGATATCATAGAGGTTTTTACCGCCCAAAACGACTTGATAGCAGAATTTTGCATGCTCCAAATCCTCGCAATCAAAAGAATATTCAGTATTTCTACAATTTACGAGGTGATCACCGTAAGAATCCTCCAAATTATGGCCTGTATATTCCTTGAAAGTGTGTGATCTCTCCAATTCCTCAAGTCGCTTTCTATATTTTTGGTATTGCTCATGAGAACTCAAGTCAATCTCAGACATTTTCTTCTCATATTCCTCTTTTGAAAGCTGCTTATTTTCAAAACAGTACTCCTTCTCACGCAATCCGACACAAAGGAAGCAATTCTTACAGCCTATACAATCCCGAAGAAACGCACTAGAGCTGCAATTGACGCAATCCTGTGACCCCGTTAGGCCAAAACAATTGTGAACGTCGACACAGTCATAACAAAGCTCTGACTTGATGTTGTAAAAGCCGTCTACGCAGGATTTATCCTTTTTAAAACCATAACCGTAATAGCAATCCTCACAAAAATCAGCGTGCATAATCAAATAGCAGTTCTTACAAGATCCAGCATAGTGAATATAGTCAGAATTGATCAAAGTACCCTGAGTATCCAAAGCCTGGGACGGTGTTTGCCTTCTGAGCTCAGCAAACTGCTCAAAGAAAGGACGAGAAAAATCAAAATCCCTACCGGATTCGTGTTGATCCCATTTATCACTATGCCAACACTCCCTACAATAAATAGGCTGCGGAGCATCCGGACCAAATTGAGAAAGCGTTCTTTGCTGACACAGCCCGCATTCCCTTTGATACAAAAATCTCTCATTGCAGAATGAGAGCCTCCTTTGCTGCCTGCAATCGGGACATAGGGTTGGTGCGGGAATAGAATATTTTTTTCCAGCTATAACCGGACTCACCCGATCATAAAACTCACGATCTTTGTCGGTGACCTCGAAACCAGCATTGCACTGTTTGCATGTATTCATCAGTAAACTTCTTTTAGATAACATTGCTCGCAGTATACTACCTCTGGCCTATCCGGAGAATAGGAAGTCTCAATATCCTTCTGGCATTTGGCACAATTACGATTCCATATCATGTATGGATTCTTTATTTTGATTCTATCCCAATGACGCTGGTCAGGGTGACGATGAGGAATGGGAAGATTCTGTTCACGATAAAATTTCAATTCCTGCGCCACTATTTTATAGGGTTTTTCGGTCACCTCACCAACAATAGCCCAATTCAGAATATCATCAGGTACATCCTTTATATCATCAGGTAAGCGCTCCGCTGGAATAGTCTTCACCGCCTGCAATTCAGGTTCAAAATCGGACCATTTATAGCCTTGCTCGAACGCCTCCGCCTTCTTCAAGGGAAAATGATCCTGTGCCAAGGTTTCGTTGTAGCCAAAGGGCGAGATATTTGGCGGAAAGAACTCACCCCACTCCCCCGTCTTCTTCATATGCTCAATAATCCTGGGAACCAACTTTTCATATTCCTCCTTGGAATACTGCTTGTTCAGAACGCAATATTTCTTATGCTTGAGTCCGGCAGAGCCGAAACAATTTGTGCAATTTCGCGTGCACCAATAAGAATAATAGATGTCGCTGACACCCACACCGCAGTAAGAGCTCATGAAGACATTGGTGGCACCTGCACCCACAGCAGAGCAGTTGTAACAGCGTTCCATTTTATCGCCCCAAACATGAACATCCATGCTATCAAAAGAAGCAAGAAGGCAGTTGGTACAATAACGACAATCTTTTAGGTCGTTGGAATCAAAACAATAATACGAATTCTGGGAATTGCTCAGGTTGTCACCATGAGAATCAACATTCTGAACACCCCGGGTCGCTTTGACTGGCTGGGTCAAATGAAACTCTCTAACCTTCTTCTTCATTTCCTGAATCGCGCCATAATGACCAGACTGAAAATCAGCCATAAATTTTTCATACTCTTCCTTTGTATGAGGCTTATTGAAAATATGATATTCCTTCTGATGTAAATTGGCACAGCCAAAGCAATTCTTGCAACCGATACAATCCCTTAAGAACCAGGAATCTGAACTGCTTGTGCAAAAGCTGGAATACTTCAGATTGAAACAGTTATTACAGCCGGTACATTCATAACAAAGTTCCGACTGATACAGGAAAAGGAACTCCATGCAATTCCTCAAGTCAAAAAAGGTTTCACCGTAATAAGTATCCTCTGCCCGCTCGCCATCGAAGACAAGATAACAGTTCTTGAGCTTATAGTTATCGTTCGTGAAGTCGCTGTTTATATTGTCACCCATCAAAGAAAGCGCGATATGGGGGACAGCCTGAATCAGTTCATTAATCTGTTCAAAAAAAGGTCGATTAAAGTCAAAGTCTCGCCCATACTCCATCGGATCCCATTTATCTGAAAACCAATCACTCACATTATAGACCTTGAATGGTTTGTCGGGGGAAATCACCGAAACGATATTCTCGCCGGTTAAATCACATTTACGCCTATATAGCTTTCGGCGATTATAAAAAGCCAGTCGCCACTTCAAACGACAGGTAAAGCACATGGTTGGGTCGGGCATATTAAGCTTGCTCAGAAGAGCCCTGTCTTCCTTAAGGATTTCAAAGCCAGTGCTGCACTGCTTACAATTGGGCATCAATAAACTTCCTTTAAATAACACTGCTCACAGTATACTACCTCGGGTCTATCGGGAGAATAGGAGGTTTTGATGTCCGCATTGCATTTGGCGCAATTTCGGTTCCAAAGTCTGTTCGGGTTTCTGGTTTTCATTCTTTCCATATGACGCTCATCAGGATGCAACCTGGGGATGGGAATATGATGTTCACGATAAAATTTGAGCTCTTCCTTGGTTAAGCGAAATGGCCTTCCTGAAACCTGACATTTGATAGCCCAATTCAGAACATCATCCGGAATGTCCTTACTGTTATCCGGTAGCTTTTCAGCCGATATAACCTTTTCCACGTCGGGCAGGGGTGCCTCATAGTCAGACCATTTGAAGCCCTGCTCAGCAACCTCATTCTTAGTAAGTGGATACTGTTCATGGGCAACCGTTTCGTTGTAACCGAAAGGCGAAATCGAAGCAGGAAAAAATTCACCATATTCCCCGTTCTTTTTCATTTGCTCAACAATCCGTGACCTCAGCCCCCCATATTCTTCCTTAGAATACTGTTTATTCAGAATACAATATTCATTCCGCTTGAGTCCGACACAGCCAAAACTGTGACTTGAATTGTGAGAGCCATAAGAGTACTGCATATCCGAACAGGTCCAGTTCTGGACCGAGAATTGGACATTGAATGAAGAAATGCCGGTATTGATCGCCTCATAAACCCACTCCGCCTCACGACCCACAGTGCTGACATCCATATTATTCTTTGACCCACGCCAGACGTGCTCACCATATTTGCAGTATTCGGCGTCGTGCGCATGATAGCATTCCTCACAATAACGCGCATCCATAATATAATCACCAAAGCAGTTTTCTGAATTTAGAATATGAGCATACTTATGAGGTTGAGTTAAAAAGAATTTCTTTGCTTCAGCAAGCCAATGTCCCAATTTCTTATACGAATCAAAATCTATTTTCCTAATAAATGCTTCGTATTCCTCCTTCGTATGGGGCTTATTAAATATGTAATACTGCTTTTGATGCAGATTTATGCAGCCAAAACAATTTTTACACCCAATGCTGTCTTTCAGAAAATAGCTATCAGAGCAACTAGTACAATCCTGAGACCATTTTAAGTTGTAACAGTTGTAGCAATTATCAATTTCATAGCAGTAACGGGACTCATGAGAAAAAGAACTGTCAACACAACCAAGACATTTTTGAAGCCAGTAACCATATAAGCAGTCCTCATTGTTACTGCTTTCGGTAATCATGTAACAGTGCTTACAATTGGCCAGCAAATGACAGTAATCGCAATCCTCATTATTGGCTCCAATAAGCGACATATGGGGAACAGCCCACATTAACTCATTAAATTGCTCAAAAAATGGCCGGTCGAAATCATAATCCCTACCGTAATCGAGAGGATTATATTTGTCAGACCACCACTCCTGAGTCGAATAGACCTTGTAAGGCTTATCGGGTGAAAAAATCGATATAAGACGCTCACCAGAAAGATCTGACTTGCTCACATACAGCTTTCTCTCATTTCTCCAAGCTAAACGCCTTTGTGCCCGGCAAGTGGGACAGAGAGTGGGAGACGGGACATCAACTTTTTGATAATATTGCCAATCTTTATCGGTAACTTCAAAGTCTGTCTGGCATAATTTACAAGTTTTCATGATTGGATTATACAGCGAAATAACACCTTGATAAGTGAACAAAAGTTCACTATAATGAGGTCTTACAAATTTGAAGTCACAATTTGTGACCTCAAAATAACCGCAATAACATGGGTAAAGCAGTATCAAAATCACTCATTCCAACCGAACGAATTGAAGGTGTTATATGCACAATGAGAAGTCAAAAAGTAATACTAGATGAGGACTTGGCAATACTCTACGAAGTTGAAACAAAAAGTCTAAATAGAGCATTCTATCGAAACGAAGAACGATTTCCTGAAGATTTTGCCTTTCAAATAACAAAATCAGAATGGAATTCTTTGAAGTACCAATTTGGTACTTCAAAAAAGGGACGAGGTGGTCGACGAAAACTACCAATTGCATTTACAGAAGAGGGCGTTGCTATGCTGTCGGGCATCTTAAGAAGCGCTCAAGCAGTCACTGTAAATATCGAGATCATGCGCGCCTTCGTGAGGATGCGCTACATCATGACCTCCCAAAAAGAAATGAGCAAAGAATTAACTGAAGTAAAATCATTCCTCCTTAAACACTCCAATTCATCAGACCGTGAGTTCAGACGAGTATGGCAGGATATCGAAAAACTCAGCCAACCACCAACTCAAGAAGAACGTCGAATTGGCTTTCAAATAAACTAATAAACCTCCTTTAAATAACATTGCTCACAATATACTACCTCGGGCCGCTCCGGTGAATAGGAGGTTTTGATAGCCGACTGGCATTTGTCACATTTGCGCTCCCACAGTTGTCTCGGATTTTTAAGAGCCAATCGCTTCAAATATCTTTGATCTGGACAAAGATCAGGAATTGGCAGCTCTTGCCTTCTATAAAAGCTTAATTCCTGAGCAGTTATTCTAAAGTTTCTGTCGGATTTCTTGCATACAAGTACCTCACTCACAATAGAATCCTCTACATCCTCAATATTTTCAGGAACTTTAACCGTCTGAGGCCGGTAATCCCGCTTATCAGGTTCGCGCCACCGGAAGCCTTTTGCAAGACATATCTCTTTTGCAGACGGAAAAAATTCCTGTGCCAAAGTTTCATTGTAGGCAAACGGCGAAATGAACGGAGGAAAAAAGCGTCCCCATTCCCCCGTTTCTTTCACATGCCTGATGATCTTAGGCATCAACTCATTGTACTCATCAACAGAATACTGCTTATTCAGAACAACGTATTCATTATGATTCAGACCAACTGAACCAAACACGTTCTTGCTGTACATGCATTCAAAAGAATAAAGTCCCCACTTAAAATCACAGCAAATGGCCGAAAACAAAGTGTTCCTGTAGTAACCCCCGCCACCGTTAAAATAACTGAGTTCCGTTTCGCCGGTACGGTTGTGGTCCATACAGTCTTTAGCCACAAAAACGTCACACATATATTTGCAGTCCTCAAGCTTCACGCCCTCAAAACAATAATGTGAATTTTTTGAATTCTGAAGATAATCACCCGTACAGTTTTCGCTGTTTATAAGCCTGCTTGCCTGATGAGGATGCTTAGCTTTCAGCTTTTTGACTTCTGTCCGGATATTTTCAGCATGCTTTGGATCATTGAGCTTCTCAATCATCTCGAAGTACTGCTCTTTAGTATACGGCTTATTAAAAATATGATATTCCTTGCTCCGAAGGCCGACACAGCCAAAGCAGTTTTTGCAGTTACGCAGATCAAACGAATACGCGCAGTCACTGACATTGTGACAGTCCTGACAAAATTTCGAGCTATAAGTGTCAGAGCAATCGACGTTCATATAACCAAGCTCAAAATTCGTATTAAAAGAACAGTCGAGTGTATCTTTTCCGTGATAAGACCAGTCCATATACATGCAGTCTTCCATATAGCCGGAACCGAAACAAAGGTGACAGCTTTTGGATTCGTTGACGTAATTGTCGTAATCGCAGTTCTCTACGGCATAATTCACCAGAGCCGCTTTCGGCACCGCCTTCAAAAGTTCAGCGAACTGTTCAAAAAATGGCTTATTAAAGTCAAAATCACGACCATAGTCCAGCGTATTCCACTTATCACCCCACCAGCAGTCGTAACAGTAAACAATGAACGGCCCGTCCGGCGCGTAAATAGAGATAACCGATTTATCGCAAAGAGCACACTTTCGCTGATAAAGCGCCCTCTCATTCCTCCACTGAAGCCGCAAAATCTGCCGGCAGTCCGGACAATTTTCCGGCTCGGGAATCAGAAACCTTTTACCACCAAAGACCGGACTTACCTTTTGGTAAAACGTCCGATCGGAATCGGTGACTTCAAAGCCTGCGTTGCATTGCTTACAGACTAGCATAATCCAATTATACATCCTAAAAATCCCTTGATAAGTGAACATATGTTCACTATAATGAAACCTTACAAACCTGAGGTCACAAATTATGATCTCAAAAAAATAAGCAGTCTATGAGCAAAACATCATCAAATTCACTTATTCCATCAGAACGAATCGAAGGAATGATATATGTAATAAGAGGTCAAAAAGTCATATTAGATACTGATTTGGCCGATTTGTATGAAGTAAAAACCAAACGTCTCAATGAACAGGTCAAAAGAAATTCGCAACGCTTTCCGCCTCAATTTATGTTCCAACTGACGGCAGAAGAAAAATCAGAGGTGGTCGCAAAATGCGACCACCTAAAGAATTTAAAATTTTCAAAGACAAACCCCTATGCTTTTACAGAACACGGGGCGCTAATGGCAGCCAACGTATTAAAAAGTGAAAAAGCCATTGCCATTAGTATTCAAGTAATTCAAGCCTTTATTCAATTACGACAATTAATCAGCTCACACACGCAACTAACTCAAGAAATCAATTCACTAAAAACTTTTGTTTTGAAAAATGCGCAAAAAACCACCCAAGAATTCAAAAGAATCTGGCAGGCCATCGAAAAACTCAGCCAGCCACCAGATCGAGAAGAAAAGAGAATTGGCTTTGATACCAGTTGATTTATGAGGTCACAAATTGCGACCTCAAACTAATAAACCTCCTTTAAATTGCACTGCTCGCAGTATACTATTTCGGGCCTGTCAGGTGAATAAGTTGTCTGTATGGCTCTTTGGCACTTATCGCAGTTCCGATTGTAAAGTTTACGGGGATTCAGCCACGCCAAACGGTCCTGATAGCGCTGATCTGGGTGACGACGGGGCAGAGGCAGGTGCTGAGTTCTGTAAAACTTAAGCTCCTGCGAAATAATTTTAAAAGGTCGGTCGGTGACTTCACATTGAATCGCCCAGTTCAGAACATCGTCAGGAATCGCCGTAACGGCATCGGGCAATCGGGAAGCCGGAATGATTTTTTCCACTTTCGGAAGTGGT
Source organism: Patescibacteria group bacterium (assembly GCA_018825145.1). Taxonomy (GTDB): domain Bacteria; phylum Patescibacteriota; class Gracilibacteria; order UM-FILTER-43-11; family UM-FILTER-43-11; genus JAFGTE01. The sequence goes on from JAHJFD010000034.1 coordinate 11,905, forward strand.
AGCTCCTCGTCCGTCCATTGCCAGCCGCGGGCAAGAGCCTCCTCACGGTTCAGAGGATAAAAGTCCTGTGCAATCGTTTCGTTGTAAGCGAACGGAGACAAGGATGTCGGAAAAAACTCACCCCACTCCCCAGCCTTCTTCATGCTTTCAACGATCTTCGTCCGGAGAGAAAAATAATCTTCTTTTGAATACTGTTTATTCAGAATGCAGTACTTTCCCCGCTTGATGCCCACGCATCCATACAGATCATTGGAATAAAATGATTCAACAGAGTAGGAAACGTCCTTTACATCCCAGCAAAACACATTACAGATTCCGTTGTAGGCGTTGACTGCGCTCATTGAGTTGTACACAAGTTCCGCCTTAGGGGAATAATTGATGTCCGCGCAGTCTCTGGCCCCCTGCGGAATGTTCCAGCAGTAAGCGCAGTCCTCGAGGCCAAAACTTAAAAAACAGTCGCGCGCGTTCCGGCAGTTGATCAGGTAATCGCCAGTGGAATTTTCAGTATTCACTTTGTGTAGATCCCTCTGCGGGAATTTAAGCACGTGAGCTTTCAGACGGCTCATCATTTCATTCAGCTTCCCGCGGTCCGAGCGAAGCTCCGCCATCTGACGATCAAATTCTTCTTTGGTAACTTTTTGATTGAAGACATAGTATTCCTTATTCTTAAGACCAAAACAGCCGATACAGTTTTTGCATCCATCGCAATCGACGCAAAACGCCAGATTGGAAGAATGGTGACTGTCTTTACAGAAGATCGAATTGTAAAGACTCACGCATTCAACGCATTCATAGCAGAGCTCGCAGCCGGAACAGGCATAACAGTCTGTGCAGTCGCGCGAGTCGTTCGTCCAGTAGGAATACATAATATTTTGGCCCACCACCCCGGACACGCACATGTAGCTGTTCTTGTAGTAAACGGAATAGGGGCAGTACTCACTGTTTTCGCCGTGGGAAACGATCATCGCCATATGCGGCACCGCCTTCATCAGGTCCTTAAACTGCTCAAAAAAAGGCCGTGAAAAGTCATAATCCCGCGCGTAACTCATGGCATCGAACTGGTCGCACCACCAGACGTCCTGGGCCGCAACTTTGTAAGGCGAAAACGGAGAATAGAAAGAAATAATGGATTTCCCTGAAAGATCACATTTTCGCTTATAAAGAGCGCGCTCGTTCCGGAACGACAACCGAAACTGATTGCGACAAGCCGGACAATAATGGGGTTCCGGCACATCCATTTTTTTATAAAACCGCTGATCGGAATCAGTGGCTTCAAAGCCTGCATTACATGATTTACAAATCCTCATGGCACGATTATACAACAAAAATATAAATCATTGACTTTTCAAATTAGGTACTATATAATGTACTTGATTAGATACATAATTTTGTACAAATAATGTTACCCAAAATTGTTTCACCATCAGAATTGCGAAAAAATCTCGCCGCTTTTCTGGAGCTGGCCATGCACCAGGTCGTTGTTGTAACTGATAAAGAGTCAAACAAGGTCATCATTGATGAGAGGGAATATAACCGCCTGAGTGCTCTGGCCGATCAGTTCATGCAGGAAGATCCCGAAGGAGAATATCGGCCTGGATTCGTCAAAGAGGTCCTGCACCGTTCAAGGCATGGAGAAATTGATGAAACAGTCAAATCAATAAAGGACCTGTTATGATCGAAGTGGAATACAATAGGGATTTTTTGAAGGATTTTAAAAAATTACCAAAAAACATCCGAAAAAAACTGGGCGAATTGGAAGAAATATTCAGAGAGAATCCATTCCATCCCGAATTACACAGCAAAGGATTACACGGAAAATTGCGGGATTTCTATTCATTTCGGATCACACGCGATTACCGGGTTGTGTATTTATTTACTGATGAAAACAAAGCGCTCTTTCTGCTTGTGGGACACCGAAAAGATATTTACAAAAAAATCTAATAAACCTCCTTCGGATAGAACTGTTTGTAAGTCTGCGTATAACAATCAGATGGTAGCCCCGACAGGAACCTGCCTGCCGGCAGGCAGGTCGAACCTACTTCAAGGGTATTTGGTGGTAGCCCCGACAGGAATCGAACCTGTATCTAGACGTTAGGAGTGTCTTGTTCTATCCGTTGAACTACGGGACCATAAAACAAGGCTCATTGTACCCTAAGCCAGCTCCCCGAAAAAGACTTTCTCAAGCGTCTTACTGTCAGATAGCTTTTCCACAGGCCCCTCCATCGCGATTTTTCCTTTGACCAGAATATAACCGCGGTGAGCGATGTGCAGTAGGCTTTTCAGGTTGTGTTCTACAATTACAATACTGGTTCCAAAAGCTTTATTCACTTCGGCGATCTTTTCAAAGACATCCTGCACGATCTTCGGCGCTAATCCAATCGACGGCTCATCGAGGACCAAAAGCTTGGGATTCATCATCAGGGCACGAGCCAGCGACAAAATCTGCTGCTCTCCCCCGCTCATATTGAAAGCCAGCATTTTAAATTTCTTTTTGAGTACAGGAAAAAAGTGAACGAGTTCATCAATTCGCTTCTCGATCATCTTTTTGTCATTCCAGAGAAAGGCACCCATCTTAAGATTGTCCCCGATGGTCATGGACGGGAAGATTCTTTTGCCCTGCCCGACAAAACTCATGCCGGCCCCGACCATTTTGACGGGATTCGGATGAATGACCTTGCCGTCAAATTCAACTTCACCGGCTGATTTTTCAAAAAGACCGAAAACCGTTTTTAACAGAACCGTTTTTCCGGCTCCATTAGGCCCCATCAAAATCAAAATCTCGCCCTTTCGGACTTCAAAATCAACACCGTGCAGCACTTTGGTTGGTCCAAAGTGGACATCCAGATTCCTAACATTTAACAGCGCTTCTTCCATGGGCATATCTCTTTTTAGTATCATTGATACAGCATTGATGAGGCATTGGTGGAGCATTGATGGGTCAATGATCCAAAAAAACTAATCCCCAAGGTAGGCCTCAATAACCTCGGGTTTGGTTTTAACATGTTCAAAAGTGCCTTCCGCGATCTTGCTTCCGGCATCCAGCACGATCACATGGTCGCAGATCTCGGCGATCAGCTTCATGTCATGTTCCACAAACATAAGAGTCCGGCCACTGGCGACCAGTTCACGGATCAGCCCCTTGATTACCTTTATCATCTCAGGGAAAAGCCCGGAAAAAGGCTCATCCATCAAAACCAGTTTGCTTTCATACATGAAGAGTCGCAGGGTTTCGATCAGTTTGCTCTGCCCATAAGAAAGATTCTTAGCAAGCGAATGTTCTTTGTCCTCCAGACCGACTTTCTTCAGCAGGACGCGCGCCTTCTTTTTCTCATTTTCAAACTCCTCGCTCAATATTCCACCACCAAAGAAAACACGCCTCAGATTCACCGGATTCAAATATTTACTGGAAAGAAGCATATTCTCCAGAACCGTAATCTGAGGAAGAAGTTTGCTATCCTGGAAAGTGCGCGCTATACCCAAATGGCTGATCTGATCAGGCGTTTTGCCAATCAGCTCAATACCATCCAGCTTGATAGAACCGCCACTAGCAGGGAAAAGATTGAAAAGAACATTATAAAAACTCGACTTCCCTGCTCCATTAGGGCCAATTAGACCCGTAATCGAACCATCCTGCACGTCAAACGACAGGTCATTGAGGATTTTAAGGCCGCCGATGTGGAGATTGAGATCTCTTACTAATAGCATTTTTATATCTTATATTCCCCCAGTAACCCCTGAGGACGTAAATACATGACTAAAATAAGAACAAGGCCATAAATCATCTGCTGAACTTCGGCCAGAATGGAGGGTGGAAGACCCAAAAAACGAAGAACCTCAGGAAGCAGAATCAAAATGAAAGCTCCCAAAACGGAACCTTTCAAACTCGCCATCCCCCCCAAAATCACCATGATAAGAATTAGGACCGAAGGCATGAGCTCAAATAGCTTGGGTTCTATAAAAGCCAGAAAAGTTGCGGTAAAACTACCCGCTATGGCCGCAAAAATCGCCCCCACAGTAAAAACGCTTCTCTGATACCTCAAAACATTATGACCATTCACCGCCGTCACAGTCCGATTTTCCCGAATCCCCTTAATAATGATTCCATAAGGTGATTTTGTAATCCGCCTGAAAAAGAAATAAGTAACGATAGCCGTCAGGAACACTAAAGCAAAAAAAAGCGGTTTACTGAAAAAACTCAGTCCAAAAATTTCAGGTGCCGCAATCCCTTTGATACCGAGAGGCCCCTTAGTCAGATCCGTCCAGTTGAGCATCACGTTGAACATGATGATGGAGAAGCCGAACGATACGAGAACCAGTGAATCTTCTTTCAATTTCAGAATCGGAAAGGAGGCGAGATACGCTATTACAGCCGCCAAAACCATCCCCACCATCACCGACGGAACGAAGCTAAAGCCATGTTGGGTCGTCAAAATAGCCGTTGCATAAGCACCAATTCCATAAAAGGTCGCGTGACTGAGTGAGAGAATACCCGTATAGCCCGCCACATAATTCAGGCTCATAGCAAGAATCGAAAAGATCGTGACAACAATGGCGAGATGTAAAATGTACTCCATTTAATTTGAAATTTGCACTTTATTAAACATGCCCTGAGGCAAAAAGAGCAGAAAGACCGTGAGCAGAATAAAGGCGGTCACCTCCTGCCAGCCACCACCCAGATAGTAGATGCCGATATTCTCTACCACACCCAGCAATAAGCCGCCCAGCATGGCACCCCGCATACTGCCGATACCTCCAATGATGGAAGCGATGATGGCCTTTAAAACCAAAAAGAGTCCGTAAGTTGGCTTCACACCGATTTCGAGTGCCACCATAGTACCGGCGATGGAACTGATAAAAGTGCCGATAAAGAAAACAATAAGAATAATTTGATTGGTTTTAAGTCCCAAAATGGTAGTCATTTCCGCATTGTCCCCAATCGCCCGAATCGCCATACCGTATTTGGTTTTGTTCAGAAAAAGCTCCAGCAAAATAACCAGAACGAGCGAGGTAAGCAGAATAACCAACTGATTAAAGGTAATTGTGATGCCCAAAAAGTGATATCCCTCTTTAATTGTTTCACTGATAGAAATGGAATAAGTATTGTTCTTCCAGATCAGCGCGATCAGATTCTGAACCATGATGAGCGCCCCAAATGACACCACCATCAAAACCAAACTTGAGGCCTTGCGATCCATCAGGGGCTTATAAAGCCACTGCCAAAAAGCCATACCCAAAAGGGCCGCTATAGCGGCCCCCAAGAACATACTTACAAAGAAGTTGATTTCAAAAGTAAGCAGGAAGAATCGCGTGAGATATATGCCGAGTACTGCGACAATTCCATATAAAAGATGAAAGAATCGAACGGATGAGAAGATGAGATTAAAGCCAATGGCCATCAGGGCATATATGCCCCCGACAATGATTCCATTGACTAAAATCTGCATGAAAATTATTCAGTAACGAATACAAATTCACCATCTTTGGCAACCTTTACGCCTGCGGAAACATTATTATCTCCGTTTTCATCAAATTTTACATCGCTGGCTACACCCTTAAAAGTGGGCATGGAGTAAAGGTAGTCTTTGAGTGCTGTGCCATCATAGCCAACCGCTGCTATGCCATTGGCGACAATATTGGCCGCGTCATAACCAAAAAGCGGTATGACAGCGGCAGACTGAGGTGCGGGTAATTCTGCGGCCTTTTCGGAATAACCGGAACGGCTTGGGTCTTCCGCAACCATAACAACCTTCACTCCCTCAGCGGCATCCTTAGCTGTATCAAAGAAGTCAGGTGCCGGAAGCGTATCTCCGCCATAAATCTGAATATTCAGGCCAAGCTCGGCTGCTTGTTTTACGGCAAAAGCTCCGACAACAGGACTTTGGGGAATAACAATAAGAACATCCGCCCCACTTTCCTGAACTTTGGCGAGAAGAGTCCGGAAGTCGGTATTGTCAGCGGCAAAAGGCTCATCTAACACGGATTCTTTGCCGGCTGTCGCTAAATGTCTTGCAATTGCTCCACGATAGGCCTGAGCGTAATCGCTCTGTTCGGTGAGTACGGCAACGGACTCGTAACCATGTGCCAGAATATCGTCCACCATGGTCTTAGCCACCTGTTCATCAGACGGATAATTCCTGAACACGTAATCGCCGGCAGTTGTTACATCCGGACTGGAAGAGAGTGATGAGAAAAGCAGAACTTTGTTTGCCTCGGCAATCGGTGCAGCTGCCAGAGTTTCACCGGAACACTGACCGCCCAGAATCACCTGAACCTTATCGATGTTGATCAGCTTTTGAGCGGCATTGGCGGCATCCTGACCATTACATTTACCATCTTCATAAATAACCTCAACTGTGCTATCACCGATAGTGTGATTTTCGGAAAAATAAAGTTCAATTCCTGCCTTCATGTCCTGACCATAGCCGGCCGCATTACCGGTTAGAGGCCCGATATAACCGATCTTGATTACATCAGGGAGTTCAACTGCTGCCGCTTCATCGGAAGCGTCACCGGTATCGAAGCCGGCAGGGGCACCGCCACCAAGATTACAGCCAACCAAAAACAGACTGGAAAAGAGGAGTGCCAGTAAAGTTGTTTTCTTAAACATAAATAAAAAATTAAAAAATATTCAAGAGGTCATTCTACTACTCAACAACATTGAGTACAACCAATTTACTGTTGTCTTCAGGGAGTTCAGAACGTTTCACTTTGAAGCTATCCAATGGCTCATCCGCCTTAGCCCCCATCACCGACAAAAATGCGTCACGACTGTTTAAATCCAGCTTACTGCCCTCGGTGTTATAGCACATAGGAATAATAATACGTGGCTCGATCTGTTCGATGACTTCTTTGGCCTTTTTTGGCTCAAGACATCCTTTGCCGCCAACCGGCACAAATAATATACCCACTTCACCTACCTGTTCCAGCTGTTCAGGGGTCAGTTTGGTTCCCTGTGCGCCCAAATGACAAAGACGTATATTCGCCCAGTTGATAACAGTAATATTGTTCTCCAGCTGTTCTTTGTCTTCCTTCTGATTATGAAAAGAGTGGATCATTTTAAAATGAATCCCCCTGGTTTCGTATTCGCCGGGCCAACTGAAAACTTTTGGGTCACCCTCAACTGCATCAACATTATTATATGGAGACGCATTATGACTGACCGTCACCGCATCGGCTGAAAGCGTCGGTAATTTGAGACCGATTTCTTCCTGAAAAGGATCGGTTACTAATGTAACGCCCCCTTCGGTGACCGAAAAACAGGCGTGTCCGTAAAACTTGATTTCCATATTGTTGCATGCTTAAAAAACCACACGCCATTCTAGCATAAGCCGCTCACTTCTGGAAAGGGTCTCTTTTAGGCTCTGATCGCCCGGATAGCCCCCCAGACAAGAATACCTAAAGAAGCTAAAGCGAAAGCAAAAAGTAATGTTTCAGCCGGTCCGGTGTCGGGCTGCCCATGCACCCCGGAAAGAACGGCATTGTAGGTTTGCTGGCTATAGGGCTGTACCGCTGAGTAAGTAACATTGGCCTGATAAGCCGCCTGCTGGGTAACCGCCTTATTCTGGGCAAGCACGTCATAGGGGCTAACCGTGACGGTATGCGTGTTATAACGATACACGCCGCCGCCGGCTCCCGCACCCGCCCCAGCCTGCATGGCCCCCTGCGCGCCAAACTGGTCAGACTGTCCGCCGGGAATAAAAACAGCACTTGGCTGCGCGATACCGGCTCCGTGCAAACCGGCCGCCTGATCCGTTAGAAGCTGCATCAGATCCTGAATCTGCTGATCACTTTGCTTTTGTTTTTCCTTGAAATCTTCAAGCTGCTTGCTGAGCGCCTGCAAAAGCTTGGCATTGGCATCCAGAGATTCCGCACCTTCTACGACCGCTTCTGCGACATCAACTGTTTCGGTTTCCTTGTCGGCTTCATCAATGACAACACTCTCGGCACCAGTAACCGCCGCGGCTTTGTCCATGTCACTGACGGCCTCCTCGCCACCTTCGATTTCGGTGACAGGTTCAACCTGAATCGTTACCGCCTCTGATTCCGCCTGAATAACAGCCTCGTCAGCTGCTTTTTCTTTTTCAGCCTCCGCCTGCTGCTCTGCCCCTTCTTCTTGTTTACCGCCAAACAAAGCTCCTTCCTGCTGTTTTTCATAATCGGGAACCACCTTCAAGGTGCCGTCAAAGAGCTGCGCCTGCATAAGGCCGGCGAACTCCTGAGGAACAAGAAGCACAGTCAGAAAAATCACCAACGCCACAAAGCCGCCGCCCCAAAAGACGCGGTTTCTAACCTTGTATGTTTCTCCTTTCGGAGATTTTAAAGCAACCTTATTCACAGCGGCGGACGTCGCTTCATCGGGAATTGTGATCCAAACGGTGTCTTTTTTTAGGACAGTCATTTTATGCTGGATTAGATTTCGATTTATTTTTTCGGAAAGCCAGTGTGCCGCCAAGACCAAGGGCTGAAAAAGCCAGCCAGCCGACCAGTGGGCCGTTCTGAGGCTGTAAAGGTATTCTGGCAAGAAGAGATGCCAGAATTTCGTCAAAAGGCGAAGTGGATGACAGCGGTTCATTGATGATGACTGCCGCCTCATCGGAATAATCGCTTTCCCTTGACTGGGAATCATAGGCAGTAATTGCAAAGTAATAGACTTCGCCATTATTCAGTCCGTCCAGACGATACTGGCTGACTCTGCCAATTGTTCTGCGTCGGGTATACATGCCGGAAGTTTTTCCGTAATAAAGGTTATAGCCAACCAGCTCCGGTTCACTGCTCAGGTCCCACTTAAGATCGACATAACCCGGACCGGTATTCACCTGTAAATTCTGGGGTCTTTGCAGATTGGCAAACCCATAACCGGTCACGATGACCTCGGCCGGAGGAAGCTCCGTAACCGCTTCCTGACCTCCGTATGGCTGTGCGCCTGGATTGAGGTTGATTATCAGTGCTTCCGGCTCTCCGGAAAGAATATTGACCGGAAAAGCCTGGTCGACAATATTCACGCTGGTATGTCCCAGTTCGGACACCTGATAGTCGTAAGCCTCGATCGGCGTGGCAATCGCGTAAGGAGTTTTTACTTTAAACCGGACAGTCGCCACCTTAGCCTGAGCCTGGGCAAAGCCGCCGGAAATATTGGAGCGCCCCAATTTAACCAGCCCCTGGTCGGTACTGATTTCGGTTTCACCGGGAGCGGAAAGGGTGAAAGGAGATTCATCGGTATCAATGCTGACCGCCTCCAGAACGTCTGCGTTGTAATCCAGCCAGGAACGGACAGAGACAACATTCTGAAGTCCCGGATTCTTGAGGGTAAGATTCACATCGAATTCATCCCCCACTCTGGCTTCAGTGACGGCGGAAGTTATTTCCAGCGTGGCATCCGCCTGCTGGGCCAGAGTTATGGCGTAACAGACAGTAATGGATACAAGCAAACCGGTAATAATATATAGAGTTTTCTTCATCTTATTGATTTAGGATAAGAAGGGGTGACTGAGGTTTAAGCAGGATATTAACAGGGGCTCCGTCCAGCATCATGTTGGCGGAAGTATGCCCGGTTAAATCCTGTTTATAGTCATAAGCCTCAATCATCGCAACGCCATCGGAAACCCGCCCAAAGTGAAGATCCGCCACAACAATCTCTTTATCATTTACTGCCGAAACAGCGGAACGCCCAAGCATCATCAGACCTGCCTCATTATCAAAGTTGTTATCATAGGGGGCAGTGAGTTCAAACGCTGAAACTGCGGTGTCGATAGAAATACCTTTCAGATCATCCGGGTTATAAGCGAGCCAGGCCTGAAGCGAAGTAATCGGCTTCTTTTCGGGATTATCCAGCATAAGGCGAAGTACAAAACCCTTGTCATCAGCCTTAACCTGTACCAGGGAAAGCTTTACTGTTTTTTTCATTTCCTGTGCCTCAGCAATACGCTCCATGCCAGCCTCGGACACGTTCTTCGGGCTGCAGCCAGCCAGCAGATTGGCGGAAATAACAACAATAGCGGCCGCGATGAGAATTTTTACAGATTTCAGATTCATGACTTGAATTTTGTTTGATTATTGAATTTCGCCGCCGGCGGGTTCCGAAGTGATAGGAACAGTGGCATTTGGATTGGCCTCAGGCGGCTGACCCGCCTGATTGGCGGCGGTAGCCTGCGCGGCCGCATTGGCGGCGGCACTAGCCACGTTTTCCCCCTGCCCGAAGTAAATAGTTCCGTAAACTGAAGAGAAAATAGTGAAGTCACTGAAATCCACCTTTCCGTCGCCATTTAAGTCGGCAAAATTGGCGGCCGCCTTATGCTGAGCGACAGCCAGGTTATAGCCTTTAAAGCCTTTATTGAGCGATACCGGTAACTTGGTGCCATCGTAAGATTCCAGGCCCTCAAGGGTAATGCGGTATTTCTGCTCGGACTTCTGAGGCCCGGTCTTAATATGCAAAACATTTCCCGGAGCCAGGAGTGAAACGCCAAGAACATCCAGCTTTTGGGAAGTGTTCCCGCTTTCATAAATTGAAACGCCAAACTGAGTACTTCCATCGGTCTGGCTCATGCCGGAACGGACGGAAGAAGGTTTAAGGTTATCCCTGAATTCCAGTTCAACCATATTTACATCGCTCGCCTGTATGTACTCCAGAACAGGAGCCTTATTCAGTGCCTTAAAACCGTTGAAATTCAGGCGGCTCGACGCCCCTTCCGTCATTCCGCGGCCCACAATGTCTTTGACTGACTTGGAAACGGAAAGGACATAGCGCTTGCCGGGAGTCTGGCTAAAGGTAGTCAGAGTAACCACGGTACCGGAAGCATTGATTGTTGCGCCGGTAACAGGCAGTTCTTCATTTATATCGCTTTCACTGCTAACCGTGAACCCTTTTCCGGAAGCGCTTACGGTAGTAGCTGAGATTTCTTTGTTAAACAATACTTCAAGGGTCGTTTCGCCGGTTGGAATAGCGGCAAGGGCCTTTGGCGGCTCCTGCTGGTCGGAAATGGAATCACCCGTGCCCACATAAACCGGAATACTGCCCTGGGTTGTCTTACCGCCGGCATCCGTCACAATGACCCCTACCTGGTAAGGGTTAGGACTGGCAGTCGTGAGCGTGCTGACCGTGACATTCGGAAGGATAAACCATTGTCCGTTCATCCCCTCCTTCACACTGGGATTCATGCAGACAAGCACATTGGAACCCGTGGGACAACTGCCGTCGGAAGGCGCGGCGGCCTGACCGCCGCCCAAAGTACCGTTGGTCTGCGTGCCCACCTGCCCGATTTCACTTAAGTTAGCGATCACGGATTCGACATCGCCGTCGTCATCCTGAATGAAAGCGTACAGGGTAATCGGCGTCTGTCCGTCATTGAGCGCCACACGGGGGGTGGTGTAAGCCCGGTCCGCGACAACCCTTGGCGCATCGCCAAGCGTATCTTTGTGGGTCACATCAATCTGTAATATCAGGCTGGTCATTCCTCCCGTTTTATCGGTCGCGACAATGTTAATATCGTGCATTCCGAGCGGAGCTATTTTTGGAACGGTTAAACCGCTCGCCTTATACCAGGCGGTAAAACCGTCCGTTCCGGCATCCGCGTCTTTCTGGAGCTTGACCGGAGAAAGGCCGAGAGTCCCGAAATTGGCTGTCACATCCTGCACGGCGGCCAGGCCATCGGCGTCCGAAACAAAAACATTGATATCGAAAGCCGTCTTGCCGTCCCGCGGAATGGATTTGCGCGGACTGATGTAGCTGAGGTCACTGCTTATAGTAGGGCCGTTCGCGGAAGCGGAAACCTGCAGCGAAACAGTTTTAGTGGATTTTTCACCCGTTTTGTCCGAGGCGGTAATGGTAATTGTGTAATTACCCTCACCGGTTGCCGTAGGAATAGTGAATTCTTCCGACTGGAAGTATTGCGTTTCCAGTTCAGTCCCTTCCGCCACCTCGCTTACCGCGGTCAAAGGCATAAAACCAATTCCCAGCGCCCCCAGATCCGCGATTACGGAATTGATGGTTGACGCGCCGTCCTGATCTGTTACCTGAGCGGAAATCCTGAGTGGAGTAGTGGAATGAGGCGACACGCTGATCGGACTAACATAAGCCTGATCGATCACCGGCGCCACGCTTTTGATAACGTCTTTACTAACTCGAATACTTACAGTACCGGTAAATTTTTCACTGTCCTTGCGCACCTCCACCGGAAGCAAATAAGGCGCATCTTTCGTCTGCACAGTAGCCGGCACCGTCGTTTCATAGGTATACCACTGGCTGTACTGTGGCTGAGTGCCGGTGTCTTTGACCATTTCGGTGGTCGAAGGCCCGCCGATCTGGCTGAGGTTCACGACCACGCTGGAAATACTGGAAAGACCCACAGGATCTTCCACAAGCACCCATAATTTGGTCTTCGTCACACCGTCATTCGCAACACTGTACGGATTAGCTTTCGACTGATCCGAATGTACGGTCAGCACCTGCTCGGGAAGAGTAACAAGAAGCGCGCTGGTAAAGACCAGCGAATTATCGGCGTTGTCTATCAAAGTAACATTGTAAAGATCCGCCGCAAAATCAGCCGGTACCGTAAAAGTCAGCGATGTGGCCGTCTGACTGACAATTGTCATGACCTCGGTACCAACCCGAACCTCTTTTACCACATCAAGGTTCTTACCTGAGATTATAACGTTAGTCTCAAGTTCATTGGTGATCTGACTGGGTGTCAGCAAAGTAATAGACGCCGTTGGCAACTGAAACCCGAAGAAATTATTCACTTTGGCATTGCCAAGCCGGAGACCGTTGGAATCTTTGACGCCGTTAAACACGACAAAATAGTTCAGAGCGGAACTCTGAATGGCCGTTTTCAGTTCATAAGTATCCGAGTCAATCTTAGTCACGCCGGTCACAACAAGACTGGTACGTACAGCGGGGTTAAGCGGATCTGTAAACCGGAAAATATTGTGGTTCACAGGAGTGAAACTGCTCTCCAGAATCTCACCGCTAAAGTTGATTCGTAAAGTCTGCGCATCGATCACATCGATTGAACTTACTGTGACCGGACTTTTGGCGGCCTGCGTGTTGTAACCGGCAAAATAAGCGGCTCTTTTTAATGAGTAATCCCCCTGATACGAGTAAACGTCAGCAGGATTGAAAACCGTTACTTTATATATAGTAGCCGGATTAAAAGGACCGGCGGCTGTAATCGTGACACTCTGATAACCAGGATCAATTACCATAGATCCCACAATTGCGACGTCATTAATCTGAAAATCAGCCAGGGTGACATCCCGCTCATCGATGTTTTCGGAAAAGAAAACACGCACCTGAGTACTCGAGATCGCCTGAGCGGAAGAGATATTGAGAGCGCGGCTTACCGCGAAATCTTTGGCCGCAAGGGTATTCGCCCCACCGTCACTGATTCGGACAATGTAGTGTGTGTCAGGGTCAAGACGGGCGGCCATAACCACCGCAAGATCGTTTCCGGACATGCCAACGGAAGACACAATCTGCGAAGCAAGCGGCGGTACACCGCTGTCATAAAGCACACTGACATGCGCCGGCAGAACAGTACTGAAATTCAGGCTGCCAGCGGGAATAATAAAGGCATCTTTCTTGCTGACCTGCACTGTGCCCACTGAGTTTACAGAAGTACTGTGTCCAAGTCCCCAGAAGGAAATGGATTTGTAAGTATCGTCAACCGACACGCCCTGCACGTTTGTCAGCCAGGCCGGCGCGCTCACCGCGAAAGTGAAGTTAGCATTAGCATTATTAAACACAGCGTTTTCCAGGGTCAGAGTCGAACCGGAACCGGAAATGGACTGGTTATAAACACCAAGCTGACCGTCATCAATCAAAGTGCCGGCATTACCTGCAACGGTAGTATAAAGTCGTCCTACAGGATTGTTTATTATACTTCCAAGTTGAATAGTCTCATCAAAAGTTAACTGCAGGCGATAAGTACCGCTCACATCGGTAACAGTAGCCCCAATCAAACGTGGTCCGTTCTTCGCTCCGGCAAAAGCCACCCTGTCAACGCCCAGACCCGCCCCATCCGAATCACGCAGAATCGCGCTCTGACTTACCGCCGAAAGCAGATAAGTATTGTCTTTTAAAAGAGGTGTGGAAACTGAAAGGGTAACATTAGCCCCTGAAACCGAAGCCACATTATTAATTACGACTGCACCACCGCCCTGAATATTCAAAGCAAAGTCTGATTTAGTGACCGAAGCCGCCTTAACCGCATGGGTAAAAGTAGCGGTAATCGTATTGTAACCTGTCACCGTGGCACTGCTCATTCCAAAGTCGGAAAGTGCAGAAGTTCCTGTTCCGTAACCGTGAAAAATCACGTTGGAATAAGCGCTGTCCAGTGTGCCCTGCTGATTGGAAGCAATACTGATAACGGTAGGCCGCATCGTAATCGTATACTCCTGACCAGGCGTTTGAGCCGCTGTTGTAAGAACCGCGTATTTTTGACTGTAGCCATAGGAAGTTCCCGATTCAACAAGGCTGACAGCCAGATCTGAGCCAAGATTACAGGCATCTGTACCGCTGTTAAAAGAACCATCTTTACAAACATCATAGTCAACCGTGGTACCGATATTAGAAAGATAGTCGGAAAATTCCACCGCAATGTGCGTGCTGTCGATAGCCTGGGCATTCAGTGCCTTAAGCTCATTCTGCCCCTGCACCGTAATGGTGCTGGCAGGCATACTGGCTGTCGTCACCGGATCGGAACCGTTTAGCAGAGCCAGGTCTTCAAAAGTTACATTAATCACCTGCCCAACCGGCAAAGCGTCATTGAGTTGAGTATTTAATTTGAAAAGGGTTTGGCCAACGGTGATGGAAATCGGCGTATTCAGAATAATCGTCACAATCAGCTTGCCGTTCTCCGGCGCGGCCGTCATCTGGAAGGCGGCACTCTGGAACTGGGTGCCGGCATCAAAGATGATCGGGTTATTCTTAAAAATCAGCGCGTTAACAGGGCTGTATTTAAGGGCAAAAGTAATACTGTCAAAATTCGCCAGATTGGACGCGCTCTTGATTTCGAGCAGACCTGATTCACCGACACCGCCTGTGTAGTTGGGCATATAAAGGTCGGTCGCTCCGGCCGGGATTCCTGCGTTTGTCAGATCCGCCATATTCAGGGCCGGATTCGTGTGCACCAGATAAGTCGTGAGAATGGTCATCAGCGCGATGCCGATTCCCATCAGGTACTTATTCCATCGATTTTTTGGATTTGGATTTTCCATTATGGTTTCTTAGTCACTTTATTAAAAAGCAAAATCACGTCTACAAGTGTCACACCTCCCACACCATCAACGTTGGCCGCCAGAAGCTGGGCGGGAGTAGGACTGGGGTTAATTCCCGTCGCGATCTGAAAAGCCAGAATCACGTCGACCATATTGGTGACTCCATCGCCATTCACGTCTCCTTTGCCGATCTGGCCGATACGGATCGGGAAGACATAGTTAAGGGTATGATTTGAGGCATCGGAAATACTGAGGATAAGCTTGTAAACTCCGTCAAAAAGATTCTGGTCGGTTGGAATTTCAATAGGAATATTGTAGGTTTTGTACTGCATCGCGAGCGGTTGCGGCGTAGGTGTAGGCGTTGTACCGTTCGTACCTGATGTACCGGTTTCACCAGTGCCGGTTCCGTTCGTGCCGGTTCCGTTCGTGCCTGTTCCGGTCGTGCCGGTGCTTCCGGTCGTCCCCTGTTCCACCACTTTGACTTCCTGAAGGAACGGAGTAGCCGAGAACCAGATGGCCGTGGAATCCTGGTTGATCTGCTGATATGTGCTATATGTGGAATAAACCAGCGATGTGCTGATAGACTTGATATCATCAACTGTATCCACGTCGGAAATTTTTGTCTGCAAAGTTATGCGTGACCCTTTGGTCACAGAACCTGAACCGATACGGCGGACAAATTCGATTACCGGACCTGAATCGACGGTGATAGTCACATAATTACTGTTCACGACTGAACCGTCGGCGTTTTTGTACTTAGCGACAACTGTGGAAGTGCCGCTCTTATCCCCCAGCTTGATCAGACCGGAATCAAGCGAAGCCTGATTCAGGTAACCGACCGGCGTGTTCACCCATGTGAATTCGGTGGGCGGAAGGAGCTTGGTAGCTCCGTTATCGTACTGTGCAATCACCTGAAGCCCGTAAGTTTCACTGGCAGGCAGAGGAATAGCATTATTATAGGTAGGAAGAATCGCCACATTAGATTCAAGCGCGGTAGTGTCGATATCAATTATTCCGTTCTCATCGATGTCCTGAATATTGTCGCCGTCCGTATCGGAACTCTGGTTGAGTGGCTGCAGAATCAGCATGCCCGGATAACCGTTGATCGTGGTCACTTTAACAATTGGCTGAGCCAAAGAATTTGTAAGCGCGGCAATAGTAGTTGCCAGACCGGTACCCGCGCCATTCACAATCGCGTTCACCTTGGAAATCTTATTACTATAGGTACCCGCGGGAAGTGTGATGTTTACAGTCTGCCCTTCAATCACAAAAGTCTGTCCGGCCGCCTCGGGATTATGAATCGCGATAATCACGCTCTTGTGAGCGTTATCCACAGTCAGCGCGGGAAGTTTATCTTCGGTTCCTTTGTCAAAAGTCACTCTTAATCCGGAAATTTTGTTAACAGTAATCGATAACGGAACCGATTCAATCGTTCCAATTTCCGCCTCACCGGTGTCGTAACGCGCCGTGATGTTTGTCACGCCGGGCTTAAGCGCGGTAAGTAAACCTGTGCCATCAACCTTGGCCACTTCCTCATTACTCGAGAACCATTCGATTCCGCTGGCCGCGGTAATATTTTCATATTCATTTATTTCATTATTCGCGCCTCCGGCAAAAGCGTTGATCTGTACAGTGTCGGATACATCCAGCACATCACCGGGCTGTCTTCCGACCATCTGCAAAACAACTTTCTTTTCGATGACGTCGATTTCAAAAGAAGCTATACAGCCCTGCTTGTCCATGGCGGACAAAATGGAAGTACCGGGACGCTTGGCGTACATAATCGCCACATGCGAAACATCATCCGATTGTTTTTTAACGGTTGAGGTAAAGGTACCGGGAACATCAGTGAGGACACCTTTGGCAATAGCGCCCAATATAAAGGCGCCGGCGGTAAAATCACTGACTTTTACTTGAGCAGCCTTACCCGGCGTCATTGCACCGGTTGTCTGAACTGTGGCTGAAATCTGACCCGTTACAGTGCCAGAGTAAGTTCCTGAAACAGAACCGGAAACAACACCTGTTACAGTGCCACTAAGAGGCATACCCACACCAGCACTTGAACTGTAACTACCACTCCCCTCAAGAAAACCAGAAAGCGTACCACCTTGCACGGTAACCGGTACCACCTCATCCTCAATCGACACATTGACCGTATAGCTAGCACCACTAATATCATAATCAATCGGTATGGTAGCAGTGACCGTACATGTTTCGGTTCCTGATACGTACACAGGCGGATCACCTGTATAGTCCTTATCACAATCCGCAATATTATAGGTTCCCTTAGTGGAATCAGCCGTTTCTATGGCTGGTGGGATATTAATAGTCGTATCCACAAAATCCGCCGTACCTTTATCTTGTTGTGAAGCCTCAGAAAGGGAAGTGACTTCTAAAATAGAAGGATGTGATGTGATCCACTGAATTTCGCCGGCGCTGTGACTGGCAAAAACAATGGCACTGTCTCCCTGTAAAACTTCGTTATCAAGTTTGAGTGGTGTAGTCAGCACCCCCAGACCTTCATTCACTCCGTTCGCCCCTCCCGCGAAACAAGGGGGTCCAACCTGCACGCTGTCCACAATACAAACATATCCGTTATTAGGATGAGTACCCATTTCAGTCGCCTGCAATAAGATAATTTCAGGATTAGTTCCATTTGGATAAGCAACAAATGGTGAATCACTGCCCATTAAATCATTAAATACATAAGCAAAGTTAAGGGCAGTAAGCGCTTCATTTCCGGTGCCTGCACTCCGCACTTTTATTTCGTAAACTCCGTCAGCGTTATTCGCGACAATTTTAGCCCGTGCGTCAATTCCGTTAATCGGATCGACACTGACATCCGGTGCCAAACCGATATGAATCTGGAAAGTTTTCGCCCCTGCCACAGTCGTAACAGGATAATTCAGATCGATCGAGCTCGTGATACTTCCGAAATCAAAACCGGTCGAAGTGACGGCAAACGTACCAAGATCAGCTGGAGAAATATTTACAAAACCTTCCCCATAGCCACGCAGAATAGAAGTCTTCAGAAAGGAACAGGAAACAGGTTCAATGGTCAGATCCGCCGCAACAGGATTCATTTTTACACCCGACACTTCGATCTGCACCTTACAGGCAGTACTGAAAGTGTCCGGAAGGATAATCTTGCTGCCGGCAAAAACGGTGCCTGCGGGACAGGGTAAAACCGGACTGCTGTCGAAAGTAATGAAAGACCCTTCCAGATCAGAACCGCTTACAATGCCATCAGTATTAGGCGCCACCAGGTCAACAAAAACTGAATTGATGGTCACCACGCCATTGACCGGATAGGCAGAACCCTTGGGCGACACGAACTCAGCACTTAAAACGTCAACAGGAGCAAGGCCGTCCAGAATACTGGCGGAAAGCCTTCCGCTATCATACCGGGTCACATGGTAAGTTACTGCCACAATGCCGATGGCAAACGCCAGTGCAAGAAATGAATTGACTATTTTTTTGATGAGATCTTTCATTTTGTTTTTTTGATAGTTTTGTTTACATCATCAGCATCCCGTTCAGAACCAGGACAATCGCCAGGCTCATCGAGGCGGCTTCCTCAAGCAGATGAAAATTGAGGTACCTGACAAGAGGCAGATGATTGAATTTTCTGGACCAATGCTCCATTCTGTTTTTATGAAGCCTTGAAGTCTTAAGCATTTTAATCAGTTCTCTTTGTACATATTTCCCCCACTCCCTGGCGTTATCTTCAACAATGATGTAACGCATAGTGGCGAAAGTAATCTGCGTCAAAAAGAAGACAGTCAGCAGTACCGCAAACATTGTGGCGAAGTAAAACACCAGAATCGATCCAAGGATTGCAATTGTAACGGCGGTGTAAACCTGCCTCTGGCTGATATAGTCAGCCTGCTGTTTCAGATGGATTTTGACAAGGGAATGCAGAAGATAAGCAAGGCTGGCCAGGATCGGCAGATCGACTCCAACCGGCGCTGAAAGCAGGGCGTAATTAAAACTGCTGAACTGCCCATGCAGAACCGAAGGTACCTGAGCCGTCAGGTAAAATCCCAAAAGAATCAGCAAAAAAACAAATAGCTGAGCAGCAAAGAGCCAGGCTCCCCGCGCATGGATTCTTTCGTTCACCGAGTAGAGCACGTCAAGTTCACGCTTACTGTCGCTCATGGTCAGTTCACCGCGGCGAAAACGATCTACCAGTTTTCTGTGAAACAAGTGAATCTTCTTTTGTTTAAGCTGAAGGTTCACTGACGGATAGAGCGTGATCAGTTCGACTAGCAAAGCCATCACAATTACGGCCGCTATAAGACTGCCGCCAAGCAAACTTGTCAGGCCATTCAGAAAACCGGAGAAAGTATGCAGGAAACCGCCCCAAAAAGAAGACATATCTGTGAGTCCCATATTCAGAGAAGCGGCCAAATGCCAGCCTGCAAGGCCATTCACCTCGACATAATTAACACCTTGCATGTAAGCCGCGTAAAGACTGACGGCAAACAGAATGACACAAGTTAGAATAAGTCCTGTTCGTTTCACGATTGTTTTTTGTTTATTTTTTAAATCTCCATATTATACCAAATTTGTGTAGCTTCAGCAATTCACTAACCTTGACCAAATCAAATTTGATGTTTAAACATACATTTTAAAGCGCATTGGACCGAAATTACGACCAAATTTGACAGACTCGTTTTTTATGAATCTTATTTTTTGCTTTATTTAGGCCAAAAAAAACAAAACATGAATTTTTTATCGAAGCAAATTCTGCGTTAAAAATCATAATCGTGCACTGTTAAAATTTTTCACAAACTTACGCTTATCCCACTACCCCTTTTAGGGTCATAAATTCTGATGCACAAAGTTGGTGCAAAATCTGTGCAAAGTTTGCACACAATCTGTGCATCAGAAAACTGGTAGTCCAGTGGACACGCCAGGGAGCCTGAGAAAAATGTGTGCTTTTATTCTGGTTGTCACGCCCCAAATGATGAATAATTGATTTTTAAGCTCAAATAAGGTATAATAGAAAGATTTCTAGAACCTATTTACTAGAACCTATTAATGGCAGGTAACACAAAACAAAAACTCGCCAGGAAATTTCTCAGCATTCTGATGCTTGGACTTTTTGTGTTCAGCGCCCCTCTGGCCTTAGCCCAGGACGGCAGTGAAACCGGCGAAGGAAATGACACCCTATTTGAACCGGTTGAAAAACAGATCATTCAGCTTACCGACGAAGGAACTCAGGATGACTGGGGTATTTCAGAATTTGAAACCGCCGGACTCAAATTCCTGATCCGGGGAAAGGAAGCACTAACCTGGTCACTCAGTATCGAAGACGGGGGCTTCCACAACGCGGCCATCGAAAAAAGCTACAACAAAGTCCTGACTATCGTAAACAGTCTTTTCATTCTGGGCATGCTGGCCATTGCCATTATGTGGATGTTTTCCATTCTGATTCCACGCAAATATCTGAAGAAAGTCATTCTGGTTTACAGTCTGGCAGTGATCTTCATCAATTTTGCCCTGCCAGTAAACCAGCTGTTTATTGACGGAACAAATCTTCTTCAGAAAACCCTGCTGACGGAAAAAGACGGGACCATTCAGATTACTGATATAGTGCAGACTCCCGCCTACAGCGAAGCGCTCAGCTTCCGGAATCAGGGTAACAACAGCGTGGCTAACAAAAAACAAATCGAACCGATAACCCTGAAGATCGCCGACGCCGAAGGCGAAACAACCTTAATCGGAAAAATCCGCGTGCCCCAGGGGGAAGAAATCAATGAAGAAGTCATCTCCCTGAACAATCAGGAGATTTCTCTGCTGAAGAGCACCCCTTTCAACATCTATCAGGAGCAGACCCTCTTCCGATTTTTACTTCTGGTGGCAACAGGCATCGCTTACTTTATCATCGCTCTCATCTTCGTTCTCAGGATTGTGATCCTATGGGCCCTGCTGATTCTTTCACCGATTTTGCTGCTGCTCGCGATCTTCCGGAGCACGCGCGGCTGGTTCCTGAACTGGCTAAGTATGTATGGACGCTGGCTACTCATCGGCCCACTGACCGCGCTTGGCATTGCCGTCATCGTAAATGTCTGGCAGCTGAGCGGCCTGCCGATTTCTGTCAGCGAAACCTACACGCCCGCGGTTTTTTCGGCCGAAAAGGTGTCTAACATTGTCTTTTATCTTCCCGGCAAAGACACCGCCAACACCCTGAGCAATACCCAGGAAATGATGGAATACATCATCTTCCTGATCATGTTATACCTGCCGATCTTTCTTGGCTTCACCCTTACCCGCAGAAAAGTTCTGCATGAAAGCCTGGTGGCAGTCACCAAAAAACTGATCAGCAATTCGCAGATTTCTCAGCAGCAGCTGATTCAGCAGGCCCTGGCCATTCAGGAAAAGGACGAAGAAAAAAGAGAACGGCCCATGGGCATTGTCGATAGCTTCAGACATCTGGTAAATGACAAAATAGGACTCTTTGCCGAAACAGCCATGCCGGTACACAAACTGAAAATCAGTCCCGAAACACCAAGCGCTCCGCTCCCGACAGCCTCTAACTTTCTGCCGGAAAACCTTAGTCAGATGCCCGTTCCGAAAATGCTTGAATTGCTTGGTATGCAGAAAAATTCCAAAGCCAGCCACAAAAAAGTAATCGAAAAAATGGCCTTCACGGAATCCATCGCGGACAAAAAAGAAAAAGGGCAGACAATGGCCGTGATGCACGAAATTGAGGCCAGGGCCGGCGAAAAAGACAAAGAAGCACTGGCCATTATGCAGCAGATAGAAACAATAAGGGAAACCTGCCCACTAAATAACCTGCCAACACCGGCAGCTGAGGTTCACGTGGAAGGCGCGCGTCCGGAATCCGTTTCCAGCATAAACATCAACGTGAACGACGCCAGGCCCGAGAAAGACCGGAAAGTGCGCGACTCCAGCTTCGGTTCCAAAAGTGAAGAAAAAGGCAAAAAGTCGACAGGTTCCGAAAAGTCACAGCCCCCTTCGGAGAAAGATGAGGAAAAGAAGCAGAAGGAGGATCAAGAAAATTCAGATCCCACCAATGAGGAAGAACTAACGACTAAATAAGTAATAACTAATGATTAATAATTAATAAGTGCCATGCAAACTGAACTCGGACAAGTAAATAACTTCGGCGAATTCATATCTCTGATCTGGGCCTTCGGCTCACGGGCCATTATTGCCTTTGCGATTTTCTTCATTGTACTGGGTGCCTTTTATTACATTGCCTCCGCCGGTAACGAAGAAAAAATCGAACAGGGAAAAGAAATGGTCTACGGCAGTCTGATTGCGATTGCGATTGTTCTGCTCTCCGGCGTTCTGATAAGAATTCTGCACCAGCCAACTCAGGGTGTGATAGGCCATCTATCCGAACTGCCGGAAGTAATAGGCAACGCCACCAATATTCTCGTCAGCCTGATCGGAGCCTTCAGCTTCCTGATGCTGGCTTACGCTGGTTTCCTGTATTTAACGGGAGGTGGTGAAAAAACAAGAATCATGAAAGCCCATCGCGCTTTTGCCTACTCAATTTATGGGTTAATTGTGGGCGTTCTCGCTTATGGAATAGCCAATACCGTCATTAAATTTTTAATTTAATTGAGACCTCATGATAAAAGAAATATGGCACTCCATCATAGGTACTGCTTACGCCCAGAATCTGATCCCCTGTGAAGACGGAACCATGGCCGACCCAACCGTTGGATGCACGGAAACGCCCAAAGCGATCGTCAGCACACAGTCGGAAATACTCAGTATTATTCTGAAGACAGCTGATTCCGTAGTTACTGTAGCTGTAGCCGCATCAGTGATAGTTCTGATTTACGGCGGCATCGTTTATGCCATAAGTATGGGGAACGAAGACAGGATAAAAACCGCCAAGAATATTATTTTCTGGAGCACTTTCGGACTGATCGTCACTCTGCTGGCTAAATACATCGTGACGGCCGTACTGGTAATTATTACCCAATAATAATTTAATCTGTCCATAAATTTTTCTCTTTCCCTCTTGTTCGCGCACCATAAACTTGTATAATTTTTTTGAACAATAAAAATGATAAAAATGTCTAAAACCATAAAGCGAATTCTCAGTTTTGGCGCTCTTGCCCTCTTTTTCATCGCTTTCCTGGCTCCGGTAACCTTGGCGCAGGGTGTGGAGTGTGACTCTGACGCAGATGGCTTCATCAGCTTTCCCGCGAGCGGCGCGGATGTTATTTTGGGTGAAGGAGTGAACGTAAACGGTAACTATTCAGCGGCTGAATGGGCCAATCTTTTTGAAACCTTTAAAAACGATCCGGCCGCCGAGTCCTTGTGTTCCGCTCTGAATTTTAAAAAAGGCGCCGAACCAACCCGCTGTGACAAATCCCTAATCAGTCCAAACTCCGGTGTTTTTGACCCTTCACAAGCTGAATCCGTCCAGGGCAATACGGTTTACCCGACAGCCTTCGACAAACCTGACAACGGTATTGACGAAAACTGTGACGGAGCCGACGGCAAGCTGATTGAAGGCGGAGAAACCGGAACAAATCTGGGAAGCCTGGCTGATCGTGTGGTATATATGCTGAGCCGCGCTGTTGTCGTCATCTCAGTCATCGTTCTGATATGGGGAGGAATCCTGTACAGTACTGCCACCGGTGACGAACGAAAAACTTCCAAAGCAAGAAAAGCAATTATTGGAGCCATTATCGGGCTCGCGATCGGCCTGCTGGCGCCGTCCATCGCTGCTTTCATCATAGCCAGCCTGGCATAGCCAACAAAAACAAAAAGAAAAGAAGAAGCCTGTCGCACTTTTAGAAGAAATGACGGGCTTTTTCATTATTCTTTGTCAGGTGTTGAACTTGAATTTTATGGGTATTGCCATGACTTAAAAGCCCTCGGTAGGATTCAATGGTTTCTTTGTCCGGTTCATTGCTAGAATATAATATTATTACTATTCTGTCAACTTGCGGGTCCATCATTAATTGGATATAATTGGATAAAGTTAAAAAATATCCATTTTATGCAACACTTATTGGAAAAATTCAAATTCACAAAACAACAGGCGCGTGATTTTCAGCAGATGCTCCGCCAACTCGATGAATTCAAAGGGTTCTGGAAAGGCCATCTAAACATCAGTCCCCAGATTCTGAACCGGCTGAAAAAGTTCGCCCTCATCACCTCCACGGGTGCTTCCACCCGCATTGAAGGCGCCGATCTTTCCGACGAGGAAGTGAAAAAACTGCTGGCAGGGTTAAAAATTCGGAAACTGCGTGACCGAAGCCAACAGGAAGTGGCAGGTTACGCCGAACTGACCAGGCTGATTTTCGACCATTACAAAGAAATCCGGTGGAATGAAAATGAAATTAAACATTTTCATAAAATCCTGCTCCGTTACTCCGAAAAAGACCGTCATCATCTGGGGGAATACAAAAAGGGGTCAAATGCCGTGGTTGCCCGGGGCGCCGAAGGTCATGAAACAGTTATCTTCAACCCCACACCTCCATATCTCACAGCGAAAGAGATGAAAGAACTGATCGCCTTTACCAAAGAAAGCCTTAAAACAAAGGAAATTCATCCGCTTTTAATCATCGGGCATTTTGTGGGCGAGTTTTTGGCCATTCACCCCTTTCAGGATGGCAATGGAAGACTTTCCCGTGCTTTGACGAACCTCCTGCTATTACAGGAAGGATATTCCTATGTGCAGTATGTTTCGCTGGAAAAAATAATTGAGGACCGGAAAGAAAATTACTACGTCGCCCTGCGAAAAAGCCAGCAGAACAGAGGTAAGGATAGTCAGGATATTGCTCCCTGGATCGAGTTCTTCCTATCCGTTCTCATCGAACAGACCAAACACGCCAAAGCCCTTCTGGAACGAAAAAACGTGGAAGAAGAGCTTTCGGAAAATCAGATGGCCGTCCTTCGCCTTCTGCAATCAGAGGGCGCAGGATTGCCCGTAAAAGAACTGGTTAAAAGAACCGGAATTAACCGCAATACCGTCCGCAAAGCGCTGGAACGGCTAAGGAATTCACAACTGGTCAAACAGATCGGTTTGGGCAGGGCGGCCAAGTGGAGGGCTTGGGCACGCCATCAAAAACCCGATAAATCCTCAATCTGATCGCGAAGTTCAGCGGCCTTCTCAAATTCAAGATTGTCGGAAGCCAGTTCCATCTGGCGACTGAGTTCTTCGATAAGCCTTTTTCGCTCTTCAGCCGGCACCTGCTCTTTGTTGTATTTCTTTTTGGGTTTGTGTGTGTGCTGGGCAATATCTTTAACAGCTTTGACGATAGTCTGCGGAGTAATACCATGCTTCTTGTTGTACTGTTCCTGAATGGTGCGACGCCGGTTCGTCTCATCGATCGCCGCTTTCATGGCATCTGTCATGACGTCCCCATACATGATCACATGACCATTCACGTTGCGCGCCGCGCGGCCGGTGGTTTGAATCAGAGCGTCACGGGAACGCAAAAAGCCCTGCTTGTCTGCATCCAGAATAGCAATCAGCGATACTTCCGGAAGGTCCAGTCCTTCGCGCAGCAAATTGATCCCGACCACAATATCGATATTACCCAGACGAAGATCACGAAGTACCTCTATGCGCTCCAGCGTGTCGACTTCGGAGTGAAGATACTTGGCTTTTAAATCCGCCTCGACCAGATAATCAGTCAGCTTTTCAGCGGATTTTTTGGTTAGCGTGGTAATGAGCACGCGCTCTTTCCTTTCCAGAACTTTCCGGATTTCTTCCAGCAAGTCGTCAATCTGATGTTTGGTCGGCCGAACTTCCACAGTGGGATCTACAAGGCCGGTGGGACGGATAATCTGTTCGACAATATTCTTTTTGCCGCTGTGCTCTTTTTCGTAAACGGCAGGCGTGGCCGAAATATACACCACCTGATTCACGTGCTCCTCGAATTCCGAGAATTTGAGCGGGCGGTTGTCTAAACAGCTGGGCAACCTAAAGCCGTGTTCTACGAGAGTGGTTTTGCGGTTCAGATTCCCATTATGCATAGCATTGAGCTGAGGAATGGTCATGTGAGACTCATCAATGAACAGCAGGAAGTCATCCGGAAAGTAGTCCATTAAAGTTGAAGGCTGTTCGCCGGGCTCGCGGTTGTTCAGGTAACGCACATAGTTTTCGATTCCGGAGCAGTAACCCGTTTCGAGCATCATCTCGATGTCGTATTCGGTGCGGGTGAGCAGGCGCTGAGCTTCCAGTTCTTTTCCCATCATCTTGAGTTCCCTGTGGCGGACTTCCAGATCTTTCCTGATTTGCTCCACCGCATTCTTGATAGCCTCCTGCGTAGTTACGTTATGTTTAGCAGGGAAGATTTTGACCGAATCCATTTCTTTATAAACTTCACCTGTAAAGGAATCAGCCTCGGTGATGGCTTCGATATCATCACCAAAAAACTCGATGCGGTACACGTTATCGGAGCTGGGCGGAAAGATTTCGACCGTGTCGCCCAGCACGTGAAACATGCCCTGCTTAAATTCCAGATGACTGCGGCGGTATTGCAGATCAGTTAGCTTGCGGAGTAGCTTGTCACGCTTGACCATTTCCCCCACCTTGAGTTCGATGGCCAGGTTTTCATACATACTTACATCGCCCAGGCCATAGATGGCCGACACGGAAGCGACGATAAGAGTATCTTTGCGGGTAAGCAGGTTGTGCGTGGCCGCGTGCCGGAGCTTGTCGATCTCTTCGTTGATGGCGGAGTCTTTTTCTATATAGGTATCGGTCGCCGGCAGATACGCCTCAGGCTGGTAGTAATCGTAGTACGAAACAAAGTATGAGATGGCGTTATCGGGAAAATATTCCTGAAATTCACTGCAAAGCTGAGCCGCCAGCGTCTTATTGTGGGCCAGCACCAGAGTCGGCTTATTGATCTGCTGAACCAGATTGGCCATAGTGAAAGTCTTGCCCGAACCGGTCACGCCAAGCAGGGTTTGGTGCTTCTCCCCCTTATTCAGACCGGTCATCAGTTTTTCAATGGCTTTCGGCTGATCCCCCGTTGGTTTGTAGTCAGAGACTAGTTTGAATTCCATCTAAGTAATAATACATGACAGGTCTGGCAGGTTCAAGCGCCTCCTGATATAATTGGCGCGTTATGTACACCCAAATCGACCAAAATAAGAGCAATACCCGAATTCTGATGTACCTGTTCATCGCCTTTTTCCTGCTGGTAGGCTACGGCTTTGGTTATGCATATACCGAAAGTCAGGATGCCGCCATCGGATTTATGGGGATTTTCGGCATTATCGCCATTATTTACGCAGGTGTAAGTTACTTTGCCGCCGGAAAGATTGCCCTGAGCATTACTGGGGCCACAAAAATCAAAAAAGAAGACAACCCCACCCTGTACCGGACGGTCGAGAATCTGGCGATTGCCGCCGGCGTTCCCACGCCCGACATTTACCTGATCAACGACACCGCCCTTAACGCTTTTGCCACCGGACGCGACCCCAAACATGCCAGCGTGGCCATCACCAAAGGACTTTTAGACCAACTGGAAAAACCTGAACTGGAAGGTGTGATGGCCCACGAACTTTCGCATATTCAGAATTTTGACATCCGCCTGCAGAGTATTACCGTTGCTCTGATCGGCCTGATCGCGCTGATTTCGGACATATTTTTGCGGAGCATGTTCTATGGCCGGAGATCGGACAGAAGATCAAGTGGAAAAGGCAGCGGCCTTCTGATCCTCATCGGCATTGTCCTTGCAATACTGTCGCCCATCATCGCCAAACTTATGCACCTGGCCATCAGCCGGCAGCGCGAATACCTGGCCGACGCCAGCGGCGCATTACTTACCCGCTACCCCGAAGGACTGGCCAGCGCACTTGAAAAAATAAAGGCCGACAAAGAACCGCTGGAAGCCGCCAACAAAGCCACCGCCCACATGTATATCGAAAATCCTCTGCGCAATGAACAGGGCATGAAGTGGATGAACAGTCTTTTTTCCACACACCCCGACATCAATGACCGTATTGCCAGACTACGCGGTATGGTCCAATAGCTACCCAAGAGGTATATCAAAAAGTCTATATGCGAATCATATATAGATTATATATACGATTGTATATGTATTCGACATATGCCCAAAAAGAGACCCTTAGGAGGTAGGGCAATTTTCTTTTCCCAAGCAATCAAAAATCGCATAGAATAAGACCATGAAAAAGCAATTAGTTTATCTGAAAATACTGCAAATTGTCGTTGACGCCATCTTGATTCTGGCAGCATTTGCGTTGGCCTACTTTTTGCGCATCGGCTTTTACTTTTCCACTGAATTCTCCTTCCGGAATTACCTCCTCGTCGCCCTGATCACCCTTCCTTTTACCATGCTCTTCATGTTCTTCATAAGGGCATACAAGTTGTCTCAGCAAATCTGGAGCTGGCGGCATATTCAAAGGCTCACATTTGTGGCGCTTGAGAACGTTTTTTTGTTTATGATCCTTTATTACTTCACTTTCCGCGAGTTCTTCAGCCGTCTGATTCTGATTTACCTATTCCTGCTCACTCTGGCTTTTCTGTTTATCTGGCATAATATCTTCCGGTGGATTTTAAAAAAGGCGTCCAGTAAAGAAATCGGCGTTTATCGCGCTCTTATTATCGGCACCAACAGACCGGCTGAGGTCATCGTACGCCTGCTGATCAGCGAAAAATCCCATATCAAACCCGTGGCCGCCATAAATGCTCACGGCGGAGGTAAAACTATGATTTCCGGCATTCCAGTAGTCGGCAAAATGAATCTTTTTGAAAAAACCATCGCGGATCACGACATAGACATCATCATTCAGGTGGATCATCTGGAACAGAGTCTGAACATCATCAACTACGCCCTGGCCAATAACATTAAATACCTGATGCCACCGGAACTGCTGGGTATTTTTCAGGGTCATCAGATCATCGAAGAAGTGGAAGGCATGCCGTTCCTGAAAGTGAATAAACATAAAAAATGGTGGAATTCAATTTGGTAACATGAAATGTATTATTCTGGCCGGCGGCTTCGCGACACGCCTTTGGCCGCTGACCGAAAACAAAGCCAAGCCCTTATTGCACCTGAAAGACAGGCCGCTGATTTCGCATATCGTGGAAAAACTGCCCCAAGATACCGAAATCATTATTTCCACCAATGCGGTATTCGAGGAAGAATTCAAAAAATGGGCCGAGCAGTTCCCGGACCGGAATCTGAAGATCTTTGTGGAGGATTCAATTGGCGATGATATGAAAAAAGGGGCACTGGGTGCCACCGCCCTCGTTATCGAAACGGAGAGAATTGACGAGGATCTGATGCTTTTAGCCGGTGATAATTACTTTGGATTTGAAATGGAAAAAATGCTGGCAAGATTTACCCAAAATCCCCTGCTAGCCGCCTATGATATTAAGGACAAAGATAAGGCACGAAAATTCGGCGTGGTGGTACAAAGGGATGGAAAGGCCGCGGAATTTCAGGAAAAGCCTGAAAACCCCAAAAGCACGCTGGTTTCGACGGGCTGTTTTTTGTTCCCCGCCAAAAACCTGAAAGATATTGTGCACTATGCCAAAGAAAAGAGCGATGACCTAGGAGGCGTGTTTGAATATATGACCCAAAAAGGCGAAGTAATCGACGTATTTCATTTCGACGAACCCTGGGTGGACATTGGCTCTTTTGAGGCCTACCTGCAGGCAAACAAAGACCTGCTGGCCGGCCAGGTCATTGAAAAAGAAGGGGTAAAAAAAGAGGGCAATAACCAATTTTTAGGCGGCGTGTACCTGGGTGAAAACGTGATCGTCCGCAATTCAGTTATCGACCACTCGGTCATTCTGGCCAACTGCGAAATCGACAACTGTGTGATCCGTAACTGCGTCATCGACGAAAACTGCACACTCAAAAACCTGGACCTGAGCTACAAAATGATCCGCCAGGGCAGTAAAATTGAAAAATAGACAGCTCAAACACCCCAGCCGTCCGAAGACAGCAAGGGTGTTTTTGCCCGACCACACCTCGAGGCTCATGCTAGAACTGCCACATCACGGCACCGACGGGCATCATCTCGTTCGCCTCGACGTCATAGTGGTCGATTTCGAAGTCGAAGTGGCCGAAGTGGCCACCGCCCATGATGTAGAGAGGCACGTCACCGTCCGACATCCCCTTGAACGAGAAGTAGAGATACGCGCCGGCCTCGAAGGACCAGCCAGCGGAACCGGTGGTTACCGGAAAGCTGAATATGGTCGCGAGCTCAGTGCCGAACCAGTCGTCAACGAACTCGACGTTCCAGCCGATCATGGGGCCGAAACCCCAGAAGGCGAAATTCTCCTGAAACTCCTGTCCGGGAGGGCAGACTACCAGGTACCCGCAGGCGTTCTCGGTTACCTGGTCGGCGACCGAGGGCTTATCCAGGCGGTAGTAGCTGAAATGCCCGCCAATCTGGACGCCGGGCTCAAAGGTGTAGCCCACGATTCCCCGGAACAGGAAGAGGTCATCCTCCTCCGGGAGATCGAGACCCGTGATTTCGGCCATGAGAACAGGGCCGTCGTCGTCTCCGGCACGGGCCTGCCGGACAACGAAAAAGACAAGACACAAGGTCAGCAGAGTGATGAGCTTTTGCATGTGAGCCTCCGAAAAAAAATGTGTGGTCGGGTTTTGAAGGACCAAATCAGCCAGCCCCTTCACGGGCCAGCCGAAAGGGTGCCAAGAATGATTGGTTATAAATAATACATAATTTTTTTAATTCGTCAAGGTACGGACTTCGCCAAAAGCTCAAAGGCAATTGCCAAAAAAGGACATCTCCGCTAAACTATCACCGCTTATTTGAATCTTCAATCTTTAATTTCCAATCGTTATGAAACGCTTTTCAAAAGGACTTACCATAATAATTATCGGCGCCCTGTTAATGGCCGTCGTGGCTATGCCTGACTCAGTGAAATCCAAATTACCTTCTGACCCTGTCAGCACCTGGGCCAAAAACCAGAAAATCACGCTCGGTCTGGACCTTCAGGGCGGCACTCAGCTGGATTACCGCATTGACCTGCGAAAGATTGAAGAAAGAAATGCCGACGACGACGAGTCAAATAATGTGGTGGTGCGCGATATCGTGGAAGGCGTCCGCGCTACCCTGGAAAGGCGCGTGAACGGACTGGGGGTTTCTGAACCGAATATTTATACCTCGGATGTGGCAGGTGAAAAACATGTGATTGTGGAACTGGCCGGCATCAAGGATGTGGAAGAGGCCAAAGCTATTGTCGGAAAAACCATCCAGCTGGAATTTAAGGAACCGAAAACCGAAGAAGACCCCGACGCCCTTGGTAAGATCGAAGCGGAAGCCTCTGAAACCCTGAAAAAAGCCCTGGCTGATCCGGACAAATTTGAAACAGTAGGCCAGAACGTGCAGACCAGCGACGAAAAAATCCTATACAAAGGCGCAGAGGAAGGCTGGGAATCAGAACTGGCCGTCAAACAAAAAGAAATACTCCCCACCATGGAAGCGGGTCAGGTTTATGGAAAACTGGTTGAAAACAGCGGCGATTTTATCGTTACCCCGGACAGGCAGATTAAGGAAAGAAAGGGCTTTCTGATACTGAAACTCGACGCCAAAGAACTCCGTGATAAAACGGAAAAGACCGATGGGGAAGTACGCGCTTCCCATATTCTGATTGCCTATGAGGGCGCCGAAAGGGCGGCGGAAAGTGTAACCCGGACAAAAGAAGAAGCGTCGGCGGAAGTCAGGAAAATCCTGACCGAAGTACAGGCTGACCCTGACAACTTCGGAACTCTGGCCGAAAAATATTCCGATGACCCGACAGCCGCCGGCAAAGGCGGTGACCTCAATTTCTTCGGAAAAGGCACAATGACACCTGAATTCGAATCCGCCGCTTTTGCTCTGGAAGTGGGCGCCATTTCAGACGTGGTTGAAACCCCTTTCGGCTTTCATATCATAAAAGTAACCGACAAAAAAGAACCTGTGGAAACAACTGTAAAGGAAAACTATTACACTTACAGCGAAATCCTTTACGACACCACGCCTGATCCATGGAAGTCCACCGGCCTGGATGGCTCTCACTTCAAATCCGCCAGCGTCACTTACGACCAGATCGGCGCGCCTCAGGTAGCCATTCAGTTCGACGACGAAGGCGCTAACTTGTTCGAAGAGCTTACCGACCGGCTGGTCAACCAGCAGCTGGCGATTTTTGTAGGCGGCGAACTGATTTCCGCGCCCCGCGTCAACCAAAAGATCATTGGAGGACAGGCCGTGATCACCGGAATCGGTTCGCTACAAACTGCGCTTCAGCTGGCGAATGACTTAAATACAGGTGCCATCGACGCCCCTATCATTCTGAGCGGTCAGTACACCATCAGCGCCTCACTGGGAGAAAATGCACTTCAGATGTCTCTTTATGCCGGCCTGATCGGCCTGATCGTTTTGGCCCTTTTTATGATCCTCTATTACCGTCTTCTGGGGATATTTGCCGTACTGGCTCTTCTGATTTATTCCGTCATTGTGATCTTCATCCTGAAAACAACGGGTATAGTAATGACACTGGCAGGTATCGCCGGTATTATTCTTTCGATCGGTATGGCGGTGGATGCCAATATTCTGATTTTTGAGCGTACCAAGGAAGAACTGGCCGAGGGTCAAAGTTATATCGCCGCCATCACCACCGGTTTTGAAAGAGCCTGGTCATCCATCCGTGATTCAAATGTCAGCTCGCTAATCACATGCGTGATTCTATGGTTCTTCGGTAACTCAATCATACGCGGTTTCGCGCTGATGCTTGCCCTTGGTATTGTGGTTTCCATGTTCACGGCCATCAACGTAACACGTGCCTTCTTAAAGACTCTGAACGGAACCAATACCTCCAAAAATAGATTCCTGCTGGGGGCGAAAAAATTGTAAGTTTCAATATTGAAATGCAATCACAGAACAATAGCATCGAAGTATATGTTGACGGTGGTTCCCGCGGAAATCCCGGACCGTCAGGCGGAGGCTTCGCCATCTTGCAGAGCGGTAAAGTGATCGATAAAGGTTCTGAGTACTTTGGCGAAAAAACAAATAATCAAGCCGAATACATGGCCCTGAGAATAGCCCTGAAAAAGGTCTACGACAAATACGGCGACGGAGACACAGAAGTGAACTGCTTTATGGATTCCCAACTAGTCGTGGAGCAGATGAACGGCAACTACAAAGTCAAAAGTGAAAACGTTAAACCCCTCTTTCAGGAAGTCCGGCGTATCGCGGATCAGTTTAAGAACTTTTCCATCAGCCACGTCCCGCGCGAAGAGAACTATCTGGCTGACAACCTGGCTAACAGGGCAATGGACAGAGGATAAATTTAAGCGGCGGCCCTGGAAGAAGGCGGAGGCGTTTCACGGTGCAACTTATCTACGCCAAAAACGGACCAGCCTTCAATATCCCCATCTTCTTCGATCCGTACTCCGCCCTCAGTGGAACCGTAACCGAATGCCGATGACATGCCAACGTCGGAAGCGATAAGTTTTATGCCGTGTTTTTCAAAACCGGCATGCATTTCGGGACCGAAATCAAGACGGTCATGCCCCACAACTACAACGTTGATGCCCCGTTTTTTCAGGGCTTTGGCAATGCGGGCTATCTTTTTTTCCGGCATATTCTTGATATCCGTTTTGTAACGTATCCATAAAGGCCCGTACTCACTGACGATATTCCTGAACTCCGAAAATTCCCCCTCAGAAAGATCCGAATAAGCTTTCTTCCATTTTTGATTAACCCCTTCGATTCCTTCGTCTTCCATTATTCTTGCCCACACATCGTTAATGCCTCCGTGCACATATAAAACATCATCAACCTGAGAAACCAGCTTCATGGATGTGATCAATTCGTGATATTCACCTCCGGGAGCAAACATTTCTTTCATTTTTTGCCATACTTCATGCTCGCTTTGCAAATGATACTTTTTTCTGACTTCTTTAAATACCTTATCGCCTCCGTTATCAGAACTTAACCAGACTTCCCGGTAAGTACTCCAGTCAGCCATAGCTCCGATCATCATGGATTCATGATTGCCCAGAAGCAGGTCAATCCGGCCTCCGGCATCTTCGGCCTGCTTTTTGATTTTTATTAGGTAATCAAGCACTGCAAGATTCGTATCACCCCGATCTATGTAGTCCCCCAGACACACAGCCACTTTGTTACCGCCGGCCCAATCGTCATTTGCATCCGTAAGCTCAAGGGCCTGAAGTGATCTTTTTAAGGCCGCAACATCACCATGAACATCCGGAATAGCGATAACCTCGGTTTCCCGGACAACTTCACTGTAATCCAATTTTGCGGAATTACGCCTGTCGGACTCAGCCTCAGGCTGACTGTCGAGCATGGCGCGACGGCCACTGAGCAGACCGGCAATACCTTTTCGTATGGCCAACGTAAGGCCCGGCTTGTTGTCAGGAGCTTCGGAAGGGGTTTGCGATGGTGTATTAACTGCCAAACCGGACATATAAGTAATTATAAAACCAGTTTATAATTATAGCATATATTTAACAATCAGGCAAGTATCTTGACCG
>JAHJFD010000035.1 GCA_018825145.1 Patescibacteria group bacterium
CAGCTGGGTGATCCACATTCCCGCTGTACAGAAGGCGGGAGATTACACAGGTATAAACACATTTGCCGCTTCAGCTGCATCTGACAACATTTGCAGCGGTACTCTGTACTAGCTCTGAATATCGTTAAACTTAAAATCTCCCCTTCCCGGCTTTACGCTGAGAAGGGGGTTTTTGTTTTTGCCATGTCCTAAATGTGTGTGAGTTGTTTACAGTCACCTGATTTGTCCATTGAAATTAGCGCTCATTTGTGATATAATAAAAGGATTTTAAGCATATCAGAATATGAAATTTACCCGATTTAAACTCTTTTTTGCCGCTTTCACACTTATAGGTCTGTTTTTGGGTATGTTTTTGAATATTTCTTCCTCCAAAGCGGCTTTTGGAACTTCTCCACCATGGGTGAGGAATGACCATTTGCTTCCGGGTACCACTTTTGAACAAGTTGTAAATTTAAGTCGAAATGAAACGGAAAAAGCAATGCAAATCATAGCTACGATTAGAGGAGACGAGAAGTTGGCTAAATGGATTACAATTCCGAATGAAGAAGACCTGATCATGAAAGTGGGGCAATCCATCTTGCCCATGAAGGTTATTGTCGATGTTCCAAAACGTGCCGCGTTAAAAAATTACCGTGGCAGCATTTATATCACCCTCTCACCCATAAAAGCTGATAATTCCCTAAGTGGTGGGGAGGTAGGCATTGCTTTGGGGGCGAATGTCAGCGTGAACATAACAGTAATTGGCGAAAAGGTTACCGAGTATTCGATAAGATCTATTTCCATCAACCCCTTGCAGGAAGGAGACCCATTCAGTATAAACATGGAAGTGCAAAACCTGGGTAATACCGAGATCACCGACCCTAAGGGCCAGATTGAAATCTATAATTACGCGCAAACTGAAATATTAAAGTCTTTCGATTTTATTCTTTTAAGTGAGCCTGTCGCGCCTGATGAGACCAAAATAATCAAAATGGTTTTTGAAGATGTAATACTGGATCCCGGAAAATACTGGGTTGTTGCCAAGTCAATTAAGGATGGAGAAATTCTTTACGAAAATCGTTTGTTTCAGGAAGTACAGGCCAAAAAGGCTCCTATTATAACTCCTGCAGACATTGATGTTAAGAAACCCGCATTACCAGGAGCTGCTGAAAAACCTGCTACTACGCTGCCTGCGGATCAGCAAGTTTCTGATTCAGATGTCAGACAGGCCGCCCCAGTTGCCCCAATCGTTGTAAACGCGCCTGAAACTAACGGCGTGTTCCTCATTTTCGGTTTGGCGGGGCTTGGTTTAGGCCTGGTCGCTCTGATCGGCATTATTGTGGTCCTCATTATGGTGCTGAAAAACCAACGGCAGGACAGGGTGGAGCGCTATATTGTTCAGGAACAACCCAAAAATGAGACGCCCGCGAGCCCGGTATCGCCAAACACGGCGCAGAATAATAACGTCGCCGAAACAAAACCAAACCCAAATTTTAATGCGGAGAGCCAACAGCAATAAAGGCCTTTCAGAATTTTTATTTCCGGTGTTTGTTGCCGGTATTTTTGCCTTGTTTATTGTCGTCGGTGCTTACGCGGCATCGGATACAGTTAATCTGACAATTAATGTCGCTAATGTCGCTCCTTCTGTGGGCAGTCCAACGGATAACGGCTCAAGCACAGCCACACCCACCAATGTGGGAACTAATGTGACCTTTTCAACCACCGCCACAGATCCCGGTGGCGACGGCTATTGGCTGGCTGTCTGCAAAACAGGTGGCACAATTACGCCTGACGCCGGAGGCGGGGCACCCACCTGCACGGCAGGCGACTGGTGTATCAGCTCGTCCGCGGTGGCCAGTGGCGCCCAAAACAGTTGCACTTATGGCGCCCAGCAGTCCGACGCCATGTCGAATGCCTGGGAAGCCTACGCCTGCGACGATAACGCCGCGGGCAGTGCGTGTTCTTCTGTTTCCACCGGAGATTCTCCATTCAACGTCAACCACCCGCCTGTTATCGGCACGGTGGTCATAGGCCCATCATACGGCTCATCGGCCAGTGTTGACCCGGGCAACGGGGGAACGGGCGAAGTATATTTCCGCGTCGGAGTCACCGACCCCGATAGTGAAGCCCCGCAAGATACAATAGACATGTATGCGTGTTCTTCCGCTACCACCAGTTTTGATGCAAGTACGGGCACTTGTACAGGTGGCTCTCTTTTATGTAGCGTCACAGATGTAACCACCGGAACCAACGCCGACTGCACCGATGCCGACCTTGCGTCCATTCCCACGGCCCACGGCAGTCATAATGTCAAAATTTATCTTCGCGACAACAGCAGTACCAAACTGGCCGACGACGGAAGCAATAACGCGCAGGCTTACACGGTGACCGACGTGACGCCCACGATTTCAGGATTAAATATCGGTTCCAACCCCCTAATCCCATCAGCAGGGGGCAGTGTGACTCAGTCTTACACGGCCACGGTAAGCGATGATAACGGTTATGCCGACGTTGATTCGGCCTTTGGCGCCATTTACGTGGCTCCTGCCACTCTGACCGGCAACGGAGTATGTTCAACTGCCTCCGAGATTAACTGTTACGACGTGAGCTCCTGCGAATTATCCGGAGGAAGCGGTACTAACGTAACCGTTACATGCGGTACCGGCGGAACACCGCTCACCACATGGTTCAATATCTTTCCGAGTGACTCCTGGAAGGCTCACATAAGCGTTTTGGGAACTCCTACCATCTATAGTTTTGCGACGGAAGGAACTTTTACGGTCAACGCGCTCAGCGCCGTCAATGTGGCTGAAGGCAACATTCCTTACGGCCCTGTGGCACTGGGTGGCACCTCTGCTTCACAGCCTACCACTCTGCAGAACGCTGGTAACATCGTTATCGATGTACTGATTCAGGGCAGCGACATGGCTTCTAATGGAGATACTATCTCAAGAATCCAACAGCACTGGGCGCCGGTAACAGGGTTTACCTGGGGTACCGATGACTACGCTTTGCTTGAAACAGCGTCAGTCGGCAGTGCCGTAAATGGCTGTTCGGACCGCTCAATTCCCGTTACAACGGACCACACCAATTACACCACCTCCCAGATCTTCTGGAAGATCAAAATCCCCGACATTCAGGCGGCAGGCAGTTATACCGGCACTAACTACTTTATTGCCACGCCGGATGATTGCTCCGGAGGAATATAAGCTCCGGCTGTAATAAAAAATGAAAAAACTACTCTGTTCACTGGCGGCCATCACGTTTATAGGCCTGTCCGTGAGCGTGTTTTCACATATTCCCACTGCCGGGGCGGCCTTTGGCACTTCCCCGCCATGGATCAGAAATGACCACCTGTCCCCGGGCGACAGGCTTGAAGAAGTTATTTACCTGAGCCGGAACGATACGGAGACAGCGAAGAAAGCCGCTATCAGAATTGCCGGCGACAAAGACCTGACCGGATGGATCGAAATTCCGGATGAGGATAATCTGATCATAAAAGAAGGACAAAGCATCCTGCCCGTGAAATTTATTGTCAATGTGCCTGTGAGCGCCACAGCCGGGAATTACAAGGCGAGTATTTTTGTTAACCTTTCACCTCTGGCAGGTAGCACACCGGCAGAGGGCGGCGAAGTGGCAATAGGTCTGGGCGCCCATATTTCGGTGGATTTATCGGTTCTCGAAGACACGACAAAAAAAGATACCGTCACAAAGGAGTCTTCACTAAGCCCTTCAGTGCCAACCACTCCAACCATTCCAACCACTCCAACCATTCCAACTCCACCCGCCGCGCCCGAAACAAATAATCTGATTTTTGACCTGGCCGGACTCAGCTCTGGCTTCATTAACCTGATCAAAATGTTCGCGGATCTGTTTCTATAACCGCAAAAACAACTAGTTTTGTTTTTTTGGGTTAGAGTATGGTAAGCTCTTTTACCCACTACGCGGATTACACCCCCTTTTCTCCAGTGAATCCACCCCATAATCACCGTAGTGACCTAAAGAGATATAGCCAGCATGAAGAAGATCAAAAAGATTACACTTGAAATTTGGGATGATTTGCTCAACCGGGTTGATGAAGCCGCCATAAAAGATGGTTTTAACAGCCGTTCAGAATTTTTGCGTTTTTTGATTGTGACTTAGCGGAAAAACAAATTACCAATTCTGCTCAGTAAAATACGTTCATTTACAGCAGCTTCATCAGCCTGATTAAGATGCTTGTGGATCTTCTTTTTACATTATAGCCATAAAATAATCTTGACAGGCTGACACTTATGACGTATAATGAAATAATACATTCAAAATTTCATTATATTTTTTTATTAATTAACCAAAATAAAAATGAAAAATCATTTATTTAAATATAAGCACCACTACCTGGCGGGATCCCTGCTGGGCATTTTGATTGCTATATTGTTCCTGGGTTTACAGCTACAGGGTAAAACCGTGGCTCAGACCACAACCGCGATTTGCGGCAATGGAATTCTTGAAGAAGAGGAAGAATGCGATGACGGCAACCTGGTTAGCGGGGATGGTTGTAATTCAATGTGTATCAAAGAAATTGGAATGGTAATTCCTACTGAGCAACATCCTCTTAATGCAGATGAATTACTTTCTCCTCTCAACTGGGAAGAAGGGGGGATATTAGAAGAATTTGAACCTGAAGATGAAATAGTCGAAATGAGAGACGCGGTTTCCAAACATTTTGAAAATCCTGACGGAACTATCACGGCAATTATTACTACAGAAGGAACTTTACATTACGAAGAAGATGGCGTGTGGAAAGAAATTCACCGTGAAATCACTGATAATGATTCAGGGGTTCATACTGAGTATGCTTATGCCGCCACAAAAAATGCTTTCCAGAGTTATTATCCGGCTGAAAGCGGTTCCCAGGGATTGCTAGTTGATTTAGATGAAGGAACTTTCAAAGATTGGATTAACCCGGAACTCCGATGGGTTACATCTACCGGAGAAGCCAGTGCGCCAGTAAGTGGTGCAGCTATTACCGGTGATCTTAATACTGATGCTATTACTTACTCATCAGTCTTTGACAATACTGACGTAATCCTTACACAAGGAACCGGCAGTCGTAAGATGGATATTGTGCTTAAAGACGCGTCAGCTCTTGCCTCAATGCCTGCAGATGCCGTGGAAGCATCTTATTGTGAACAGGTAGTTATGCCTGATGGCTGGACTCTTGCAACAGAAAACAATCCTGAGAATTCTGAAGAAGTGATAGGAATCACATTTAGGGACGGAAATGGCAATGAAATGGTGCAGTATGCTCAGCCAATGATTTATGAACCCAGTCCACTGTCTACAGAGGAGGAGGAAATTATACCACCTGAAGCAGAAACAACGGGGGGAGGACCACTTGAAGAAACGATTGAAATGTCTGAAGAAGAAATAAATCGCATGCCGATTATAAGTGGTAAATATAGTATAGAAAAATCAGGAGACACTTTGACAGTTTGTACAACAGTTCCCGCATCCTGGTTAAGAGCTGAAAACAGAGTATTCCCGGTAATTATTGATCCAACGACTAACGTTTACCCACAAAATGCTTCTTATTGGACGGGTAATGTTTATGAGACTGTAGGGACAGGTTATTATAAGAATTGTTCTACCGAGGCACAATGTAATACTATGGGATGTTATTCATCATACACAGGCACACAGCCCTGGAGTTATTCTTCAAGTAAAGGTAATGACACTATATCAACACAATATTCTCAGAGTTGTACAAATGGTATCTGGGGTTATGTAGTATATAGAACTACTTATCGTGGCTGGTCCAAATTTGATATTTCCAGTATCCCTGACACAGCCGAGATTAATAATGTAGTTCTTTGGGTATACAAAAATTACGGTAGTGGGACTGAATATATTCGTTCATTAGAAAATGACCCCGTTGTAGAGAATTTTTCCACAATCTGGAATGATATTGTGGGTGGCAGTAACTATGGAACTATAGGTGGTAGTACCGGCTGGAGATCCCAGGATCTTGGCAGTACTGCTGATTCTGATCTTCGGAGTGCCTTGAGTAGAAATTGGTTTGGTGTGGGACTATACAATGGTTATTCATACTACTACGGCTATTCCAATAGTACTTACAGACCTTATATCGCAGTGACGTACGCCGGTGATTCTGACGGAGACGGTTATGATGACCCTGTGGATAATTGTCCATATATTGCTAATCCCGGTCAGGAAGATGCAGATAGTGATGGTGTAGGTGATGTATGTGATAATTGTCTAAGCGTTGCTAATCCCGGTCAGGAAGATATGGATGAAAATGGTGTTGGCGATGCGTGTAATGATTTTGAGGATGCAGATGGTGATGAATGGGCTGATGATCTGGATAATTGTCCTGAACTTAATAATCCCGGACAAGAACCTGATCAGGATTGTGATACTGTTCCTGATGCCACGGACAACTGTCTAACGGTGCCAAATCCTGATCAAGACAAT
Organism: Patescibacteria group bacterium; assembly: GCA_018825145.1. Taxonomy (GTDB): domain Bacteria; phylum Patescibacteriota; class Gracilibacteria; order UM-FILTER-43-11; family UM-FILTER-43-11; genus JAFGTE01. The sequence goes on from JAHJFD010000035.1 coordinate 6,454, forward strand.
AGCGATGAAGGTAGTGGGAATCTTGTTGTTGATTTTGAATCAGGTTTTACAGGTTGGTCTTCTTCCGGCAATGTAGGATGGCAGAGTTCAGCAACAGTATATGAAGGCACCTATGGTGCACAAAACCAAAATATAAGTGATGGCCAAACTTCCTGTATGTACAGGAATGTTACTCTTATCCAAAACGATAATATTTCTTTTTGGTGGAAAGTAAGCTCCGAAAGTGGCTATGACTATTTACGTTTCTACATTGATGGAAGCGAGCAATCTGGAAGGATATCAGGAAATAGAAGTTGGGCACAAAAAACTTTTAACCTATCCGCAGGAACCCGTCAAATAAAGTGGTGCTATACAAAAGATGGTAGTGTTAGTAGTTACAATGACACAGGCTATGTTGACTATATCGTAATTGGTTCAGCAGGAACATCAGGAGATAGTGTCGGTGACGCATGTGATTGTGATGATGAAACCTGTGATGGAAGAGAGGTTGATTATTGTATCGATCAAGGTACACCTGATCCGACATGTGTACCAACAGAAGTCTGCGGAGATGGGGTTACAGAAGGTAACGAACAATGCGATGGTGATGCTTGTTGTACAGAAACATGTACATTCTCGACCTCTGAATGTAGAGCGAGTACCGATGTCTGTGACTTGGCAGAGATGTGTACAGGCTCGGACGCAAGTTGTCCTGCTGACACATTCCAGCCATCAACTACAGAATGTAGAGCAAGTGCAGGTATTTGTGACATGCCAGAGATGTGTACAGGCTCAGGCGCAAGTTGTCCTGCTGACACATTCCGACCATCAACTACTCAATGCAGAGTAAGTGCAGGAGTTTGTGACTTGGCAGAAATGTGTACAGGCTCAGGCGCGAGTTGTCCCAGTGACGCTAAATCAACTGCTGAATGCAGAGCGGCGGCAAGTGTCTGTGATGTTGCGGAATCCTGCAATGGTGTGTCTAATAGTTGTCCTGCAGACGGTTTTCAGCCGCTTAGCACATATTGTTCTGTAACAGGAGACAATGCGGCTAATCACTGTGACGGAACCGGACTTTGTGTATGTCTTTCAAGCCCGGAAGATACACTTGCGGCATGTACAGATACAAAAGATAACGATTGTGATGACCTGATAGATGCGGCAGATTCTGATTGTGATTCAGATGGCGACGGCATCGTTGATTTTGTGGACAACTGTCCGGCTGTACCTAACCCGGGCCAGGAAGACTCAGATAGTGACGGAGTAGGCGATGCCTGTGACAACTGTTCAGCAGTTGCTAACCCCGGTCAGGAAGATAGTGATGGCACAGGTGGTGAATTCATCACGAAGTGGGGAAGATCTGGCACTGGAGATGGCGAACTCGATCACCCATGGGACCTTACTGTGGATGACGATGGTAATATCTATGTGGGAGATAATGGGAATCACCGCGTCCAGAAGTTTACCAATACAGGTGCTTTTATAACGAAATGGGGTAGCGAAGGAACCGGAGATGGCCAATTCGGAGCCATTCTTGGTGTAGCCATTGATGCCAGTCGCAATGTCTATGTAAAGGATAGTGATAACTACCGCATGCAAAAGTTTGATAGCACCGGTACCTTTATAACGAAGTGGGGAAGATATGGCACTGGAGATGGCGAACTCGGCGGCCTGTATGGTGCTGCCGTGGATACCACTGGCAATGTATACGCGGCGGATACCGGTAACGACCGAATTCAGAAGTTTGATAGCACCGGTACCTTTATAACAAAGTGGGGAAGCTTAGGCACTGGAGATGGCCAATTCAACGAGCTCCGCGGTATTGCCGTGGATACTCTTGGCAATGTCTATGTGGCTGATAGCGGTAACAACCGCGTCCAGAAGTTTAGCAGAACCGGTACCTTTATAACAAAGTGGGGAAGCTTAGGCACTGGAGATGGCCAATTCAATACGCCATATGATGTTGCCGTGGATACTCTTGGCAATGTCTATGTGGCTGATAGCGGTAACAACCGCGTCCAGAAGTTTAGCAGCACTGGTACCTTTATTACGAAATTGGGAAGCTTAGGCATTGGAGACAGCCAATTCGATACACCCTATGGTGTTGCAGTAGATGCCAGTGGCAACGTCTACGTGGCTGATACCAATAACAACCGCATCCAGAAGTTTACCGCAGGTACTCTTGGTGACGGTGTTGGCGATGCCTGTGACAACTGTCTAACCGTTCCAAATCCAACACAAACGGACGCTGATAGTGACGGTTTGGGAGACGCTTGTGACGATTGCGCGACCATTTCCAGTCTTGATCTAACAGGATTGGTCTCCTGGTGGAAAGGTGACGGTAACGCTCTGGACTCTGTAGGTCCTAATAACGGAACCCTTGGCACAAAAGCCGGCTATGGTACGGATCCTACATACTCAGCCGGTAAGGTAGGTCAGGGATTCAGAATCCCCGACAGATATGGTTATGTGAATGTGGGAACCGACTCAAGTCTTGATATCACCGGTGACTATACCGTTGACGCGTGGGTAAAATCCGATACCCATTCCGATCTTATCCACAGTAGCTGGAATATAATCACGCAGAAGGGATACAGAAATGAATTCGGGCTTTATAAAGGAAGTCCGAAGATGACTTTTAAGCCATATAACACTTCAGGATCCTCTTATAGCGTGGACTGGGAAGACACGGTTATGCCGGCCAATACATGGTATCACGTTGCAGGTGTAAAAAGAGGAAATATGGTGGAACTTTACGTGAATGGAGTACTGGTAGATTCAAAAAACAATTTCACAGGCCTTCTTGATACCAAACCCGGTGAACCTATGACCATTGGTAACAGTAAACCGGGAAGTCAGAATGGCTTTGTAGGTGTTATAGATGAAGTGGAACTATGGAATCGTGGACTTTCCGCAACAGAAATCCAACAGATTTACAACGCGGGTGCTGTTTACGGAGTAGGAAAATGTCTGGGTGATATAAGTGCGCCGACAGTTTCCCTTACAAGCCCGTTGGACGGAGTCACAGTATCTAATACAGTTACTGTTACCGCCACCGCTTCCGATGACGTAAGAGTTACTTATGTGGAATTCAAAGTTGACGGTGTTGCAGTTGGTGCTGATTCCACAGCGCCTTATACAACGGATTGGGATACAAGATCAGTAGCTAACGGCGGACACACTTTGGCCGCGGTCGCTTACGATCTGTCCGGAAACAGCGGCACATCTTCGGTAACCGTTACGGTTGATAACGTTTCTGTTATTGAAGTAAGAAGCCGCGTTTCCGCAAAAGAAGACGATGCTGAAGAGAAACTTAGTGGCGGATATGTAGATCGATACAGCAGTGATTTAGAGCTCATCAATGACGGCGGTTCTACGCCACAGGAAGTAGGCATGAGGTTTAATAACATCGCGATTCCATATGGAGCGACCATATCCAAAGCCTATATCCAGTTTACTGTTGATGAAACAGATTCAGGAACCGCTAATTTGGTTCTGCGCGGTGAAGCAACAGATAACGCTGCTACATTTGGCAGCGCTAACTATAATATCACCAGCAGACCTGACACTGTCAGTAATGTTGCATGGAGTCCAGTGGCATGGAATACAGTAGGCGAATCAGGGCCTGCCCAACGCACGTCGGATCTTTCTCCTGTCATCCAGGAACTTGTGAATCGTGATCGCTGGCACTCAGGAAATTCGCTGGTGATTACAGTGACCGGCAGTGGTGAACGAACTGCTGAATCCTACGATGGCGATTCGTCCAAAGCCCCTGAACTGGTTGTCGAGTATGAAGAACAGGACGAATATCCTACTCCTCCGCCTCCTCCAGCTTTAGACATGACGGGCCTGGTCTCCTGGTGGCAGGGTGAAGGTAACGCGCTGGACTCAGTTGGTCCTAACAATGGCACCCTTGGTACAAAATCAGGTTACGGAGCAATGCCAACGTACGCGACCGGTAAGGCTGGTCAGGGATTCAGAATTCCCGACAGATACGGTTATGTGAATGTTGGAAACAACTCAAGTCTTGATATTACCGGTGACTACACTGTTGAAGCGTGGGTGAAGTCCGATACTCATTCCGATCTTATTCACAGCAGCTGGAATATCATCACGCAGAAGGGATACAGAAATGAATTCGGGCTTTATAAAGGCGATCCGAAGATGAGCTTTAAGCCATATAACAATTCCGGATCATCCTTTCTCGTGGATTATGACGACACGAATATGGAAGCCGGCACATGGTATCACGTGGCAGGTGTAAGAAGGGGAAACATGGTAGAACTCTATGTGAATGGAGCATTAGTAGAATCAAAGAATAATTTCACAGGCCTTCTTGGTACTAAACCCGGTGAACTTATGACTATCGGAAACAGCAAACCGGGTAGTCAGAACGGCTTTGTAGGAGTTATCGATGAGGTTAAGGTCTGGAACCGCGGACTTTCCGCGGCAGAGATTGGGCAGATTTACTATACAGGTTCAGGTCTGTAGAAACTGTTGGTGAATTAGTTCAATAAATCAGGCTATTAAATACCCCGGGTATTCCGCCCGGGGTATTTTGAAAATTTTATAATTTTACCGACTTCTCCGGCTCCATCACAATAGACTCCGCGTCGCTGTAGGTCTTTATTCTTTCGGCAAAAGCCTCCGACTGAGTCGGCTCCCCGTGTACCAGCATGATTTTTTTAAGCCCCTTAATTCTTTTGATGAACTCGTCCAGGTCATCCTTGTCGGCATGCGCGCTGAATGATTCTAAAATCACCACTTCCGCGTTCACCTTGTACATCTGATCGAAGATTTTAATAAATTCAGCCCCATCTACCAGCTTACGGCCCAGCGTGTTCTCAGCCATATAGCCCACAATCGCGATCGTATTCTTGGGATCCTCAATATTATTCTTCAGGTGATGTCTGATGCGACCCGCCTCACACATACCACTACTCGAAATAATAATGCAGGGGCCGATAAAAAAGTTGAGATTCTTCGATTCCTCAACCGAATTCGTATGTTTCAACTGCCTGGGGTCAAAAGGATTCTGGCCCAGTCTGAAATTTTCCCGAATATCCTCGTCATAAAGCTCAATATGTTGTTTGAAGACATCCGTAAGATGGGTGGCAAGCGGACTATCGATAAAAATCGGCAGGTTTGTCGGAATTTCTTTCTGATCAATCAGAAGATGGATGGAATAAATAAGCTCCTGTGTTCTTTCAAAAGCGAATGAAGGAATAATAATTTTTCCGCCACGTTTCACCGTGCGGTTGATCACCCGGGCCAATTCCGGAACACCTTCTTCAATCGGCGCATGTTTACGGTTGCCGTAAGTACTTTCAATAAGTAAATAATCCGACATCTGCAAATCATAAGGATCATTAATAATAGGCAGTCTGTCCCGCCCCAAATCACCTGTGAACACCAATCTCTTCTGCTTGCCGTCTTCCTGATCCAGAATATCCAGAGCGATCATGCTCGAGCCAAGCACATGTCCAGCTTCATGAAAAGTCACATAAATACCATCATAAAGCTTATATTTTGTGTCGTAAGGCAGTTCATGAAATTGTTCCAGCGTATGCTCCACATCCGCGGCATCATAAATAGGCTCAATAGAAAGCGCTGAATTTTTTAGCTTCCTGCTAAAATATTTGGCGTCCTGTTCCTGAATATACGCACTGTCAAGGAGCATTGGGAGGCACAGGCTTTTGGTGGCTTCCGTGCAGTAAATGACCCCCTTAAAGCCTTCTTTTACTAAATGAGGAATATTACCCGTATGGTCAATATGAGCGTGAGAAACCAGCAGAACATCAACCGAAGCGGGATCATAAGCAAAATGCTGATTCTTTTCAAAGGCAAGCTTCCGATGACCCTGGAAAAGACCGCAATCCATAAGAATCTTTTTCCCGTTTACCTCAAGCAAATGCTGAGAGCCGGTCACTTCAAGTGCGGCCCCGTAACTCGTTATTTTCATATTGATTTTTTATTTACCGGCTATATAACTGGCAAGATCCACCATTCGGCAGCTGTATCCCCATTCGTTGTCATACCAGGATAGCACCTTTACCATATTACCTTCCATTACCATCGTGCTCTGCGCGTCCACAATCGAAGAATGGGAATCCATCTGAAAGTCCTTAGAAACCAAAGGCCTGTCTTCCACTTTCAATATCGTTGGAATTTCAGCGGCGCGTTTTCTTAAAGCCTCATTTACCTCCTCAACCGTCACATCCTTTTCAAGCTCAATCGTCAGATCCACCAGCGAAACGGTTGGAGTGGGCACGCGAACAGCCATACCTGTCAATTTTCCCTTCAATGCGGGAATAACCAGGCCGACCGCTTTTGCGGCGCCGGTGGTTGTGGGAATCAGGTTCTGCATACAGCTGCGGGCGCGACGGGCGTCTTTATCGGGCGCGTCCAGAACCCTCTGACTGGCAGTTACCGCGTGAATAGTCGTCATAATTCCCCTCTTAATGCCGAAAGCATCATTCAGAGCCTTGGCAAATGGCGCCAGACAGTTGGTGGTACAGCTGGCGTTCGAAAGAATCTGTTCTTTGCCTGTCAGAATTTCCTCATTACACCCCATCACAATAGTCGCATCAGGACCTTCCTCGCCTTTGGCGGGAGCGGAAATAATTACCTTCTTCGCGCCGGCCTTGATGTGAAAACCGGCTTTTTCCTTGGTGCGGAAGACGCCGGTACACTCCATAACCAAATCCACTCCAAGCTTGCTCCATGGGAGTTGGGTAGGGTCTTTTTCGGCAAACATTTTGATAGCCTTTCCGTCCACAACCATTTCATTTCCCTTTAGCTCAACTGTGCCTGGATATCTTCCATAAGTTGAATCAAACTCAAAAAGTAGCGCCAGCATTGCCGGATCACTTAAATCATTGATGGCGACCACTTCCAGATTGCTATCGGTCTGCATAATTCGATGAAGAATCTGGCGGCCGATGCGGCCGAAGCCGTTAATTGCGATTTTCATTTTATTTATAATTAAAAGATTAAAGATTCTTAATAAAACAATTTACTCACTGATTTTTGATGGGTCACACTGCCGATAATATCCGCGAGTAAGGGGGCTACCGAAATCTGCCTGAGGCCCGTAAACTTCTTCTCCTTCTCAATAGGCAAAGTGTCGGTGACTGTGACCTCTTTAAATCCGGCTTTATCAAGCCGTTTTTGGGCCGGGCCGGAAAAAATCGCGTGCGTGGCGGCCAGATAAATATCTTTTTTCGCCCCCTGATCAACTAATGCTTTATGAGCAGATATAACACTGCCAGCTGTATCAATCATGTCATCGTAGATAATACAAGTCCTGTCTTTCACATCACCTACGACGTGAGTTGTTACAGCTTCATTATGGGCAGGACGGGTCTTATGCAGGATGGCAATAGGCACACCTAAGTCATCAGCCAGCTTTTTGGCGTTTTTGGCTCCGCCGGCATCGGGTGAAACTACCGTTACATCTTTGAGCTTCTTCTTTTTGTAGTAATCCGCAAAGAGTTTGTGAGTATTAATATTGTCTACCGGAACGTCAAAGAAAGCCTGTGCCTGATCCGCGTGAAGGCCAAAAGTAATCACGTGATCGGCCCCCGCCTTCACGATCAAATCCGCCATCAGTTTGGCGCTGATCGGTTCACGGGGCTTATGCACTTTATCTTGTCTGGCGTAACCGAAATGAGGGATGATGACATGAATTTTTGATGCGAAAGAAAGCCTGGCCGCGTCTATCATCAGGAAAAGCTCCATATAATCCTCATTCACCCAGTAATCACGGCAGGTCTGAATAATAAATACTTCCTGCCCGCGAACCGTTTCATCGAGCTTTACGTATTTTTCGCCGCAGGAAAAAGTCGAAAGGGTCAACTGCCCCAATTCCTTTTTCATATCTTTCGCGACGGCCTTGGCAAGCTCTTTGTGAGAAGATCCCGCGAAGATTGTGAATTTATTTGTAGCCATAAATTTCAGTTACGTTCAAAAACAATTCTATCAATTTCTCACCTTTTCCGAAACTGCAATTTCAGCAATTTTCAAAAAACAGCGTGTTTTTTCGCACGGCCGAAAAGCCGACAACGCAAAACTTTTTAGTAATCACTAAGTGGTAGCTTCACCAAAACTATCCAAAGGTGGAATAGATGAGGGGCGGGAAGCGGAAGCTCCACGCCGAAATCCCCGCAATGCTTCCCGAACTTCCAAAATAGCCATGCGAGCATTCTTTTTACCTTCAGGCTCAGGCAAATCTTCTATTGCACTGGCGATAGTCCGGCGAATTTTTGTGGCACCCATTTTTTCAGCCTGAGCGTCAAGCTCTCTGAATTCTTCCAATAAAATAACTGATGTCTGAGATATTGGAGCGGTATCGCGACTATTTGAAAATGTCATAATTAAATAATTAGGGGGCAAAGCCAGCCCAATTTACCCGACAGCCGACATGATGTCAAATTAGAACAACACTAATTCGGCCGCACCTCCGTTCCACCTGGGCCGTCTTTCACCATCCATTTGCCGGAAGCTTCGATTTTCTCGCGGATTTTATCGGCCTTTTTCCAGTCTTTAAGTTCCCTGGCCTCATTGCGTTCCAGAATCCATTGAGTGATCTGCGGCGGCAATTCAAATTCGATTGGCTCATTAAGCTTCAGGCCAAGTACGGTGTCCATTTTTTTGATCGTGGCCAGCTTATCCGCATCCGGCACTTCCGCGTCATCCACTAGCTCCCAGGCAATGGCCAGGCCCTGCGCGACATTCAGGTCATCGCTGACCGCCTCGGTAAAAGGCCCCATATAATTTTCAGCAAGACTTTCCTCGGAATCTCCAAGGGCAAGCACCTTTTCTTTCAGGCGCCTCAGTCCGGTCCTCGCGGCCGTCAGTCCTTCCCAGTCAAAAGCGAGTTCTTTGCGATAATGGGATTGCAGGCAAAAATACCGGTAATCCAGTGGATCATAACCCTCTTCCACAAGCCTTCTGAGCGTCAGAAAATTACCCTCCGCCTTGGCCATCTTCGCGCCCTCTTTCAGCACCAGAAAATTTCCGTGCATCCAGATTTTCACCCAGGGCTTCTTGCCGGTCGCGCCCTCGGCCTGAGCAATCTCGTTGGTGTGGTGCACCGGAATATGATCGATGCCGCCGCAATGAATATCAAACTGCTCACCCAGATAACGCACACTCATCGCGGAGCATTCAATATGCCAGCCGGGAAATCCGCGGCCCCAAGGTGCACCCCATTTTGCCGGATCCCACTGCATCTCCTGATCGCCGTGCTTGGACTCCACAAACCACAGAACGAAGTCATGCGGATTCTTTTTGTTCTCATCCACTTCTATGCGGGCGCCAGCCTCACCGCCGCGGAAGGGCTGTTTATCGAGTTGGGCCAGCTTTCCGTAGTCCTCAAACTTTGAAGTGTCACAATAAACGTTTCCGTTCTCGCCCACATAGGTGAATCCATTTGCCTCCAGCTTTTGAATCTGCCCGATCATTTCCTGAATATGGTCAGTAGCCTTAGGTTTCCAGTGTGGTTTCAGTAAATTCAGGCGATCCATATCCTCCAAAAAAGCCTGCGAATAATGCTCGGCAATTTCCCACACGGTCTTTTTCTCGCGCTCGGCGCCTTTTTTCATTTTATCCTCGCCCTCATCCGCGTCGCTCGTCAGATGCCCAACGTCGGTAATATTCATCACATGATTTACCACGTAACCATTAAATTCCAGCACGCGCCTGAGTAAATCTTCAAACACATAAGTCCGCAGATTCCCGATGTGCGCGTAGTTATAAACTGTGGGTCCGCAACAATAAAGCCCTACCCGATCAGGCTTTTCGGGGTTGAATTCTTCCTTTTGCCGGGTGAGTGTATTAAAAAGTTTCATGATTCAGAAATTTCAGACTTTTTTCACGGAATATTTTTTTCGCGTTCGCCAAAATTCTAGCAAAAAAGGCGGGGGTGGGTATATACCTTTTGGGGTCAGGAATTCTGATGCACAAACTTTGCACAGATATTGCACAAACTTTGCACAGATATTGCACAACAGAATTCTATACCTCCGGGAGGACACCCCAGGGTCTCCGGATTTATACCAAAAAAAGACAATTTTTATACATGTCAAATTCGCGCAAACTACCTGGCACAGTCTTCTTTACGCAGTCTATTTTTCTGTCACGCCCTTCACGCGGTTTGCTGTATAATTCCTGTATGAAGTTATCAGTGATTATCCCCACACACAACCGCGCCGATATCCTTGAGCTCTGCCTCAACAAAATCACCCAGCAACAGGGTGTCGATTTTGAAGTGATTGTGGTCGATGATGGCTCCGAAGACCATACCGCCAAAGTCGTGGCAGGTTTTAAAGAGGTGATTTACATCAAACAAAAAGCCTCTCATCAGGGCACGGCGCGCAATAAAGGGGCTAAAAAAGCCACGGGCGACATTCTCGTCTTCATCGGCGATGACATCCTTGCCGAACCGGGTTTTCTTATGCAGCACGCGAATATCCACACTCTCAATCCGGGCGAAGAGGTGGTTGTTCTTGGTTACACCGCGTGGGATCCGTTTCTGGAAATCACGCCTTACATGGAATTCCTCGAATCCTCCGGCTGGCAGTTCGCTTACTTCCTCCTACAGCCAGGCTTTACCGACCACCCCGAACCTTACAAATTTTTCTACACTTCTAACATTTCCCTCAAAAAATCCCTTTTCGACAAAGAAAAATTCAGTACCAAATTCACTGAATACGGCTGGGAAGACATCGAACTTGGTTACCGTCTGTGGGCCAAACATGGCATGCGTCTTTACTACGAACCTGATGCTGTCGTTTTGCATCACCACACCATCTCCGAGTCTACCCTCGAAAAAAGAATGCAAACCGTGGGCCGTTCCGCCGTCACATTCGAAAAACTCCAGCCCGACGTACAAGTAATCCCCCGGGGCGCCAAAGCCATTCTACTCAAATTCCTTGCGCAGCCTATCATTCTCGCTTTTATTCGCTTTTTTGGAGGAGTAAATAGCTATTACAAATTCAAATCCTGGCAGCAGTTTTTGGAAGGCGTAAAGGAAGCGACCGGAAAAAAATAAACAAAAGACCCGCCGTAATGGCGATGAAATTTGATTTGTAACGCGTTTTTCCGTAAAATAAATAACAACCGCGAAACAAAAAACCATGAAAAAAAATACCATTCGAATCATCGCCGTACTTCTCATACTGATGGCGCCTCTTTTTCTGTCCGGCTGTAAAAAGAAGTGTCCCAAACCGACCGAAAACATTCCCGGCACCAGCACTTTCCGCGATGACTGCCCTTATGAAGAGGCGACAACCGCCGGAACGGGCCAGAAAGTCCTCGACCTGTGGATCATCTACGACAACACCGACGCCTTCCGCGAGCAGGTTCAGGCCTTTCAGAGTAACTTTCCCGGCGTCCGGGTAAACGTGAAGAAATTCACTAACCTTCCGGAATATGAAGACCTGGTCATCAGTGAAATCGCCGAAGGTGAAGGTCCTGACGTCTTTATGGTTCACAATTCCTGGATGCCAAAGCATTTCAAAAAACTCTACCCGCTCCCTCTCGACCAGCCCATTGTCATGAATGCCGAACTTTTCCGCCAGACCTTCTTCCAGGCCGCGGCCAACGATCTCATCATCGACGAACAGGTATACGGCATGCCGCTGTCCATCGACAACCTCGCCGTCTTTTACAACAAACAGCACTTCAAAGACCTCATCGCCACCAGCGACAAGCCGGGCGCCTTATGGGAAGAAATCAAAGAGCAGACCACTGAACTCACCAAGCGCGACAACAGCCCCGAACGTTTCGCGCTTTCCGGAATGGCTTTAGGCCGGGCCGACAACATTTCCAGCGCGGTCGACATTCTTTACGCCCTCATGCTCGAATACGGCGTGCAGTTTTACGATGAAAAGGAAGAGCGGGCCACTTTCGCCACGGGCGGCGGGCTCACGGGCGACAATCCCGGCGTTCAGGCCCTCGAACTCTTTACCAGTTTCGGCCTGCCAAGTTACCGCAATTACAGCTGGAATGAATACATCACCGGCTACTCCCCCGCCGAAAAGGAAATCAATCCCTTTGTCCGCGGCAAGGTCAGCATGATCATCGGCTATCCTTACCTTTATGGCGAAATTCAGACGGCCATTCAGGAACAGCAAAAATCCGGAGGCCAGCACATCGATATCGAAAATGTGGGTATTACCTCTTTCCCCCAGCTGGTCAGCGGCACCGAGGCCACCAAACGCGACACTTACGCCAGTTACTTCCCGCTTGTCGTGGCCCGCACCACCGACATGCCGGCCGAGGCCTGGTCACTCGTCCAGTTTCTCACCAGCTCAGACGCGCTCCAGACCTACCACAAAATCACCAACCGGCCCACCAGCCGAAAAGACATGGTTTCCGAACAGCAAACCGAACCTCTCTTCGGCACTTTCGCCTTTCAGGCGCCCTTTGCCAAAAGCTTTAAAATCTACGATGACGCCGCCTATCGAAAGGTCTTCACCGACGCCATTCAGGATGTGATGAAGAATGTGTCCAGCGCCCAGCAGGCGCTCACTGCCGCCCAGCAAAAAATCACCTGTGTCGTGCAGAAAGAAAAAGAGCTGATTGATATAGGAACCGATTGCGGCATTTAACCGGGTAGCCAATGAACCGACTCATTCGGACACTTTGGAAAATCTTCCTCTTCACCTTCCCTTTTTCCGTCCATTTTGTCTTATACGAGCAAAACAGTTACCGCTTTGGCAATTTCAGCACCTGGGTCACCGGATTTTTGTTTTTGCCCGAACTTCTGCTGATACTTACTTTCATCCTTTGGGTCATTCAGAAAATCAAAAACAAAGAACTCGGCAAACTCAAAACGCCCGGCTGGGGTCTCGCTCTTTTTCTCCTGTTCATGGTGAACGCGGGAGTTGTAACTTTTTTGCGGGGTGACATGATGCTTTATCTTTTCTTCCTTATCCGCGTGCTTGAGGCCGGGGCGGTGTACGTGCTGATTCGCCAAAAACTCGTTCCTCACAACGAACTCATTACCTGGCTTTTATATGGCGCGGTATTCCAGATTATTCTGGCTTACATTCAAACCCGCCTTAATCACTCGGTCGGTCTTACCTTTATCGGCGAACAGGTCATTGGCCCGGGGGTGCCGAACGTGGCCAAAACCGACCTGGCGGATGGCTCTAAACTCATTCGCCCTTACGGCACTTTTCTGCACCCCAACATTCTGGGCGTCTATCTGCTAACAATTTTCTTCCTCAGTCTTGCCTATCTCAAAAAAACCGCCCTGCTTTTCTGGGTGATTCTCATGTCGGTCGGCATATACCTCACGGGCTCTCAGGCGGCTCAGCTTACCCTGCTCATTACGGTTGGTATCCTGCTGGTTCTCAGTTTTATCAAAGTGGCTACCCAAAAAAGGGCCCTCTCCATTGGACTGTTGGGCCTCATTTTTTTCGGAAATCTGTGGATTTACATAAACAGTGCCTCTCTCGCCTGGGACTACCCCTCAATTCAGGAACGCCTTCTGCAGAACGTCATCAGTATCAACATGTTCCTGCACAAATTCTGGGGCGTAGGTGTGGGTAATTTTACGCTGATGATGGAACAGTTTTCCAAAACCAAACTTCTGCCCTGGGAATTCCAGCCGGTCCACAACACTTATTTTCTGATTCTCAACGAAACCGGCATTCAGGGGCTTATCATCCTGATTCTCATCATCGCTTACCTCCTGCATGGTTACTGGAAAACGGGCCTGAGTTACTTTCTGCGTGACAAAGCCCGAGTCCTGCCCCTCTTCGCGCTCATTGTGGTCGCTTCCTTCGATCACCTGCTGTGGACAAGCTGGGTCGGGCCTATTCTGGCCGGAATGGTGGTAGCCGAAACCACCCGATCCGCGTGAAGCAGATCAGGTGGTCGTCGGGTGTGGTCACGATGGTCAGCCGGGCCCCTCTTGCGAGGGCACGGGCTCTGATGGTGCCGGCCTGTTCAGGATGGCGTCCAGCCCCTGAAGGTCGATCTCCTTGCCACTGGAATCCGAAAATCCACGGGCGAGGAACCAGAAGTTGATTTGCAGGTTTGGGGCCTCTTTGACCACGATCGAAAAGAGCGCCTTGCTTTTGGGTTTTGGGACCCCTGCATCGGCGCCGCCTTCCTTCTGCTTCTCGACTTCTTTCGAAGTGATGAAGTAGACGAGAAGCATAGGCCGCTTCTTTATCGTGGGCTCCGCCGACTTGGACTCCTCGCCCTTTTTGTTGCCTTTCTTGCCCTTGTCGTCCTCAGGAGGCGGCGGTGGCGGAATGACCTCCGTCACCTCCACGCTCTCGAAAATGATGAGAGTAAATTTCTCTCCTTTTTCGAGCGCGGCGGAATGGTAGGGTGAAAGCCTGTCGGCTTCGACCCCAATCATTCGGGCCGCAGCCAGAATGGCCCCGCGGATGCGGCCGCCATCTTCACCATCCGGGTCCATCTGCTTTAGCAGCTTCTGGCCCTTCTGGTCGAAGATTTTGGGGTCTACATTCCAGTCGTAGTAGACCCGGGGCGGATCCATCAGCCGGTTGTAGTCGGCGAAGAACATCTTGCCGTAGTAAGTGAATACCCACGGCGCGGCGAACGGGCCGACCAATAGCAGAAGCACAAGCTTCTTTTTGTGCTTCCCTGCCAGGGTCAGAGCCCCCTCCTTGCCCTTGCTCTTGTAGTAGAGCAGGGCGATGCCCACGATGGCCAGCATGGTACTGAGCACCCGCCAGTCCACCACATTGGAGCGGTGGAGCAGATACACTGCCACCACCGTTACCGGCACGAGAAACGCCATTTTGTGGCGCCTGACGAAGTCCACTGCCCTGACGAACAACATTTCGTCATCGCCATCAGGCTCGGCGCCTGAATAAGGGTCCAGGTGTTTTTCGCCCGAAGGCGGCACGGAATTTCCGGTATTTTGACTCATGGATACGCCTCCTGGGCGAATAGTTTTGGGTTTGGGTTGATTGTGACCACACCGAGTGATCACAAGTCGCCCCCCGCCTTGGCGGGGGAAACTAATGACACGATGAGTCACAATCAAAAATATGATTTCAAAGAGCAGGGGCTGATTAAAATACTACATTTCCAGTTTTGAGTCAATTGGATTGACACAGAACCTAAGAATGATAATGTCATATAATTTTGAGACCTCCGGCATATACCCTTCCGGGGTAGAAAATTCTATTGCACATACTTTGTGCAAGATCTGTGCAAACTTTGTGCAAGATCTGTGCAACAGAATTCCGCACCTCAAAAAGGGTACCCCGGCTCCCGCCCCTACCGCGTTTCAGAAATTGCCCCCCGGCTCCCGCCCCTACCGCGTTTCAGAAATTGCCCCCCGGCTCCCGCCCCTGCCGTATTTTTTGCGATAACCTCGCCACTTTTTTACGCATCAGTTATAATTTCCGTTGCCATGAAAACAATTTACCAAACCAAAACCCCTGAAAAGACCATCGAACTCGGAATCCAGCTGGCCGCCCGCCTGAAACCGGGCGCCACAGTCCTGCTTTTTGGCGATCTTGGCAGTGGTAAAACCCAGTTCACCAAAGGTATCGCCAAGGGTCTGGGCATCAGCGAACTGATCAAAAGCCCCACTTTCACCTACGTCAACAAATACGATCTTCAGACCGGCCCGCAGACAGGCCCTCACTTCTATCACTACGACTTATACCGCCTCAAACACGGCGAAGACTATGAATCCATCGGCCTTGAAGAGACCATGCACGATGACCGCTCCATCAACGTCATCGAATGGGCCGACCGCATGGCTGGCAGGCACCCCGCAACTTATATCCGCGTGGATTTCCATTCGCTGGCCGACCACCACAAAATAATCTTTCAATTTGAAGACTCCGAAATCGTCCCCGATGAACTCGTCGATAAATTCTGGCGGGACTGGGTTACCCCTCTGCACGTCCGCGCTCACAGTAAAAAAGTCACCGACGTATGCCTGCAAATTGGTCAGGCTCTTGCCGACAAGAATATCCTCGTCAACCTCAGCCTCCTCAATACCGCCGGCCTGCTTCACGATATGGCCAGGGTTTGCGATTTTACTGAACTCAACCGCGACAAATTCCATGAAGAAGTCACCGATGATAAGTGGACTAAATGGCTAGACTTACAAAAACAATTCAAAGGAATGAATCACGCCGATGTAGCCTGCGGAGCGCTGGCAGATGATGGTTACAACAAAACCGCCGAACTCGTCCGTCTGCACAACTCCCTGTCTATTTTGGAAGAACCCGAAAAATTCGCTTACCTCGAAGTGGCCATTCTCTTCTATGCCGACAAACGCGTCAAACACGATGAAATAGTAAGCCTTGCCGAGCGCTTCCGTGACGGCCGCGAGCGCCATGGAAAATTTGATAATCTCAAGACCCAAACCATGTTTGAGGAAGTGGAAAAAAGAACTTTTGAACTTGAGAAACAGCTATTTGCCCTTATTTCCATAAAGCCGGAAGACATAAGTTAGATGTTCCGGATGTTGATAACATAGGCGATATAATAAAGACCCCTTGACTTGAGCCTGGAATTTGTTTTAGAATCTGCATCCATTTATCAATCAATACCCTTATTCAATGAATGATTCGTTGAAGAATGAACAATTAAAGGCTGAAGGAGCTGAAGGAGTAAAATCAAGGCAGAGCCAAGCGCCGGAAAGCCTGCGGGCCCCGGAGGGTGAAGACCCAGAAAAATGGGCGGCTATCAAACGACTTATCACCGAAGAAGGCAGAAAAAGGTTTATGATGACATTTGAAGAAAAATTAAAAGGATATAAAGCTCTTATTCAGAGCGGCGGCGGCTTCCTGCTCAAGCCACAACTTTCCGACATGCAGGAAACAGCGGCAAAACTGAAAGAACGCTACCCCAAAACAGCGGAATTCATTGAACAGGCACGGGCAAAAGTTCAGCAATTACTGGACTGGTGGGAAAAGAACAGGAAAAAAGAGGAAAAATAAGTAATCGCTTAAACCCGGTCGTCATCTCCCTCACCCGCATCCTCGTCTTCCTCATCTTCGGACTCTTTTTCAATCATCGTGTCTCCGCCTAAATCAGTCTCCACGTTCAGGGCGTCCACCCCGTAAAACCTCAAAAAATTATCATAAATAAGTTCCACAAAGCCACCCACCAATTCCAGAATAAACCAGACAGCCGGCATAGCCCCCAGCGTCAATACCAGTTGGGACACGTTTGAATTAAGCATAAGCAGGGCTATTCCAATGCTCACAAAAATACCAAGACTGCTGGAATAAATTCCAACAAGTGAATATTCGTAGCCGGCCAGCACTTCCATAATCAGTGCCGACACATAAGCGCTAAGCAAAAAATGCAGGGCCACCACACCGGTCGTGATCTCCAGCGGAATAGCGATTAAATACAGGGGAATTGTCAGAAAGAAAAGCACCAGATTAAACAGAAATACCTGTGTGATTGTGGTTTTCCGGCGGCTGTACTTTTCGTGGTCCATAAAGGTCAGCATAACAGCTGTTATGGTATTCGCGCTCAGAGTGGCCACAAAAGCCATCACAATAATGGCGAAAAATGACAGCGAAGACACCGCTTCCCCCGAAGGAATAAAAGTGGACATTATAAAATACACCACAAAAGCGATCAGCATTCCGACCACACCTCCCGTGATACCGCTCAACAGCCTGAGAGCGAACAATGTAGCGGATAAAGGCCTTTTCTCATTCATAATATTAGTTTTAGTTTTTACTTTCAGATTGTCTCGACGACAGCCATATTGTAGCAAATAATACCACCAGTCCAACAGTAATTCCTATATCCGCCACATTAAAAACCGGAAAAGGCCTGAGGACAATAAAATCAACCACGTAGCCGTAAAATATCCGGTCCACCAGATTGCCAAGCCCTCCGCCTATAATCGCCCCCAAAAGCCAGTGCTTAAAAATGGCAGGTTTTTCCGGCCGGCAGATATATTCAATGCCCGCTTTATACAGCAAAAACAGAATAATCATACTTCCCGCGATCTGAAGCGACAGGGGCAAGTCAATTCCAAAGGCAATGCCGTCATTTTTGTGGGGCGAAGTGATGTAAAAAAAATCCCTGATAAAAACAAATGGCTTAATTACCTCTTTGGCAACCAATAACTTCGTCACAAAATCCAGAATCAGAATATCCAGAATACCCGCGACAAAGAAAACCCAATGCAACCGGCATTTATTTTGCATGGCCCCATTGTAGCAAATTTAAAAAAGCCCTCTGCCTGGGCATCCGACAGCATTGACATTCTCTTCCCCGGTATTTTCTTTCAGCCCAAACACGGGTATAGTATGTAAGCTCCGATTTTAAGAAACTCATGCGAAAAGCAACTATCGACATCCCTTTGGCCATCGTTATTTTCTGTCTCATTATTTTTGGGATTATTATGATTTCGTCAGTCAGCGTGTATGAATCTTACCAGATGACCAACAATATGGTTTCTCAGGGGCTGCGTGACGAAGCGTCAAATAGCTTTTATCTGTGGCGGCATTTTTGGCGGGCGCTGATTTCCATTCCCATTTGGATTTTTGCCATTTATTTTCCACTCAAATTCTGGAAGAAGGCCGCCCTACCCTTCTTCGTTATCACGATTCTCATGCTGTTCGCCCTCTTTCTGCCGGGAATTGGCGCGAATTATGGCACTTCCACTTCCTGGATAGACCTACCCTTTCTGCCTTCCGTTCAGCCGGCGGAAATGGCCAAATTAGGCCTTATCTTCTATCTTGCAGTATGGATGGAAAAACGGCAGGAACTAGTCCGCTCATTCCAGTATGGCTTTATACCCTTCACTATCTTACTTAGCATTGTGGTTATTCTGCTGGCCATGCAGCCGGACTTCGGGTCCGTTCTGGTGATCGCGGTAATAGCCGCTTCCATGTTTTTCGCGGCAGGCGGAAGCCCCCTTCACATTCTGGCGGGGGGGCTTTTGGCGGCGGCAATGGCCTACCCCATCATCATGAGCAAGGACTACATCCGTAACCGCTTTCTCACCTTTCTCAACCCGGAACTCGACCCTCTCAACATCGGCTTTCAGATCAAACAGGCCTTGATTGCCATCGGCAGTGGCGGCGTTTTTGGGGTAGGCTTCGGAAAGTCCATCCAGAAGTTCGGTTATCTGCCCGAGGTGCAGGGTGACACCATCTTCGCGGCCGCCGCCGAAGAACTTGGTTTTATACGCATCAGCTTTCTGGTCATCGCCTATCTGGTCATCGCCTATCGCGGTTATAAAATTGCCGGTAACGCGCAGGACCGCTTCTCGATGCTGATTGCCACAGGCATTACCAGTTGGTTTGCCTTTCAGGCTATCATCAATATGGGTGTCAATCTGGCCATTCTGCCGCTGACCGGTCTTACCCTGCCATTTGTGAGCTACGGCGGATCCTCACTAATGGTGAATGTGCTGGCGGCAGGCATTTTACTTAATATTTCCCGCTATGCGGAAGTCGGTACGAATTTTGCTGACCGGCGGCGGATCAGGAGGGCATATCATCCCCAACCTCGCCGTCGCGTCAGCCATTAAAGATAGGCAGCCTGATGCTAAGCTCCTTTACGTCAGCTCCCGAAGCAAGCTCGATGCCGGGCTTCTAAAAGGTACGGGAATTCCGGTTCGCCGAATTTTCTCGGGCAAGTGGCGCCGTTATTTCTCCTGGCAGAATTTTATCGACCCGTTTTTTGTCTTACTGGGCTTCTTTCAGTCACTGATCATCCTGATCCGCTTTCGGCCGCACATCGTCTTTTCCAAAGGGGGATTTGTAAGCCTGCCGGTAGTTTTGGCGGCCTTCTTATTGCGCCGCCGGATCATTCTCCACGAATCCGACAGCCGAATGGGCATTGCCAACCGAATCGCTTCCGGATTGGCGTCCGTGGTATGCGTGGCATTCCCCGATTTACTTAAAAAGGGCAAAAAATACCGCATGACAGGTAATCCGATTCGTACGGAGATTGCTCAGGGGAGCACCGCTAAAGGCTACAGACTCACCGGCTTCAAAGCCGGCATCCCAGTCCTTCTGGTCTGGGGAGGTAGTCAGGGGGCGGCCGAAATTAACAATCTGATAAAGAAGGATTTTGAAAATCTCACCCGCAAATTTCAAATCATCCATATCACCGGCCCCGATAAAGACATTGGCAAAAAAAACTCCAATTACATCAGTTTTGAGTATCTCGATCAGGAGCTGAAACATATCTACGCCATTACCGACCTGGTCATAGGGCGGGCCGGCGCCAATTCCCTTTACGAACTGGCTTATCTCGGAAAGCCCAATATTATCATCCCCCTGAATAATTCCGACCAGTTAAACAACGCCCGATATTTCGAAGAAAAAGGCGCCAGTATCGTTCGCAAAGGAACTGACAGACTCTTTGATATGGCGCGTAATTTGTGGCAGAATAAAGCCCTCCAAAACGCGATGAAAAAAGCACTTGCTGAAATTTCCGGCAATCATGCGAATGATAAGATCGCATCAATCATCTTAGATTAAACCAGATTATGAAAATCGGGATCAACGCAAGATTTTTGTCACAGCCTTATACCGGAATTGGAAAGTATTCCTATAATTTGCTCAAGGCGCTTTCGCAGCTGGATGAACAGAATGAATATTATCTTTTCACGCCTCAGCTGGTTGATTTTCCTTTACCAGATAACTTTAAGCAGATCCGCGTGCCCGAAAAGGACTTTTCTTCTCCCAGCCTCCGGAAAGCGCACTGGGAATACAGCCTGATCCCCAAAGAACTAAAAAAATGGGAAATTGACATGGTTCACTTCCTCTATCCCAGCAATCCCCTAATAAAACCGGGCATCCCCACTATTGTGACCGTCCATGACATGATTCCATGGAGGTTGCCGGAATACAACAAACGCTTCCGCTCCAGACTATATCACTGGCACGCCAAATGGGCCTTAAAGCGGGCTGACCACCTCATTACAGTTTCAGAATTTTCCAAAAGTGAAATCCGGAAAATCATCAAAACTGAAGATAAAAATTTATCTGTGACACACCTGGCTCCGCCAATTACTCATTACGATGACATGCCGCCGGGCTTAACATTACGACGCAAATTTTTGCTTTACGTAGGCGGTTACGACGCCCGAAAAAATATACCTATGCTCATGATCGCTTATCAGAAGTTCATTGCCAATTATTACCCCATCGATCTGATTCTGGTAGGTGGAAAGGGAAGGGGGCTGGAAGATTACATCACGGACGCGTTTATAGAAAAAGTAGCCGGTCAATATCCGGTAAAACAAAAAGGGAAAATTATTTTCACCGAGGCATTACAGGACTCCGAATTGGCCGCTTTGTACCGGCAGGCCATGGCGCTGGTCCATCCGTCCGGTTATGAAGGCTTCAATCTTCCTCTGGTGGAAGCCATGAAATATGGCCTTCCTCTCGTAATCTCCGACATTCCGGTTCACCACGAAGTGGCGGAGGACGCCGGTTTTTACGTCAATCCAAAATCAGAAGACACGTTCGGTATCGGACTGCATGAATTCCTGAACAACGCCAAACTCCGGAAGGAACTGGCAGAAAACGCGGCTAAACGCAGTAAAAGTTTTGACTGGAAGGAAGCGGCACAGCAGACTCTGGATGTCTATAATCTATTTATATAGTAAAATAGACCTGCTATGTCAATGAGCCTTATCACTTTCATCATCATTCATCTTGGAGTCTTCGCATTTATGGTAGAAATGCTAAGAAGACTTACCATGAGACATCGTGAGTATCCGCTTGATGAAAACAGAGAGACCCTGCCGTTTGGCTTTTTAAGACTGCGCCACATCGTTGTGATGTTTATTATCAGCTATATCGCCTGGGTGCTTTTTTCACTGTGGCTTTATCAATTGTTTATTGGGGATCTATTATGAAGCACAATAAAATCGCAGTCCTCGATTTTGGAGGACAGTACGCCCACCTGATTGCCAACCGAGTTCGCCGTTTGGGAGTTTACAGTGAAATTCTTGATAACGACATTCCCGCCAGTCGGCTCCGCGAATATAAAGGCGTAATTCTTTCCGGTGGGCCGGACAGTGTGAACGACCCCAACGCTCCCAAATGCGATCCAAAAATCTTCAGCCTGCCAATTCCTATTCTGGCCATCTGTTACGGACACCAGCTTATGCAGCATATGACGGGTGGGCGCGTTGCTAAAGGAAAAACCAAAGAATACGGATTTGCCACCCTTCACGTTAAAAAAGCCGAAGGGATTTTTAAGGATTTCCCTAAAAGTTCCCGCGTCTGGATGTCGCACTTTGACATGGTGCGGGAAATGGCCGATGGATTTGAAACCATCGGCGAAACCGAAGACTGCCCCACCGCCGCCATCGCCGACTTCAAAAAAAACCACTACGGCATCCAGTTTCATATGGAAGT
Source organism: Patescibacteria group bacterium (assembly GCA_018825145.1). Lineage (GTDB taxonomy): Bacteria > Patescibacteriota > Gracilibacteria > UM-FILTER-43-11 > UM-FILTER-43-11 > JAFGTE01. Next base: position 28,797 of record JAHJFD010000035.1, read on the forward strand.
CACGCATACCGAAGAAGGCCAAAGGCTTCTCGATAATTTTCTTAATATTTGCGGTGTCAGGCGTGACTGGAATATTAAACAGTTTATCAAAGATGAAATCGAAGTGATTAAAAAAAAGATCGGCGACAAAAAAGTTTTTCTACTGGTTTCCGGAGGGGTGGATTCCACCGTTTGTTTCGCCCTTCTCGAAAAAGCCCTCGGCCCGAATCGCGTTTACGGCATGCTGGTCGACACCGGACTTATGCGCTTTCAGGAAGCCGAAAAAGTCCGTAAGACCCTTGCCGGCGCCGGTTTTACCAATCTGCATGTGGCCGACAAAAAAGATCTCTTTTTAAGCCGCCTCAAAGGCGTTTCGGACCCCGAAAAAAAACGAAAAATCATCGGCGATCTGTTCTGGGAGGTTAAAGAAGACGTGGCCGAAGAGCTTGGACTGAACCCAGATGAATGGATCATGGGGCAGGGAACCATTTACCCCGACACCATCGAAACCGGCGGCACCAGGCATGCCGATAAAATCAAAACCCATCACAACCGTGTGGACCTGATGCAGGAAATGATACGGGCGGGAAAAGTGATTGAACCTATTTCCGAACTATACAAAGACGAAGTCCGTGAACTTGGCGAAGAGCTTGGTCTGCCTCACGAGCTCGTTTGGAGGCACCCCTTCCCGGGGCCGGGCCTTGGCGTGCGCATTTTGTGCACCGGTAAAAAGGAAGTGGCCGCCGCTCACGCCAGAACTTCGGCTGTGTACGAACTCAGCGAAAAAATCACCAAATTTATTCGCGACAAATTCAACCTTGGAATAACAGCAAAAGTCCTGCCCTGCAAATCGGTTGGTGTGCAAGGCGATGAGCGCACTTATCGTCATCCGGTTGCGTTATTTACCGATTTGCGCGACTGGGAAGTGCTTGAAAAAATCTCCACCTCAGTCACCAATAATTTTTCTGAAGTAAACCGAGTTATACTCACTTTGCATGGCGAAGCGGGCGACTTCAGACTCAAGCTTGCCGACACCAGCGCCGACCGTGTAACAGCTTTACAAAAAGTGGACGACGCCGTCACCAAAATCATGGCAGAGGCCCCCGAAGACTACGGTATCTGGCAGTTCCCGGTGGTACTCGTACCCGTCAGCACAAAGCCCGATCACGAATCCATCGTCTTTCGGCCAATTGTTTCGACCGAAGCAATGACCGCCAGTTTCGCCAAAATCGACTCCGCCACCCTTCAAAAACTCACCGCAGCCTCATCCTCTGAATCTTCCATTTCACACATCTTTTACGACCTCACGCACAAACCACCCGGCACGATTGAATGGGAATAATTGAGGTGAGAGAAAAAATATCACTATCGTTTTGATATTTAAGAATCAAAAATCTGATACCTCCAACCACACTCCAACCACACTCCCCCCACACTCCCCCCACACTCCCCCCACACTCCCCCCACACTCCCCCCACACTCCCCCGCACCACTTGCAAAACTTACACATAACTGCACATCTCAATGTATAGTCATCGCTACCTATATGGTGCAAAATTGCGAGTGACTTCAGGGTGCATACCCCGGGGTGGCAGTTTGCCGATTCTTCTTATGACATTTTTCTTGCAAAACAGAATCATCCTATTATAATAACCCCCTGATATTTAGTATATATTTAGCAATTAATTGATTTTTTGTATGAAGAGAATGTTATTTCATATTTCCGATCAATTGGCTGATCAAATCGAGGAGGCCATTGAGCGCTGGGGTTTTGTGAATAAGCCCGAGTTTTTTCGCTATTCGGCCATTGAATTCCTGCGAAACGACGCACGCCTTATGCCCGCCGATGAGACCCTGAAGGAACACGCCAAAGCTATTCGAAGGGTGCATGCGCATAAGTCCATCCGGGAACATCGCATGGCTTGGTACAAAAAAGAGAACGAGGACGAGAGCGAAAGAAAGGTACATCTTTATCGTTAGAGTTTGCCAATCTCGCATAACTATGCTATAAATAACCTACTTGATTTGATTTTCCGTGCCCAAAAAATCTGATAAAGACTTAGGCCGACTCGTTGACCTCGCGCAAAACGGTGACACCGAGGCCTTCGGAAAAATTTATGATGCTTTAGTGAAGCCGGTTTACCGTTATATCTACTACCGCGTTGACAAGCACATTGCCGAGGATCTTACTGAAGAGACTTTTTTGAAGGCCTGGCAGAATCTTTCCAAATACAAAGCCGGGAAACACCCTTTTTCCGCCTGGATTTTCCGAATTGCTCACAATCTTGTCTGCGATCACTACCGGAGGAACGAAACATCTTCCGAGATCGACGAAGGTCTGCCGGACACCAAACTTGACGCAAGCCCCTCTTACCAGCTTGACCTCAAGCTCAACGAAGTCAGACTCCGGAAAGCCATCAACAAACTTCCCGAAAACTATCAGCAGGTCATTTTACTGAAATATATCAACGAAGAGGAAAACGAAGTGATCGCCAGGGTGATCGGAAAATCTGAAGGAGCCGTCCGAACCATCCAATTCAGGGCTCTGGAAAAGCTCCGAAGCCTCCTTGAAGAAAGAAAAGAAGATTTTTGAAACAAAATTGGTTTTTTTACGTTATAACAAGTGCGAAACCCCATCTTAATGGACAAGTTAGACAAGGAACTGCGCAGAATGTCGAAAATCGAGCCTTCCAAAGGCTTTATCAGCGCATCCAAAAATCGTCTGATGCAGCAGATTGCTCTGCACCAAAACGAAACCTGGTTCAGGTCTGTGCTCAGACGTCTGGGGGCAATTCAAATTTCTGCGGATTTTATAGCTCAGGCCCGCGCGCGCCTTATGTATAGAATCGCCGCTTCTCCTCAGCCAATCAAAGTATCACTGCGCGGTATGGCTCTTTTTCTCAGCTACACTAAAAAAGCCGTGGCCTCAACTATGATCATGCTGATCGCTGTCACATCCACTCTCTTCTTTGTGGAAGGAAGTACTGTGGTAGAAGCTTCAGATGACTCTTATCTCGAAATCATTTCAGGCAGCGCTTCTGTTAAACACCCCGACCTCATTATCTGGGAAGATGTAAACAACCTCATTGAGGTACAGGCGGGGGATCTCATAAAAACGGAAGAAGGCTCTGAAGTCGTCATCCACTTTTTTGATGATACGGAAATCCGTTTAGGCGAAAACACCGAGTTCCTCATCAGTCAGCTGGCCGTCAGTCCGACTTTTGGCCGTCAGGCCATAATCGAAGTATTCCTGCACAAAGGATCAGCCTGGGTCCAGACCCTCAACGTTGAGGATGGCTATGCCGGCCTTACCTTTAAAACCCGCGACGCGGTAATGAAGGCGCTCAACGGTACTTTTAATGTAGTAACCGACGTTACAGAACCTACTTCAGTTTACGTCCTTAACAATAAGGTGAGTATTACAAGTCTGACGCCTGAAACCATGCAGGCTGTAAAAACCCTCAAACTCACCGCCAACCAAAAAGCGAATGTTCGCATGGTTAGCGGCAAGCCGGTCATAACCACCGACACCCTGACCCAACAGGACCGTTCAACCCCCTGGTTTCAGAGCAACCTCAATCGTGATCACGAACATCTGACTATGTTGCGCGAAAAAGGAATTGAACGCCTGGCCCAAATTGCCGGAACCCTACCGGGCCAGATGCTTTACCCCATCAAACAAACAAAAGAACGCCTGAAATTAGCCCTCAGCTCAGATTCAGACATGGCTGTTCAAATCGAAATCGCCAACAGCAGGCTCAATGAGGCATTAGTTCTTTTTGAAGCAGGCGATCAGCAAAAAGGCCGCGAAGCGCTGATGGCTTATCAAAGCATAGCCCGCCAGATTGCCGACGCCAAAGTAACCAAAGAAGTGGCGCGCAGAATTATCATCCCGCACCAAAAAACCCTTACGGCTGAACTGCCCAATGACATTAACACGGGTTTGGTAAAAGAGACCCTGCACCAGACCGCTGAAATCCTGGCCAACAACCCGGTCGAACTCGAAAAAATCCGCCTGAACAATTCGGTTCAGCGTCTTCAGGACGTGACCACTCTTGTGGCGGAAGGCGAAATGGACGCGGCGAAAGAAAGACTGGTAAGCCACCAGCTGGCCGTCAGTGACGCGCTGGAAACGACCCAAGCCATCGAAGACGAAGAACTGAAAAAAGAAGTTCTTCAGGAAGTAATCGAGCTAAAACAGGAGGAATTGACTCTGCTCAATTCGCTTACAGATACCCTTGGACCCGAAACGGATCAGGGCAATGGATTGGCGGCCATGGTCGAATCAGCCTCCGCCGCCGCGGAAGAAGATCTTGAGAGCACAATGGCGGTAGCACGGCCCCTTATACCCGAACTTCAGGAAACGGAAGAGCTTGTGGCCGAACTTTCCGCGGAAGAAATAAAAATGGCCGAACTTATCGATAAGATTTATATTTATAATTCCCGGGAAGGCCAGCAGAACCAGATCGCCAGACTCCTTAAAAACGAACTGGAAAACACGGACAGCATCGATTACCTGATTGACGTTAGGAATCATCTTAGAGGCAGAGCTTATGACTACCTGAACCTGCGCATATTACAACTGCAGAGAAAGGTTGAATTCCGGAAGCATAAAGCCACAGAACAAAAAATCGAACGGTCAAAAAAACTGCGCGAAAACTAAATAGCCGTTCGGTCCCGGAAGCGAAGTTCTTTCGCGTTTTTTTATGGTGAAGAGGCCCGCTCCGACTTGTTAGGTCAGAGGGGCCTTCTCGTGGCGATGCTCTCAGGAGGCGGGGGGCGGGCCCCCATCCAGGGCGTCGATCCGCTGTCCGTTCCGGACCACGGCCCCCGCCACCTCGTCCAGCCGTTTCTTCGTGTCCTTCCAGTAGAAGAACCCGAAGCCGGCGAAGACGAGCGCCAGCAGGGCGCTCACGACGCCCAGGGCCACCTTCCAGAAAAGGCTGGCCTCGGCGGCGCGCTTGTTGTCGTAGGCCTCGACTGCCTGTTCGAAGGTGAGGCAGTCGCCGTTTTCGTCCTTGCCGTAGTGGCATTCCACCTCGGCAGGCTTATTACAGCGCGCCTCGGACCACTCGTTGGCGGGAATTTTCTTCCCCTCCTTCTCGCAGTCCTTCATGGCGGGCCCACCACCACCACCCTTGGGTGGTGCCGTCGGCTTGGCGGTGGCC
>JAHJFD010000036.1 GCA_018825145.1 Patescibacteria group bacterium
ATGGCCTGGCTGACTACTCAGCTGGCCAAACCGGGCAGAGCTAAGGTTGAACCGCAGGAAGATATGCCGCCGGAAAGACAGCTTGCTCAGCGTGTAGATGCCGGGACAGAGGCTATACCTGAAGCCATAAAAAATCTGGCGATCAGACACCATAACGTCAAAAAAGATCAGACTCTTAAAAAAGCTTTGGAAGAGGCTTATTACAGTACTTATGCTGATACATTCAAAGCAAAAGATCTGTCCGAAAAAGCCCTCAGCGCGATCCCTTCTGATAAAACCGCGGAGCTAAGTAAACAAGTACTTAAAGGCGATCTTCTGAAGATTACGCCGAATGGCCTTTTACAGGTGCTCGGGCCCCGTAATGTGTCAAAATATGAAATTAGAATGACAAAACCAAAAACCGCATAATAACTAACCTATATCATGATTATTTATTGTTTTTCATCCGAGAACTTCAGGCCCAGAAGGCTGATATATGGAAGTCCGTGGGGTGCTCCTCAGTCTGGCGAATCAGGTTCGGCGGAAGCCGTGCCGCAAGGGCCGCAATTGTCACCCCAAAGAGAACTCGCACTGCGTGCCCAATGGCGGGAGCGACTATATGCGGCAAAGAGTGATGTGGATACTGCTTTCAATCAGAAATTCACAGCACAGGAAAAAGCCATCAAAGCATTCGTACAAAAAAAGGCGCAAGAGGGCAAAACGTCCTGGAGGGACTGGAATAAGGAATTCGCCGCAGTGCTGAAAGTTGATGAAAAAGATGCCGCCGCCTACGTAAAGGCGCTCCAGCGGAAGATTTTTCAGGAGCAGGGGCTGGCCGGCGATGCCGATGCCCATCCGGACGGCAAACTCGGCCCATACACCCTGGCCGCCCTGGCCGCTAAATTAGCGCCAGAGGCCAAAGTAGAGATACCTCACCCTAAGGCAAACACGGCACTTGTCGATCAGCTTGCAGTAAAAAGTGTGGCTGCGGATATTTTGTCTGGCGGTGTTACTGGTCCTTATTTACAGCTTAATACATCATGGTTACCGAGTGGGGGGCAAGGCGGCACTGCACCAGAAGCCCCCGTTCTGGGATTAGGATATTCACCTACTGCGTTTCAGGTGCCACTATGGGGTAGTCCTTTGCCCCTATCTATCCCAGTGCCATCAGCAGGAAAGTGGGTAACACCGGAAGGAAAACCCTCTGATGTACCGGTGCTTCTTTCGGGCCGGGAGGCAGCAGATGATGAAGAACCAAAAGTGCCTAAGCTGCCAGCAACAATTAATATTAATCATAAAGGCGCGGATAAGCCTATAGATTTCAGATATAATAGAAAGAGCGGTCAATGGGAATATCGTCAAAGTCAAAAACACCCGTGGCGCGATGTTAATAAGTGGTGGCTGCCCGGATTATCTGATGAGCAAGAAGCCATCGCAAAAAATCTTAGGAATAGTGGAGAATTACAGGGTTATGGGCGTTTAAGGGAATCAGGAGAAAAAATAAAAAAAACAGGACTGCCAGCACCAGCCCCAGCACCAGCCCCAGCCCCAACACCACCACCAACACCAGTTTTGCCAACAGTAGCTGACATACCCAGCAGATATGTGCTTGATCCAAACTTAAGAACCCTGAAATTACCATTTAACTGGGGTGAGGCTGGTTTCTTCGTACCTTACCTCGGGTGAGTGGTGGTGATAAGAGGGCAGAATCAGATAAATCCAAAAATTCCTAATCAGACAGAAAGCCAATATTATGCTCCGATCCGTTAAATCACAAATCATCCTCGCATTTATGGTGCGGGATGTATTTTGATTCTGTTCACGCTATACGTTTGGAAGAAATTTTAAAGTTTTCGATATCTGGAACTTCTGCCAAGTCCGATTCTTTCAATCTTTTTAAGTCTTAGTAGAGCTTCCAGGGACTGTTTGATTGTTGGTCGTGCTATTTTGGTATGTTTCATAATGTCACGCGTGCTTGTCTCTTTTACTTTTTCAACATAGCGCCAAACGATGAGCTGTTTTTCCGACAGAATTTTCTCTATATTTTCCTTTGATAAAAGCTCCACTGCCAGCTGTGATTGTTTTAAAATGGTATCCAGGAAAAAATTAAGCCAGTCGATAATATTTTCTTTTTTAGTACCAAGGTTTTTTTGGCTTCTTCGGAGAGCGATATAGTAATCAGGTTTATTATCTTCAACTAATTTTTCATGGGAGACATAAGGCATGTACAGATATCCCGTGTGGAGTAAAAGCAGATTTGTCAGTAACCGGGATAATCTGCCATTTCCATCGGTAAAAGGATGTATCTTTAGGAATTCAACTAAAAAGTTTCCGATCACGAGTAGCGGCTGATACTTTTCTTCTTTTAATGTTTTTTGAGTCCATTCAATCAGGTCCCGCATTTTAGCAGGGGTAAGATAAGCTGGCGCGGTATCAAAAAGGATACCAATTGATTGGCCGGCATCGTCTATCATATGCACTTTATTTTCGCCTTTTTTATTTTCGCCACGATGCGACTTGTCTTTGTCCACATATTTTAAAAGCTCCCGGTGGAAATGTTTTATCAGGTTTTCATTGAATTTTAAGCCCTTCCACGAATTAAAGATGTTTTCCAGTAATTCGTAATAACCTTGTGCCTCCTGTTTATCGCGATTCGTAAATTTTTGGATATTAATACCGCGCATTAGTTTTTCAATATCTTTATCCGTTAATCGCGCACCTTCAATACGTGTGGAAGCGCCTGTTGAAGTGATTAAAACAGACCGCTTTAATCTCCCTAAAACTTGCGGACTCAAACGAATCCCCGCTATCCATCGCCCTTTTAATTCATCAATTCTGGCAATTTTGGAAACAATGCCGGGAGGAATATTTTTAATTCGTTTTGAAAAATTGTCCGGAGCCGAATATGGTTTTGTAAGTTTTTTGCTGATTTTCGGCATAGATTCAAATGGATATTTTAACTATGTCCAATTATATCCAATTAGGAAGAGTAAATCAACCGTAAAACCTACACATTTAAAGGATTCAAAAAAACAAAATTTAAGAGCTAAGGAGGCTAAAACGTTCGCGAAATCAATCAGGGGTATCTTCAAATAAGTATTGACTAGTGAACAAATGTTTACTACGATGAGCTTATACGATTCTAATCTCTTAAATTATGGATAACCAACAAAACAAGCTCGTTCTCTTCCAGTCAAAAAATATTCGTCGAATTTGGCATAATGAAGAATGGTTTTTTTCGGTGGTGGATATTATTGAAGCATTAACTGAAAGTCCTTCACCTCGCCAATATTGGGCTGTATTAAAACAACGAGAATCTCAGTTGTTAACAATTTGTTTACAACTGAAACTTGAGAGTGTGGATGGTAAAAAATACGCTACGGATTGCGTAAATACCAAGTCTGCGCTTCGCCTGATACAATCAATTCCAAGCAAGAAAGCAGAGCCGTTTAAGATGTGGCTTGCCGAGGTTGGCAAAGAAAGATTGGATGAAATAGAAAACCCTGAATTGACGCAAGAACGTATGAAAGTGATCTACGAACAAAAAGGCTATTCCAGGGACTGGATTGATAAGCGTTTGCGCGGGATTGCGATTCGCCAGAATTTGACCGATGAATGGAGGGATCGTGGACTTACCCACGAAGAGGATTATGCCATTTTAACATCTGAGATATCTAAGGCTACTTTTGGTATGACACCTGGCGAATACAAAAAATACAAAGAGATACCTGACAAATCCAAAGCAAATTTAAGGGACAATATGACTGACCTGGAGCTGATTTTCACCATGCTTGGGGAAAAAATGACTACTGAGATTTCAAATAAAGAAAAACCGAAAGCAATGACAGAACATAAAAAGGTAGCAAGGCGCGGGGGAAGTGTTGCTGGTAATGCACGTAAACAAGCGGAAAAGGAGCTTGGACGAAGTGTGATTTCCAAGGGAAATTATCTTCATGGTGATATAAAGAAACAATTGAAAAGACCGGAACACAATTAATTGATGAGGGCTCAGATGAAACCGTTACAAAATGTAACGCCTTTAAAGGTTCCAAAAAATAAAGTTTAGAAGCTAAAACATTGCGATTTTGGCTAAAAAATGCTATAATTTAAAGATTAATTGAATATAGCAGAAGACAAAATGCTCCGCTCCGTCAAATCGCAAATCATCCTGGCCACTTCACTCATTATCATCGCGATACTGGGGGCGACGGCGTATCTGGTCATCGACCAGAAAATCCGCGAAATCAATCAGGACATCTTTACCAAAGCGGTTAGTTTTGCCGAACTGACGAATGAACGGATTGTCACGAATTACGAAAATAACTACAGGCAAAGCGCTTTCGCCAATTTCGACCGCGAAATGGCGGACATCTACAGCCTGAACGAAGATATCATTGGCGTGGCCATCTATAATTATAACGGCGCGGCCCTCTACGAAGCTAAAGCGAAAGGGGATTTAAGCGCGGAGGAGCTGGAGCGCGTTCAGGCCGTCTATTCGTCGGTCAAAACGACAAAAGGACGGGTGGTATACCTGGAAAAAACGGATGCCGGGCTTCGTTTTACCAATTTTAACGGTCAGCAGATCAATCCGGTCAGCGACAGGGAGCAGATAGAAAACGTGATTTATCCCTTCCGTGATCCGAACAACATTACCCGCAGTTATTCGGTGCTTTATGAAGTCAGTTACGACGCCCTCTTACAGCGGGTACGCGACACGGCCATACGCATTATCATCATCGCCGTCATCGGCGTGATAGTCGCGCTGTTTATCGGTTACCTGGTGGCGCGCGGCATCACTAGTCCGATCCAGACCCTGACAAAAGGCGCCGCCCGGATCGGACGCGGAGATCTTTCGACCCGCATCCCCATCAAATCCAAAAGCGAGGTAGGCATGCTGGCCAATACTTTCAATAAAATGGCGGCTGATCTGGAGGTGAGCACCAAGGCTATGATCGAACATGAAAAGACAGCCAAAGAGCTCGAACTCGCGGCCAAAATCCAGAAGGAATTACTGCCCAAAACACTGCCCACAATCGAAAACCTGGACATTGCCGCCAGCTTAAGCGCGGCCACCGAAGTCGGAGGCGATTGCTATGATTTTATCGTGAAGGAAAAAGACGGCAACCTGCTCTTTTACGTTGCCGACGTTACTGGGCATGGGGTAGGCGCCGGGCTTGTTTCCGCAATCAACAACGCGCTGATTCCCACGCTCATGGATTACTGCAACAGCACCGAGGACCTGGTCGTCAATCTGAACAGGATTCTGAAAATGAAGACGGCCCCCAATATCTTTGTCACTTCGGTCATCGCGCTTTGGGAAACCAAAAAAAGCGTGCTTCAGTTCACGCAGGCCGGTCATGACCCGATTCTGCACTATAAGGCAGCCAGTGACGCGGTTGCCGAGCTCGCTCACGGAGGTTTCGCTATGGGGCTGATCGATGATATCAGGTCTAAAATTAAAACCGAGGAAGTCAAAGCCGGAAAAGATGATGTTTTTGTACTTTATACCGATGGAATTCCGGAAGCCTGGAAAAATGAAACCGATACCTTCGGCATGGATCGTCTGAAGGAATCGATCAAAACGCACTCCAAAGGCAAAACCGCACAGCAGATCCACGATGGTATACTCAAAGACGTCCGCGACTTTATGGGCGACTTCCCTCAGGCCGACGACATCACTTTGCTTGTTGTAAAAAGAACACAGTAGATTTTTGCATTTTGAATCAAAAATTAATCATCAACCATTAACCATTATTTAAAGTCATGTTTAAAAACATAAAAAAATTATCAGAATTCTCACCGCTGAGTGAGAGGCTTGTGTATGGAAGTGACAGTGGCACAGCGTCAGCACCGGAGGCTCTAGGGCGTGCGGAAACTCCGGAGGAAAAAGCCATAAAAGCGCGGGAGTCACTTATGCATGATCTGGACTTTACCAGGGCGGAAAACCTTCTCACGCTGATTACGGAAGGCGCGGAATACAAAATGGGAGACTGGAAGGCTCTGAATAAGAAGTTCGGGAAGGAATTTGCCAGAGAGGGTGTTGGTGAAGAAGCGGCGGAAAGGCTCCTTAAGCACTATCAGGAGCAGGTTTTTAGGGAGCTTGATCTTGAGGGCGATCCAATGTCGGCAATTGACGGAAAACTCGGGCCATACACGCTTTACGCTTTCGCGCTTTATTTTAATCTGAAAAGGCCGAAAGTGCGGGTTCCGTACGGAAATCCGCGACTGGAAAAACTGATCAAAGAAGACACCGATAAGGCATTTGAAGCCTATAAAAAATTTCCCTTTGCCAAAAATGTGAAAAAATCGGATTTCGCGGAAATTTACGCGGAAATTAAGGCAAATACATCTTCTTTTCTTACCGGCCGCGAAGAACTGGGTGACTGGGCCCTTGCCTTATGGGAATCAGGATATGTCGGAAGGAAGGAAAGGAAAATCGGCTTTCCCACGATTCTGGGTATTGATTCGGCAAAATATCCTTACGCGTATCAAAAAATGGAGTTGGTCATTCTTCCGGATGATCAGAAACCGATATTTGTGGATAAGGATGGGAAATTGTTTTCCCACGATGAAGCAGCAAAAGAATTAAAGCCGCGGATTGCCCCTGTGGTTTTCGGAAATCCGTTTGAAGAAGGGGCGCCAAAAACGGAACCGCAAAAACCGGCAACGCCCACTCCCGCACCCACGCCGGCACCAACCCCGGCACCATCGGCACCTGAAACACCGGAACAGAAAAATAAACGGGAAGCCAGAGATGCCTACATTGCCGGCGAAAAAAAAATGGATCAAAAGCAATACGAGAGTGCCATGGCGGAATTTAAAAAGGCGGACGGTCTTTATCCGGGAAGCAGGCCGAAATATCAGATCGCGTTCTGTCTCGATAAGATGGCCCGTTATGACGAGGCGCTCGCGGCCTACCAGACCTTCATCGATTCCAGGCCGTCTAATAAATATGCCGCTGAGATAGCTGGGGCCAATAAGCGCATCACAGAAATCACAGAGCAATTGGGACCTCCCGCGGTGGCGGTAGCGGAGTCGGGCGGAACTGTACCCCCCCCGGTTGAAGAACCTGAACTGCCACCGGTCAAACCAGCAACACGGCCTGTGCGCAGGGAATTATTGGCGAAACATGCCGATATCGATAAAATGGAACAGCGGCAGGTCAAAAAATATCTGGAAGAGGCGGGCTTTACGAATGTTAGGCCCGAGGACGGTCAGTATTTCTTTGAGTATAGCGGCATGAAGGGGGCGCTGGCCATCAGAAGCAGGACTTTTTTTCAGTTCTCCGTTGATCGTAAAAACGGCGAACCTCTGGTCTGGATGGGTTTGGAACCTAAGCAATTAGTTAATCGTGAATTCTACAGAGCCGAAGATCTGCCAGAAATAGCGAAACTAATCAAAGAACATTTTGAAGAATATAAATTCGGTATTACGAAAGCATTGGTAGTAAGGGGAGTTAAACAATATAAAGTAAAAGACGCAGAAATGGGTACTGGTATTTTAGCTCCGGACGGAGCTTATTACTTTAAATATAAAGGTGCTGAAACCTGTGTAATAACTCTCGATCACGGGCCGACGAAAATAATTCGCTTCACTCGTATGCGCGACAATCAGCCTGAATCATACGTTACTTCGGGAAACAATTTCGATCAGGCCATTGGCAAGATGATTGACCAATTGAACGAAGCCGCTTAAGTTTAAACTCACTAGCAATTTTGCACCATACAGGTAGCGATGACTATACATTGAGATGTACAGTTATGTGTAAGATTTGCTAATGGCGCGGAAGTATATATTCGGGGTTAATCCTCGCTTCCAGTTTCGGTTTTTACCCTTGCTTTTTCGGCAAATCGTGCTATAATCTCTTTCAATAAAGTATCCAATAACCACCCTCCAAATGAACAACGCTGAATTCAAACTTTACGTGGAGCCCACCGAATCCCGTGTGGCCCGCAACGAAAGTGATTTTTACACGCTCAGGCTCCCGTTTAGTATGCTTAAGGAGCAGGATCCGAATCTCCTGCAAGTGATCGCCGACACCGGAAACGTTGCCTTTGGCCACAATAAGCCGGATAGCAAAACAGTTGTCGTCACTTGTCCCGAAGGCAGTTCCGGGGAAATGCAGTGGATTAAAGAGGCCTTACCTCAGTTTGACGTACAGATCCGCGAGCAGGCCGGCAGTAAATTCGTTGAATTAACCGCCCTTAAAGGCTGCAGTCTGGGTTGTGTCGATCGCCGTCTGGATGACACCGGCGTGGATGTCCTATCAAAAGAGGCCCAGATTACCCACGCGGGCGGTCCGCTGGTGCTTGACCCCAAACTGAAAGACGAAATGCCTGCTGCCCACCGCGAAAACCTGATCCGCGCGCTTCAGACAGCGGCCGAGTCCGGCGCCCCGGTGCAACCGTCAGAAGAAGAGGGTAAGGCCTAAAGCATCTTCTTCAGAAACTGGCCCGTATAACTCTTTTCACATTTCGCCACTTCCTCCGGTGTGCCGGTGCAGATCACCATACCCCCCTCATCTCCGCCCTCGGGGCCCAAGTCAATAATGTGGTCCACGGATTTAATGACGTCCAGGTTATGTTCGATCGTCAGAACGGTATTTCCCTTATTCACCAGCGCCTGCAGCACGCTGAGCAGTTTTTGCACGTCCGCAAAATGCAGGCCGGTGGTCGGTTCATCCAGCACGTAAATCGTTTTACCGGTAGAACGCTTGGCCAGCTCGGTGGATAACTTTATTCTTTGGGCTTCACCGCCCGAAAGCGTGGTGGCGCTCTGACCCAGATGAATATAATCCAGCCCCACCGCGTGCAGGGTCGCTAGCTTATTTTTAATTTGCGGAATAGCGTCAAAAAATTCCAGTGCCTCTTCCACGGTCATATCCAGCACATTGGCGATATTTTTACCGTGCCAGGTGACTTCCAGGGTTTCGCTGTTGTAACGCTTGCCCTTACACACTTCGCATGGTACGTAAATGTCGGGCAAGAAGTGCATTTCGATTTTTACCATTCCGTCCCCCTGGCATGATTCACAGCGGCCGCCCTTTACGTTAAAGCTGAAGCGCCCGTCACGGTAACCACGTAATTTAGCCTCACTTGTTGATGCAAAAAGCTCACGGATATCCGAAAAAACACCCGTGTAAGTCGCCGGATTGGATCTGGGCGTGCGCCCGATGGGGGATTGGTCGATGTTGATGATCTTGTCCAGATGTTCGACCCCCCTGATTTCTTTATGCCTGCCGGCAGTATGTTTGGCGCGGTTCAGTTTAGTGGCCAGCACAGGACATAGGATATAATTGATGAGCGAGGATTTGCCGGAACCGGATACCCCCGTGATTCCGATAAAAGAATTGAGCGGCAGTTTCACATCCACTGATTTCAGGTTGTGCTCCTCGGCACCGATGATTTCCAGAAACTTTCCGTTTCCCTTTCGGCGTTTTTTTGGCACGGCAATATTCTTTTTCCCAGACAAATAATGGCCTGTCACAGAATCTTCATGCTTCATGATTTCTTCAGCAGTTCCCTGGGCGATAACCTTGCCGCCATGTTTGCCGGCGCCGGGTCCGATGTCCAGCACGTAGTCGGCCACCCGAATCGTTTCTTCGTCATGTTCCACCACAATCACCGTGTTGCCCAGATCCCTCAGATGCTTCAGCGTTTTGATGAGCCTCGCATTGTCGCGCTGGTGCAGTCCGATGGATGGCTCGTCGAGTACGTACAAAACCCCCTGCAGGGAAGAGCCGATTTGAGTGGCCAGCCGGATTCTCTGGGCCTCCCCGCCCGAAAGCGTGCTGGCACCGCGGTCAAGGGTCAGATAACTAAGTCCAACGTTCTTTAAAAACTGCAGGCGGGCGTTGATTTCGTTGATTATGAGGCGGGCGATAACAAACTCGTTGTCGCTGAGTTTCTTGTTCCGGCCGTCGGGGATCATGCTTCTGAAAAAATCATCCGCGTCCTCAATCGACATTTTGGTAGCCTCGATGATGGACTTTTTCAGCACGGTAATGGCCAGTATCTCGGGGCGCAGGCGCATTCCCTTACAGGTTTCACAGGTAGTGACTTCCATAAACTTTTCGATGTTCTTGCGCACATAATCCGAATCACTTTCGTGGTAGCGGCGCTCAAGATTGGGAATCACGCCCTCGTAAGTGGTGTCGGTTTCGTAGCTTGAATTCTGCCCCGAATAGGTTGCCCGGAACTTTTCATCCCCCGTTCCGTGCATGATCACATCAATTTGCTGTTGGGTCAGTTTGCCGATGGGCGTGTTGATGTCAAAACCGTATTCCTTCCCCACCTCTTTCAGCAGATTGTTGTACCAGTTCAGGCGCATGGATGAAATCGACCATGGCACGATCGCCCCCTCGGCGATGGTCAGGCGCGGGTTCGGAATGACCAGTTTTGGGTTGATCTTAAGTTTGGTTCCCAGCCCATGACAGTCAATGCAGGCGCCGTGCGGTGAGTTAAACGAAAATGAGCGGGGCGCGATCTCCGGAAGGCTCATCACGCCATGGGTTTCACAGGCGTAATGCTCCGAAAACAATTTTTCCTCTCCGCTTTCCGCGTCCAGCACGGTCATCAGCCCCTCTCCGTGGCGCAGACAGGTTTCGATGGAATCCGCCAGACGGCTTCGGTCCTCGTTTTTCTCTTCAAATTCTTCACCGGACTTCAGTTTTTTAATAATCTTTTTAAAATTCCTAACCACCAGACGGTCTACGACGATTTCAATGGTATGCTTTTTTTTCGGATCCAGCTGAAGCTCTTCGTTGATATTGTAAATATCACCGTCAACCCGAATACGCACGAAACCTTCTTTGCGGATCTTATCGATGACTTTTAAATGTTCCCCCTTGCGGTCGCGTACGACAGGCGCTAACAGCATAATCTTCCTTCCTTCGGGCATTTCGGCCACTTCATCGATGATCTGGCTGGCGCTCATCCGGCCGATTTCCGCTCCGCATTCCGGGCAGTGCGGGTGGCCGATTTTGGCATACAGAAGACGCAGATAGTCATAGATCTCCGTCACTGTGCCAACCGTGGAGCGTGGATTGCGGCTGGCTGTTTTCTGGTCGATGGAAATAGCCGGAGAAAGACCTTCTATCGAGTCCACATCAGGCTTTTCGGTCAGCTGTAAAAACTGGCGGGCGTAGGTGGAAAGGCTTTCCACATAGCGCCTCTGTCCCTCGGCATAAATTGTGTCAAAAGCGAGCGAAGATTTCCCCGAACCCGAAAGTCCGGTAATAACTACCAGCTTATCGCGGGGGATGTTTACATCAATGTTCTTTAGATTGTGTACACGAGCGCCTTTGACGATTATTTCTTTCACTAAAAATTTGAATATTAAATAATATATCCCAGTTTTTTCAACTTAGCACACTATTTTATAAAAATCAAGACTATGATATACTCGCTGGCGAAGAAATTAACAAAATAAATATAAAATTATGATTGAAATACTCAAAAAAATCCCATTTTTCGCACAGCTTGGCGACGAAGATATGAAAGCCATCGGTGAAAAAGTACAGATGCAGTACTTCGGCTCCGAACAGGTTATTTTTGAGCAGGGCGATTACGGCGAGGAAATGTACGTTATTAAACGCGGAAAAGTGCAGGTACTGCGGGATTTCAATATTCTGGCGGTGCTTTCCGACAACGCCTTCTTCGGCGAAATGGCCCTCGTTTCTGAGGAGCCCCGCAATGCCACCATCAGAGCAGTGACCGACGTGGAAGCTCTGGTTCTCAAAAAAGATGACTTCCGTGAATTACTCGAAACCAAGCCGTCTATCGCATCCGTGGTCAGTTACGAGGTGGTAAAGCGCGCCAATCAACTTTCTTAGCCGCGCAGTCATGACTCTTTTTGTTTATCTGTACTTTATCCATTTTCTGGCCGATTACACCTTCCAGTCATCGGCCATTGTCAAATACAAATCAGAACATTTTCTGGGCGTCGTGATTCATACCACAGTCCACCTGTTGCTCCTGCTGATCGTGCTGGCGCCGTTTTTACCCGACAATAAGGTCTGGCTCTCCATCGGGGTAATTTACGTCACGCACATCATGATGGATCAGACAAAAGTCACCCTGAACAGGGTCCGCGCCAGATATATCCGTTTTTTTTATTTTGCGGATCAAATCGCGCACCTGCTGATTGCCACCGCCTGCGCCTGGTACATTGGCCCGCTCATGCCCAAATACCTGACCGGCCAGGCGCTGTCGCTTTATACCAGTCAGTCTTTCGTCCTCTACCTGCTCATTCTTACGCTGGTCACTTATTTCTACGACGTCACCCGCTATTTTGTCCGCCGTGACTACCTTAAAAAACCCTACCGGCGTGACTACCGGACCATGCTGATTAATGCGGGCATCGTAACAGTGGCGTTTGGGGTGTGCTGGATAGCTTATTAATCTTATTTCACCTCAAAATTCCACACCCCGTCCCAGTTTTCGGCAGGGGAATGATTAATAAATTCTTCACATCGTTGCGCGAATATTTTCGCTGGCGCGTCGTCGTCGCCCAAACTCGCGAATCTGCCCTTAGCTTCGGTAAACTTCTTTTCGCGGTACAGCGCTAAGCCTTCGGCAAAAGTCTTCAGTTTGGCGGCCGTTTCGGTGGTCTCGTCTTCCTTTTTGGCCAGCAGTTCATAAATCCGCACGGGCTCCGTTTTACCTTTCACGCGGATCAGGTCCAGCTCACGGCAGACCATCTGGTCTTTTACGGCCGAGTAAGTGGATTCGGAAATAATCAGGTAAGTGCCATATTGCTTGTTGATACTTTCCAGCCTCGAAGCCAGATTGACGTTATCGCCCATGGCCGTGTAGTCAAAGCGGTTCTGCGATCCCATATTGCCCACCACAGCCTCACCGGAATTCAGACCGATGCGCACCTTTAACTCCGGCAGATTCAGTTTGGCCCACTTGTTCCTCAGTTCCGCCAGCCGTTTCTGGTTTTCCAGAGCCGCCATGCAGGCATGCAGTTGGTGGTCATGCTGAGAAATCGGGGCGTTCCAAAAGGCCATAATCGCGTCGCCCTCATACTTGTCCAGAGTTCCCTGATGGCCGATGATGATTTCGGTCATCTCGCCCAGATACTCGTTCAGGAATTTCACCAGATCTTCCGGCTTAAGCTGTTCCGAAACCGTCGTAAAGCCGGCAATGTCCGAAAAGAACACCGTGATCTGCCGCTTGGCCCCGCCCAGTTCCAGCATATGCGGGTCTTTTTTGATCTGCCTCACCACGTCTTTGTTCACATAATGGCCAAAAGCTCCCTCAATAAACTGGCGTTCCTTTTGCTCGGTAATAAAGCGGAGCAGGTAAGTGCCCATAAAACTCAGTAAAATCATCAGGATCGGATAGACCACGTTCACCAGAATGCGGTATTCGTAGGCAACAATGCCGCCCACCAGCATGCCCAGAATCTCGAGCAGGGCAAGCGGAATGGCGTAGCGTACTTTCAGAAATGAAAGCACTATAACGTTTACCATCAAAAAGCCCAGAATCGTCAGCCAAAGGCTCATTTGTGACTGGTCGCGCAAAAACTTCTGCGTGATCACGGTCTGCACGTTGTTGGCATGGATTTCGACACCCGGCATACGCACCCCTTCGCTTACCGGCGACAGATAGTCATCCTGTAAATCGATGGCCGTCGGCCCGATGATCACAATCTTGTCGCGGAAGTCGATATGGTTTCCCTGTTTATCGACTAGATTTTCGTTCAGCAGGTCAGAGAAAGAGATATGAGTGAACTTGTTGGGTTGGGCAAAATAATTTATGTACATAAAATTCACATCCTCACCCGAGGTCTTGTCTTTCCTGGCGAAAGCGGGAATATGAATTTTATCCGAAAAGTCAAAAATACCGTTCGTCACATGGTAGTCAGAGGGCTCGGCGCGCAGATAAATTCGGGCCAGCGCCAGAGAAAAAGCGTCGATCACACCTTTGTCCGACTGGGAAAAAAGCGGCAAAGAGCGCACAAAGCCGTCATTGTCCAGCTGGATGTTGATCCAGCCCAGCAATGGGCCGGCTTCCAGAATAGTTCGGTTGGGCCATTCAAAGCGCCGTTTGCCCTCGTCAAAAAAGTAGCGCGCGGCCAGCACCACGTTGTTATTGGCCGCCAGTGTTTCAGCAAGGGACCCGTCATCCTCGGTTCCGTAAGCGGAAGCGTCCGGAAAAGTGATATCAATACCGATGGCCGCCGCGTTATGCGCGTTCAGAATACCGATGGCCCTGGCATAATTCTCGCGCGGCCATTTGGTCAGCGGACCCAGTGCGTCGGGCTTCAGGCTTTTTTCGTCAATGGCCACGATCACGATCTCGGAACTGGCGGAATCATAGTCGTAAAATTTGTTTTGTAAATTACGCTGGTAACCCATAAACCACCCTCTCTGCATGACCAGAAAAATGATAAGCAGCAACGCGATTCCCAGCCCCGGAAATTTCAGGTATTTTTTGAGCATAATATCTTTATATTTTAGCACAAAAAAAGGCCGAAGTCCAGTCGGACCGGCCTTTTTAAGTTATACTTTATACTTAAGCCTTCTTTTCTTTCCATTCCCTATATTGTCTAGCTAATCTTGATGCATTTTGACCGGCAAATTTAGGACTTGCAAAATCAGAACCTTCTTTGGCACTAGTGACATGTTCGAGTGTTTGAGTGCCACCGCCTCCGGTAGTGACCCGAACAATCAGGTAATTACCGTCTCTATTTTCAACGATCATTGTACTGCCATCAGCCATCTCGATATATCCAACACCTTCCGATGGCATCTGTTCTTTGGCTGCTACTACTAATCTGTCAACAGCTGCTGCTCTGGCTTTATTAGTTTCCGGCTCCCCCAGTCCCGTGAATCCGGCTTCGACACCTTTCGCAAGTTTCATGTCTTCTGCCATAGCACCTTCGTTCAGTAACTTCTTGGCCGCTTTGAATCTATTTGGAATAGTCTTGCTCTCTGCGTTCCAAAGTGCCTCAGCACCCCAATATCTTGACATAGCCAGCATCACTTCAGTTCCGCTGACTTTCTCACCGCTTTTCTCAAGATCAAGTAGCTCCTGGCGTGCCATCAAGGTTGATTGCACAATATCCTGTACCGCTGGTATGTCGGAGAATCGATTGTCAAGGTTGTCGATATCGATTTCTCCAGGGAATTTATCTCGAATGTCAGTAAGAAGATTGGTGACCCGAGTCTTACAGTCCTCAAAAGCTTGTTTGAATTTTTCTGGATTATCGCTCTTAAGCGCAGCTTCAAGATTACGTTGATCCAAATTTGGCTTAACCTCTTGGTTAAGATTATCCGGGCCGGAAGGTAGCTCACCCAGACCTGCTTTGTAGACAAGTCTTTTTAGCTTGTCCGGAAATATATTTTTAAACATGATTTATTTGTTTATGTTTTAAGCTTCTTTTAATTATAACATTTTTAATTTCCAAATGCAAGGGATATTAATGAAAACCCCCGGCTATCCTGATGATAGTCCCGGGGGTAATTCCTGCTTCATTCCGCACCGCCTCACATCGTCCTGTGATGGCTGTAGGGGTCGACAGGTTGGGGTACGAGCTTGTTGAACGAGTAGGCGTACTCCTTCCCATGTTGCTCATGCAACAGGACGTTGTGATCCACTCTATCCGTGTCCCTGTAGTGGAGGTATACCGACTTCTGGCCGGCTTCTTCCGCCACACTGACCCAAGCCCTTTTGAAGGGGACTTGGTAGAAGTCGAACCCGTCCTTCTTGGTGCGATGGACGATTGTATCTTCGAGGGAGACGTGGTGATTCCGCTTGAGGTCCACGCAGTACGTGTGCATCAGGATGGTGTCAGGCGTTGGCCCGAGGTTGAACCTGCCCGAAGCCATACAGATATACGACCCATGCACGGACTTGCTCTGCTGAGACCCGCCCTCCGTATGTGGAGAGAAGGGACTGTTCTCAACAAGCTCCTCGTAGCTGGAGCCGGGTGGTTCCGTGGTTTCAGCTTTCACTTCGGCCTCGGGGGAAGGCTTGGTGTCAGCGGACTTCGCCATGGCAGGCGGTGAGGCCAGCGGGACGCTGACGGCTGGAGTACGGGATGCGGCGCACCCCGTTCCGAAGGCCGGCAAAAGGCAGGCCATCGCAAAAAACAAGGGCATCGCTTTCATCTTTCCGTATCCCTTCTTTCGGTTGGTGGTGAATGAGCAGGCCGGTCTTTAGACCCGCTCAGAAACTGGTGTTTCAAGCAAAGTCAAACAGAACCGTGGCGAATATTAATAACAGCAATATTGATTTCTGTCAATTAAGGAGCCTTGACAGAAGCCATTTTACTTGCAAAATACTTATTTCCGTCAGGCTCTTCTTTTTAGTAGGGCAAACCCTGTAATTCCCGCTAAAACCATCCCCAGGCTCAGCAACTGGCCCAGCGTGAAGAAGCTGAACAAAAAGCCAATTTGCGCGTCCGGTTGCCGCCAGAATTCCAGAATAAAGCGTATCAGCCCATACAAAATCAGATAACTGCACGTCAGAACGCCCTTTTTCGGCTTCCGGCTGAAGATGAACAGCAGAATCAGGAACAAAAGCATCGCACCCGCTGACTGAAACAGCTGGGAGGGGTAGCGAAGCAGACCGTCGCCAAAATCCACCCCCATCCACTTCCACCGCGCGCTTTCAATCACGCGGCCGTAAAGCTCGCGGTTTATAAAGTTGGCAAGGCGTGACAAAACCGTTACCAGCCCGCCCGGAACGGCCAGTAAGTCCGTCATTCTGAGTAAGTCTATTTTGTGCTTTCGGGCAAGAATATAAGCCACGATAGCCGTTCCGATCAGCCCGCCGTGAAAAGACATACCCCCTTCCCACAGCGCGAATATTTTAGCCGGATGGTCCAGATAGTATGGCAGATTATAAAAAAGCACATAGCCAAGGCGCCCGCCCAAAAGCACGCCAACCAGAAAAATCCAGAAAATAAAGTCAAAAATCTGATTATTATCTTTAAAAACAGGCCGTTTTTTGTTAAGAATGGTCAGAATCCAGATACAGATCAGCAGAGTGGCCGCGTAAGCAAGCCCGTACCAGCGAACTGCAAGGGGGCCTATGTGAAACGCAACAGGATCAATCATAAGCACATAGTAGCATGCTACAATAGGCGCATGAAAATATTCGGAATCGAAACATCGTGTGACGAAACGGCGGCCGCCGTGGTGGAAGATGGCGTGAAAGTGCTCAGTAACGTCATCGCGTCCTCGGTTGACCTGCACCAGGCGACTGGCGGCGTGGTGCCCGAAGTGGCCGCCCGCGAACATCTTCGGCAGATTTCACCGGTCATCGACAGGGCGCTTTTGGACGCGGGGTGCGAGTGGAAAGATATCGGCGCCATTGCCGTCACCACCAATCCCGGCCTGATCGCTTCGCTTCTGGTAGGCATAAACACCGCCCAAACGATTGTCTACATTCACCAAAAACCGCTGATCGAAGTGGACCACGTAATTGGCCATATTTACGCCAATTTTCTGGAGCGGAAAACGCCCCCAAAATTCCCTTTGCTGGTACTAACAGTTTCCGGCGGGCATAACGAACTGATGCTGATGCGCGGCCACCATGATTTTGTGAAGCTCGGCGAAACGCTGGACGACGCGGCAGGGGAGGCTTTTGATAAAGTGGCCCGCCTGCTTGGGCTCGGGTACCCGGGCGGCCCCGTTATTTCCAGGCTGGCCGAAAAAGGCGACCCGGCCGCCTTTCAGTTTCCGCGCCCCATGCTGGACGGGGAAAACAAACTTAATTTTTCTTTTTCCGGCCTTAAATCAGCCGTCCGCCGGGAAGTGGAACAGCTAAAAAAAATTGATGACCAAACCATTGCCGACCTTTGCGCCGGCTTCCAGCAGGCCGTCATCGAGGTGCTGGCCGACAAGCTGGTCCTGGCCGCGCAGGAACACGAAGTAAAGGAAGTCCATCTGGCCGGCGGCGTGTCCGCCAACCGCTTACTGCGCCAGATGGCCCGCGAAAAACTGCCTGACAGTCTGCCGCTGTACTGGCCCGCTCAGCAAATATATTGCACAGACAACGCCGCTATGATTGCTGCCGCCGCTCATTTTCAGTCAGAATAGCAGCCTTCTTCTTGAGTTTTTCGATCACCTCCTCCGGAATTCCAAACTCCAGATCAACATTGGCAAATTCATCCGTTTCTTCTTTGTCTGCTTCACACGCATCTGCTTCAGCCTTAGCTAAATTCGGATGCTCCTTTTTTAAGTAAGTCACAATCAGAAAACGCAAAAACTCAGACCGGCTATTGAAACCATCCTTTACGGCAGCTTCATCTGCCCGGCTGAGCAAAACCTCCGAAATATCAAAAATAATCTTTTTCATACTACATATCTTCTTCATACTACATATCTTTTATAGGCTATATTCGAATCGTATATACGATTGGGGGTGTATTATATATAGGATCCATATACGAGTCAAAAGAGATGCACATTACCTAGCCTTGATGGGAAGACTCCATTATAATCAGTTCAACAAAAACTATGCCAAAACAAACGGATTACCTCATCATCGGATCAGGAGTGGCGGGGCTGGCGACGGCTTATTTTTTAAGTGAACTTGGCAGTGTCACCGTGATGACCAAGGGTGAAGTCCGCAATACCAACACCTATTGGGCTCAGGGCGGGATTGCCGCGGTGCTGGCTAAGGAAGACACCTTCGAAAGCCACATCGAAGACACGCTTAAAACGGGAGTGGGTCATTGCAACGAAGCGGCCGTCCGGCAAATGGTTTTCGGCGCCCCAAAGGCCATCAAGTTTTT
The DNA here is from genome assembly GCA_018825145.1 of Patescibacteria group bacterium. Taxonomy (GTDB): domain Bacteria; phylum Patescibacteriota; class Gracilibacteria; order UM-FILTER-43-11; family UM-FILTER-43-11; genus JAFGTE01. The sequence goes on from JAHJFD010000036.1 coordinate 18,733, forward strand.
ACAGTCTATAGGCCTTAAAATCGAAAAAGAACCCATGCTCGAAGCCGGGCATTCGCGGGCAAGGGTATGGCGCAGTTCCGACTTTACCGGCCGTGATGTCCTGGAAGTGCTCATAAAAGCGGTTCAAAAAAAGGAAAATATTTCCTTTCTGGAAAAAACGGATGCCGTGGAACTAATAGTCGACGAGGGGGAATGTAAAGGGGCTTTTATCAGAAAAGATGACGAAGATGAAATTGAAAAAGTCGCCGCCAAACACACAGTGTTGGCTACCGGCGGTCTGGGTCAGCTTTTCAGCAAAACAACCAACACCCTTGGGTCCGGGGGCGACGGTCTGGCTATGGCCGTCAACGCTGGCCTTGAATTAAAAGATATCGAATTCATCCAGTTCCATCCAACCGCTCTGGCCATTCCAAAAGAAGGCCGTCATTTCCTGCTTTCCGAAGTGCTCCGTGGCATGGGCGCCAGGGTTGTGAATAAACGGGAAGAAGCATTTTTGAACAAATTTGACCCGCGCGCCGAGCTGGCTCCCCGCGATCTGGTTTCCCGGGCGGTTTATGTGGAAGAGCTGACCGGCCCCGTTTACCTTGATATGCGTCATGTGGACGAAGGAAAAGTGCGCAAAAAATTCCCGAACATCCAGAAAGCCCTTAAAGAATTTAATCTGGATCTTACCAAAGACCTCATTCCCATCACACCCGTAGCCCACTACGCGTGCGGGGGCGTGCCCACTGATTTAAAAGGGGCCACCAGGCTTCCCGGCCTTTTTGCGGTGGGCGAAGTCGCCTGTACCGGCGTGCACGGAGCAAACCGGCTGGCAAGCAACTCCCTTCTTGAAGCCGTTGTTTTTGCGAAGGCTATTGCCGAAGGTCTGGAAAAAAGCGTTTCCACGGACGCCGAAAAAAATGTTAATATCGATTCCTTCGAAGCGCCGAATGTGATCATCGAGGATATTAATCAGGTCAAAGCTTACGGCAGGCGAATCGGGCAGATCATGTGGGAAAATGTCGGCATTGTGCGCACTGCCGAGGGGCTTACGAAGGCAAAGAAAGAAATAGTTGCCATCCCCGCGCGTGATTACCGGATTCAGCACCGTCAGCTGGTCTGCTACAAGATCATCGAAGCCTGCCAGGCCCGCCCCGAAAGTCTGGGAGCTCACTATATGACTAAAGACATCGTCCAATAATGATTGACCCAAAATACATCATCAGCTTCGTTATCGCCATCGTTCCCGCGCTGATTTGGTCCGCCTTGTTTTTAAAAAAGCACAAAGAGAATAAATGGCTGGTTTTTCTGACTTTCTTCGGGGGCATTTTTGCCGCCCAGCTGATTCTGCTTTACAAGGGCTACTGGGATACCACCATCAACCTTATTTTCGCCAAAGTCACTCTGGTCGATTTTCGCAGTAACATAAGTTCCATGTTCGTCAGCACGGTGCTGGCGGCCTTTGTCACTTTTCTGGGAATCGGCGCCATGGAGGAATTTTTCAAATTCGGCATCATGAAGCTGATCAGCAAAAACTTCTTTAGTTCCATTGATGATGTCATCAGTCTGGCCATCATAAGCGCGCTTGGCTTCTCGTTTTATGAGAACATGATTTATTTCAACAGCCACTGGGGGAATCTGAGCGTGAACAGTTTTCTGATGCTGGCGGTGTCGCGGGTTACCATTGTGACCATGGTGCACATGCTTTGTTCCGGTGTGCTGGGATATTATTTTGGTCTGGCATACTTTGCTTCGCCCATTCTTCGCCTGGAACATGCCGAAAAAAAGAGGCATCCCGTTTTGCTGTTTTTCAAAAATCTTCTTCACATGAGAAAGTCTCACCTGTATCGAAATGAAATGATGACGATTGGCCTGGTGCTGGCAATGCTGCTTCACGCGATATACGACTTTGTCCTTTCTTCCACCATAAACCTCAGTCCCATTCTGATTTCCGGAACCATTCTTCTTTATTTCTTCGGCGGTTATTATTTCCTTTCCTATCTTATGAAACGCAAAGAGTCCAAACTACAGCTGGGTTTGCTTTTAACTGAGATGGCCGATGACTAGAAAGCAAGTCAGTGGGAAAAAAACGGATTTTCTTAAACTGAGTATTGATGATCAGGTGCTTTTGATAAACGAGGCCCTGTCTGAACAGGTTTACGCAGCCCTCGAAATGGACGGGGGAGGCATGGAGATCATGGATATCGAAGGCACAGACGTGCTTATCCGTTACCATGGGGCTTGCGGAAACTGCCCGATTTCCGAATCAGGCACGCTGGTTTTTATTCAAAACACCCTTCAAAAAAAGGTCGACCCCCGTATTCAGGTGAAAATTGTATAGGAAGGACTATTTTTCAGCCTCTTCTTTCTTGTCCTCCTGCGCCGGTTCATCCTGCACATTGACATTCAGTGAGCCAAAAGCCTCATCAATTTCCTTTTGTTTTTTGCCGTGATCTTCAGGCGTCTCTTCCTTGTGTGGTTTTTCCAGGCCGAAGGCTTCATAAAGTTCGTTTTCTTTGGCCCGGTGTTCCGGGGCTATATGATCAATTCCGGTCATGCGCCTTTTGGCGATGGCGGCCGCCATGGCAAGCAGAACAAGCAGGCCTAAAACCCAGTAAAGAAAATTAGATCGCGCTTCGGTAACCGAGAAATCCACGCTCACGCTTTCGGAACGAACCGTGCCGGCCTGCTGTTGGCTGACGGAATAAACGCTCACAGTGTGGTCCTGTTCCTTTTCAAGTTCGCGGGGCGACTGGATGCTAAAGTCTCCTTCATTGGAATCCGCGATAATGGAGGAAGCCAGAACAAGGCTTTCCCAGGTCGCGAAGATCTGGGCTCCGTAATTGCTCTGTCCCGCCAGAATAGGTCTGCCGTTTTCTACCAGAACCCTTCCGGAAAGATCGGAAATCGATACGCCGTCCAGTGACTGCGGTGTGGGATGAGGCACGCTTATGGTGCTATCCAGAACCACCCGGACCGCCGGGCTGGAAAGGGTACTGCCGTCATTTAAAAAGGCGGTTGCCACCAGATCATACACGCCATCCTGCATGGCCGCGCCGGGAACAAGGTGAAAACCGGCCATCACCGTCTGGCCGGAACCAAGCTGTTTCAGGCTGGTCACCTCGCCCAAAAAGATAGCCTGAATCTGATACGACATAAGCTCTTTCAAAAGGGTATCAGCCTGTTCCGGATTAGCCATAACGCTTGCACTGCCGCCGTCCACGTAATCAGCGATTTTTGAAACAGTGTAATTCAGACCTTCATATTCCTGCCCGTACTTGATAATAAAATCGTCCAGCGCCGGCATGTCATTTTCCAGCGCGGAAATAATCTCAGAAATCCTGCCTTCCGGGTTTTCTGCACCGGCCGCTTCCTGCAGGGCAGTCGTAACTTCCTGTAAACGGCTGATTACAGGCTTCAGAGCGCCGCTTAACGCGGGTATAGCGGTGATACCGACCCGTTCGCTTGTAATGGGCGTGATTCCCGAAATCTCAAATGACTTCACAATCCAGTCAGGTTTGGGGTCTGTAATAATGACCCTATTTTCAGTCATCTCTTGCATATTACAGTCGGCAAGAGTGAGGGGATTGGAGTAAAACCGGTTGATCTCTTCGCCGTCCCAGCATCCATCGGCGTCCGTGTCAGGGTTGTTTTGGTCGGTGCCAAGGTAACACTCGGTCCTGTCGGAAAGACCGTCCTGATCCCTGTCTTCTATTCTATCGGAACTAAGCGAACAGTCGCCCAGGCGCGTATCAACATCCGCGGCGGAAGGAATCGTTGTGTCGGAATGCCTTTGGGCGGGCTGCTGGGCCAGTGACGTTTCGGCCGCTTCTTCGTAGCGGGTGGCGGCCGCATGTTCGGGGCTTTCCGCAGGCACTTCCTCCGTTACAGGAGTTTCTTCCGCAGGCACTTCCTCCGTTACAGGAGTTTCTTCCGCAGGGACTGCCTCTGCCGGGACTGCCTCTGCCATTACTTCTTCTTCCGGGGTTATTTCCTCTGCCACCGGCACTGCTTCTTCCTCCGGCACTGCCTCTTCTTCCACAGGCTGGGGAACGGCTTCTTCAGCTTCCGTCGCAACGGTAATATAAGCATTGCCGCTCAGCCCGCTGCTTCCGCTGATATTGTCCGCGTAGTGGGCATTGAAAGCTATGACCTGACCGGGAATCGCGGAAGGACTGACCGCTACTTTGCTTCCCGTAAGACTTCCGGGTCCGCTCACAATGGTATATGTGGTTGTTCCGTCGGACGAATTGTCGGGTGTCGGACAGGGGAAACAGGAAGTTATATTTTCACTGGGCCTGCCTCCGGTGTAGTAAGCCCTAGCTACCAGCTGAACAACCGCGCCGGGCTGGGCCGTATTTGAAACCGGACTGACAACGATGCTCGATATTCTGGTAGCTTCAGGCGCGGGAGCTTCTACCGCCGGCACCTCCTCAGGCGCAGCTTTCCTTTCCGTGCCGGGAATTTCTTCCTGAGGAATCAAATCCTGACCTACCAGCTTGTTTTTCGGAATAACTTCTTCTTCCGCCGGCACTTCCTCTTCCGGTACGGTTCTTTCGGTCACGTTGATCGTAAGGCTGACGCCGCTCCTGTTTTTCACGTTCTGATCTTCATCAATCACTTGTGCAAGGCTGAACCTGAGAACGGAGCTTCCGACAGCTTTTGGCGTGACGGCAAAACCTGCGAACTTGCTTTGTACGGTGACCGCCTGTCCGTCGGGAAGCGGCCCAGAGGCGGCGAGCAGTTTAACCGTTCCGGCCTCCGAAAGATCAATACAGGTGTCAAAGGCATTACACAAAACATTATTCACATCCAGCGCGGGCGTGGAGTAAGCGATATTTGTTTCAGCACCCAAAAGACCCTTTCCTTCATTGTCGGCGTCGATACAGACATAAAGATTTACGGCAGTTCCGACTTCCGCGTCCATGGTAGAAACCGCGCTGCCGCACGCGGCTGAATCTGAGAAAAAGAAAGTCGGGTTATCAGCTCTTGCAGGAATAAGACTTAAGACTAGCGCGCCCATAGCCATAATTCCCAATAGTCCGACACCCAGTCTGTGCACAGGATGATTTAGCAGGTTAGTAATCCGCATGATTTTTGTTTTAGAAATATCCGTATATTATATCATTTTTTCACACCTAAAACAAGCTCTCGAATGGTATTTATTTAGGTTTTCAGGCTTTAGCCAATTTCGGCTTGACGGATTTTTCTGTAAAAAAATAATGCCTTTTGCAGGCTTTTGGCTGTATAAAGAGTCCTTCCGGTGATTCAGATTTCCGGAAAAAATGTTCAGCGCA
>JAHJFD010000037.1 GCA_018825145.1 Patescibacteria group bacterium
ATGCACATCGCGTACATCAAATTCAATATCGAAGCCGCCGATATCACCGGTTTCCTGAAATTGCCACTGGCGTTCCAGGATTTGATAGCCGGCAGGAGCATCTGTAGAAGTCCAGAGGCGGTCACCATCGTTGTGGGCCCACGTCAGGAAGTCCAGATCATCCTGACTGTCGGCCTCGGAAATTTGGAGGATATTTTCTGTATCTTCGTACTTGGTGGAAGTTTGATCCAAACCTGAATCATCATCCTGACCGATACCGACGATATCGTGATTGTAGGTAGTTTCAGATGAATCCCAAATGGTATTACCATCTGAATCCAGATAATCAGTTGGGGTGGTTTGATCGAGGGGGATACCGTATTTGATGGCCAGATAGGAGTTGATTTTTTTCTGGTCGGTGACTGATGGGTAGTTATCGTAGGCGATTATTTCGGCAATGTCACCTTCAAAGTCAGAACTGGTGCCATAAGCTACACAGTTGGTACTCATACGTTCTCCCAGCATAATACATTGACTTGCTGCAGGGGTATCTGAATTTGATTCTGTTCCGATTTGCAGATTATCAAGAACCTGAGTAAATGTGGTACCGGTTCTTCGCATAGTGAGGATATGAGGTTTTCCATCATCCCCGTTTGCTGCAGAAGAATACAATGGATTGTCTCCATAATATGTAGCAAAACTACCATCTGCCTCAAGACGCACAGAGCAGTCGTTTGCTCCGTAAGTCCATATCCATTCATCATTACTGTCTTCATCCTGATAGACAGTGGCTATCCATAGATCGCCTGTAGGCATCCCACTGAAACTGCTGATACCCAATCGGTCGGTTGTAGCACTAAAAGATACGGCAGGGTTACCGTTGATTAGACTACTATACCAAGTGGGGTCGCTGCCTCCGATACCGGAAATAGTACGGTCAAATAAATATGCGTTTGAGCTAAGATCTGTCCAGTCGGTAGCGGCAGTACCGTTACCGCTTTGGGAAACACTGTTACTATCGGCGCGAAGCCACATTTCCAGGTTGGAATTGACACCACCGGGGTATGGGAATTCGGTTGCCAGGGTAAATTTGATTTGTGTATATGTTGCGGCTTCTTCAGGAAAATCGGCTTGTGCGGTCCATTTGTTATCATCTGCTGTATCGTCTCCTGAGCTGCCACTGTCATTCATGGCTATAACTCCACCAGTTGTGGCACAACTGCCGGTGCTCAAACATTCGTCGTCAAGATTGCCATCTTTGTCTTTATCGTAAACAAAATAGTAAGTTGTTCCAGATACCGGAGCCGGCACATTAAAGTCTGTATCTGCCACATCAAATTCAAAGTCAACGGTTTCTACGTCTTTGGTTGCGAGGTACACATAAGAGCGCCATTGTCTTGATAGAATTTCGTATCCGGCAGGCGCGCCGGTCATTGTCCAGCTGGCAGTGCCATTGTTGTTTGACCAGGTAAAGAAATCCAGATCATCCATGGCAGTGGCATCAGCCACTCTTAAAATTCCGTCACTGTCTGAAGACTTGGACTGAGTCTGATTGAGGCTTGAGGTGTCATCCTGACCAATGCCTGAGATGTCGTTTTCGAAAGTGTCTGACGTGTCCTGGGCCCATACCGTTGTGCCGGAAGAATCAATGTAGTCTATTCCTCCGCTTGCGTCGGATTGGTCAATTGTAATACCATATTTGATAGCCAGGTAAGATTCGATTTTCTGATTTTCGGTAGCGGTAATGGAGCCTGTATAAACTATGAATTCTGCCCTGGAGGAATCTTCAAAGTAAGCTGATCCATAAGCATTCGAATTAAGATAGAAGTCGCTGCCTGTACCAGTGAAACTCGTAGCTGTGGCATCATTTCCAATACTTAAGCCATTTCGCGAAATGTCTTGATTGTTACCATCAGGTGTCGCACCACTAGTACTATAGCTCATTGACCATATGTAAGGCTCGGTAACCGTACCACCCCATGCCGCACTAAGTCGATAGTTACCACTCGTACCACCTCCATCCCAATATATATTGTTGTCGCTCCACGGCATATGAGCCGAAACCAGACCAGTACTTACCCATTCAGTAAAACTGTAAGATTGCTTGACTGTATTTATTCGTTTCACCTCATATACATTAAGCTCACTATGCGTAGCAGTGCCAAATAAACCACCCGAGATACTCATAAAGTTATCGACTCCATCGAAGTCAATGACTGGATTATAGTTGAGATTATCAGTCAAAAGATCTGGTTGATTTGTGGTAGTTGCCTGGCTTGCGTCGTTACCATTGCCGGACTGATCTGCCCAGTCTGTGACATCGGATCCGGAAGTGGTTACTCCGGCATCGGCCCTTAACCACAATTGCAGATCAGAACTGATACCACCGGGAGCATTACCGCCGGCGAGCACGCTGACTTCATCGGCTGTAAGAACTCTGTCGTAAATGCGGATGTCATCAAGTTTTCCGTAAAAAGGTGCTTCTGCGTCGGATTCTGCGGCAATGTTGACAGCAAGAGAATTGGCAAGATCGCCAATATCATCAATGGTTCCGCTGTGTGTTTCGCTGTCATCTGTCCCGTTAATGTAAATTTTTGAATTTGCCGCGCTGTCCTGATCCCAGACAATGGCAAAATGATTCCATCCGGAAGCCGAAGTGAAGGTTGTAGATGATCTCATTTCATATCTGTCATCTCCATCTGATACTTCAAAAAGAAGTTCATCCGTTTCGGCTAAAATAGACACCACATAGCCCACGTCTGATGTTGAGGTGCCATTTCGTTTAGCAAGAATAGTGCGATAGACTCCATCGTCAGCTCGATTGAACCAACCAGTGATTGAAAAGTCATCTTCGTATGTAAAATCGAGCTCACCACCTACCGGGTCGGAAACAGTAACATATTCGTTGCTGCCGTCGAAGTCCAGCGAATAAGGATCGTCGTTCATGCCGGTTGGCGTGTCGGTAGACCAGTCACCAGCTTCCATGTTGGTCAAGGTGCCGTCGTTGCCATAAGTTGATGAGTCGATGGCCGTTGAGCCTGAACCGGTGTTGAATTTCCAGTGCCCCAAAAGGTCTCCTTCCGTGTCGGCGGCGATCCTTGGTTCGTCATTCGCGATCTGCCATTTTCTTTTTTCATACAATGTTCCGGAGCTGTTCAGAGGGCCAATTGTATAAAACTGCGGACTGATATCAGGCGCGTCGTAGAAATACCGGAAAGACTGAACATTGCCTGATTTTGCCTTTACCTGCCAGGTTATCAGTTTCACGTCACTACCGTCTGTCGTGTTTATTTCACCATTAGTGGAAACGGCACTACCTGTTGATTCCATGGAATTGATCTGAAAATCCCCCGGCACGACATCCGAAATATACCCCTCAAAATCCCTGTAGAAGTAGACGTCGATGCTCATCGGCGATATGCCAACCGGATACAGACGGGTAGCGGCACTTCTGTAGATAACAAAATCCGGAATACGAACGACTTTCACGCTTGAGGTCATCGTGCGCGTTTTGCCGTTCGGAAGTGTGGCGCTGAGCTTCAGGACGTATTTGCCCTCCTGCGAAAAAGTGTACTCCGCACGATAGTCCGGTTTGGTGTTAAGCGAGTTAAAAATCTCACAATTGCCTGTATTTTCAACTTTCGGGTAACCAATAGAGTCACTTGGCGATTTGATCTCAAGAACGACTTCGGCATCACAAACCGGCCAACCCTGGTCATCCAGAACGCCGATGTTAATTGCTGCCAGATCACCCGGCTGATATATATCTTTTCCGGTGTTTATTGCCAGAACGCCCCAGGCGAAATCCTGAAGAATAGTTTCAGTCCGGCCGGTTATTGGGTTATTGATCTCAACCTCAATCTGGTATACACCTGGCGCGAACTGACGGATAGGATCAACAATCATCACTACCGAACCCGCTTCAAAGCGCAAGTTTTCGATGGGGATCTGAATCGTGCCTGCAGGCCCCCTGGCCATTACTTTGATAACCGGAATGATCGGTTTTTCTTCTGCCACTTCTTCTTCGGCACCAACGGCATCCACCAGAATTGCCTGAGTACTTTCTTTCTTTTTGAGCTTTTCGCCCATCAGCTCTTCGAGAACAAATTTGTTGTAGTCGTTTTTGATGAGCTCCTTTACATCATCTTCGAGCTCAATTCCTTCTTCCTGCAGATTGTTTTTTACGGTTCGCCTGATGAGTTCCATTTTCAGATCATCCGTCACCATAAGGTTGATAACATCTTTAATCTCGGGGTCGTCTTTCAGATCAGTCGCGATTAGTTCCTGTACCGTTTTCCTGCCAATGGTCTTTCCGACTTTATTTTCAAGCGTTTCAAGTAACGCTTTTTTGGCGTTTTGCCTTATAAGGCCTTCTGTCTTCTTATCTTGTAGCACGGCCGCGGCAATATTGTTGTCTTTTTGCCTTAGCACCGAACGGATGACTGCCTTTTCAATGTCCTGTTCAGTGGTGGTCAATCCAACGAGCGCTTCAACCGCTTCGTTCAGACTGACTTCATCCCCCAGTATCTTCCCTTCAATTTCAACCTCCGCAAGTTTGATTTTGGACACTTCATTTTCTTCTGCAAAATTATCCCCCTCCTTAATCAGAACCCCTTCAAGGATCGCCTTTTTTTCTTCGACGTCCTGAATAATTTCTGCAACTTCCTCTTCCTGTTCTTCGGCCACCACGGCGGATTCCGTGGCCGGCATTTTTCTTTTGCATCTAAAAAGCTTTCCTTCCCTGAGTATTTCCACTTCTTCATATTCAACAATTTCTTCTTCAACAATTTCTTCTTCAACAATTTCTTCTTCAATGACCTCTTCCGCTACTTCAGTGACTTCCTCTTCGACTGGCACTTCTGTTACTTCTTCGATTAGTGCTTCTTCATCTCCCTCGCCCTCATCAGCAACTTTTTCTTTAACTGGTCTTTCTTCTGCTGGGCCTTCTATTTCTTCTTCGGCTGTACCTTCTGCTACATCTTCATCTACCGCGGCAGATTCCTCTTCGATCGGCCTGTCTATTACTTCTTCAACAATTTCTTCCTCATATGACACTTCTTCTGCTACTGCTGCTGCTGCTTCAATGATTTCTTCTTCGGCTTCGACTGGCTCCGCCGGTATTTCTATTTCCACACAATCAAATAATTCCTCTTCGTTAATTATGCTCTCTTCTTCTACGATTTTTTGCAGATCATCTCCCTCACCCTCAACAGCCACTTCTAATTCAGCTGCTTCAGTTGGTTCTTTTAAATCAGCGCTGTCCGTTTGGCTTTGGTCATCCAGGGGTATATCTTCAGAAATTGATTCTTCCGTCAGCTCTTCTGTTTCGCCTTCAGTAGCGATCGTGTTTTCCGATTTAACAGATTCAACCATTTCGGTTTCCGATTCTTGCGCGCGCGTGCGCGTATAAGGATCCTGATTTGAGACAGAAAAAAGGAAGCCTGCCAAAATAAAGAGTATAACCAAAAAAGGGCCAATTACCTTCCGCAAAAACACCTGTTTTGTTCTTTCCGTCTTTTTACGAGAAGGGACTTTCATTTATCTCTTTTTTGTTTTTTCAAAATATTCTTAATATTTTAGCATAAATAAGCCGTTTTTGCCAGTCTTAGGGGTTGACTAAAATAGAAATATTGTACAATAATAAAATGTTATCTATTTGGCTTTCTTAAAGCCAAAAATTCCATTAGAATGTACCTCGTTCATGAAGCTCAAATATCACATCAAAACCTACGGCTGTCAGATGAACTATTCCGACACGGAACGGGTGATGACCGTGCTCGAAAAAATGGGTTACGAACCCGTAAATCACTACGAAAAGGCCGATCTGGTTATTCTGAATACCTGCATGGTTAAAAAAAGCTCGGAAAGCCGGATTTATGGCTTGGGCGAACCGTTTAAGAAGCTAAAAGAGCAAAATCCACGACTGAAAATCGGCATCACTGGATGTATGATCCACAAAGACACCGGATTGCGTGGAGAAAGTAAGGAAAAGGTATTTCAGCGCATGGAAAGCGTTGATTTTGTATTCAGAATCAAGGATTTGATGCACCTGCCGGATATGCTACACAAAATGCACCATATGGACGGTGCGGATGAGGTTTCGGAGATGAAAAGTTACTTTCACATCAACCCGAAAATCACGAATCTGACGCAGGTTTTTATTCCGATCATGAGCGGATGCAACAATTTTTGTTCCTATTGCATTGTGCCATACTCGCGAGGCCGAAATGAGTCGCGAGACATCGCCGAAATCATGGATGAGGTTGAGAAAATGGCCAAAAGAGGGGCAACTGAGGTGAATTTTGTGGGGCAGAACGTAAATACTTACGATCCAACGGACGCGGATACAGGATCTTCAGATTCACCCTTCACACAGCTTCTGCGAAAAGTGGACGCGGTACCGGGTATCCGGCGGATTCGCTTTTACACGGTGCATCCACAAGACATGGGTGACGATGTAATCGCGCTTTACGGAGGGCTGAAAAGCATGGTGCCTCACCTGCATTTGCCGATTCAGTCAGGGTCGAATTCCTGCCTAAAGCGGATGAACCGCCATTATTCGGTGGAACGGTTTAAGGAACTCATTAATAAGCTACGGGCACGGATTCCAACCATATCGATCAGCACGGATATTATTACGGGTTTTTGCGGTGAAACCGAGGAAGAGTTTATGGGTAGTCTGAATTTGATTAAAGACTGCAAAATTGACCTGGTCTATGTTTCCAAATATTCACAACGCGATGGCACGCTGGCGGCCAGAAGCATGAAAGATGATGTGCCTTATGAAGTCAAGAAAGAGCGTTTTGAACAGGTTACGGAGGCCATGAAAGAGGTTTCGGAGGAATATTTGAAGCAGTTCGTGGGGCAAACAGTGGAAGTATTGGTGGAAAAAGTCGAAAAAGGCTATGCCAGTGGTAAGATTCCTGAGTTTAAGCTGTGCCGTTTTAAGGCCGACAACCCGAAACTGGTCGGGCAGTATGTAAATGTGAAGGTGGATAAGGCGATGGAATGGTGTTTGGAAGGTGAGCCTGTATAATAAATAGTGACTTCCAATAAAAAAAATGAAAATCGCGATTGTTACAGACTGGCTGACCAATTACGGTGGCGCGGAGAGCGTTATCAGCGCTTTTTGCGATATTTTTCCGGAAGCGCCAATATACACGACGATTTATAAGCCTGAAAATATGCGTGAGCTTGGGGATCTGAAAGATGTTCGGACGACTTATTTGCAAAAACTGCCGGTTAAAAAGCACCAGTGGCTTTTGGGGCTGATGCCCACGGCCGTGGAAATGATGGATCTGGATGAGTTTGATCTGGTGCTTTCCAGTTGTCACAGTGTGAGCAAGGGGGTTATTACCAAGCCAAATACTCTGCATATAAGTTATTGCCACACCCCTATGCGCTATGCCTGGGAAAGCTGGGATTTTGAAACGAGACTGAAGAAATTCCCCCGCATTCTGCACGGAAGAATCCGCAAGCAGATAAAGAAGATTCGCGAATGGGATTACTGCGCGGCTCAGCGAGTGGATAAATATATCGCTAATTCAAGCCATATCGGTCAGCAGATAAAGAAATATTATGAGCGGGATTCCGAAGTGATCTATCCGCCCGTGCATACGGAAAAGTTTAAACCTGTAAGTAAGCCGACGGAGGATTATTATTTTTCCGTGGGGCGATTGATTCCTTACAAGAAATTTGACCTGTTGGTGGCCACATTTAACAAACTGGGCCTTCCGCTTAAAATTGCCGGTACCGGCCCGGATTTAAATAAACTGAAAGCCATGGCAGAACCTAACGTGGAGATTCTTGGCTATGTTGATGATAAGAAGTTAGTCGAGTTGTACGCCAATTGTAAGGGTTTTTTGTTCCCGCAGATTGAGGATGCCGGCATTGTACCGCTTGAAGCGATGGCTTGCGGACGGCCAGTAATAGCGCTGAACCGCGGAGGTAGTTTAGATACGATGATAGACGGAAAGACGGGTGTGCTTTTTAAAGAACAGACTATTGAAAGCCTGAAGGATGCCATTGGACGCTTTGAAAAAAAGAAATTCGACCCAAAGTTTATCCGAAAACACGCGGAAAAATTTGATGTTGAGCACTTCAAAAAAAAGATTCTGGATTACGTGAAACGGGAATGGGATTCTTTTGAGGGGCGTTAGCCCATGTCAGAATCAACATAAGGGTTTTCTTTTTTCCATGCCCTTGTTGATTCAATGACCCCCTGTCTTGCTTTTACCCTTATGATGGCCTTATTGTGCTCATTCAGCATTTCATCGGCAGGCATAAATCGACCATCATTTCGTATAAAATCGATAGCGGCATATCTGAAAAACTCTGTTTTGCTACTGAAACCCCATCGTTTGATTGCCTTTTCGATTTCAATACCGAGCTCCTCGCTTATGCTGATTAGGTACTTCTTCATGAGTATATCTGTTAGATATAAATTTAGTGCTGTATTTTATATCTAATAGATATATTGTTGCAAGTCACTGTTATTGGGTATGCTAGTGACCAAGGAAAAATGAACTAAATTTGTCTAAATTGATATTTGGCGTTTGCTTTTTGTGATACTTGGATCTTTGCCGTAAAAAGGCTCAACCAGGTCATAAGTTCTGCGCTCGACACCTGGATTGGCGAAAGTCCGGATTAATTTTTGCCAGGTGCCTTCGATGGAATCGGTTTTTTTAATTTCTGTAAAATCCTTCGAAAGTCTGGCGCGGTGTTCCCCGCTGAGCTGACCGAGCCAGATGCAGGGGGCGAGTTTTTCGAGTTCTTTGATGACGGATTTCTCGCTTTGCGACACATATACTTCCGCCTTATTCATGGACTGCAGATAGGTGGCGTCGGTTTGATCCGTGCGCGTGAGCCACCATTCGTCGGTACGTAGGCCGATGATGGGGATTTTAAGCTGATGAGCAAACTGATTTGCGACTGATAAGCCGACGCGCAGACCGGTGAAAGAACCGGGGCCTTTTATGACAAAAACCCCATCAAGATCGGATAAAGCGGACTTTGTTTTTTTCAGCGCTTTATCGATAGCGGGAATGATGCCGTCCGAAGAATTTTGTGGATTCAAAGGAAAATGGGTGGCAGACTGAGGGTTAGCCAACGTAATTCCGGCGGCCGATGAAATTGTATCGATGCACAAATACATGATTGAAGATTGAAAATTGAAGATTGAAAATTAATCCACAATCTTTTCAATGGCGACGCCAGAGTAATAGTATTTAATGATTTCTTCAAATGTCTTACCTGCTTCGGCCTGAGCGGTAGCTCCAAAACCGGATAAACCGACACCATGCCCTTTTAGTTCCAGTCCGGCACACGCGGGATCGGAAACAGATTTGAGATACGGCGTATTGGTCCAGCCCCAGACTTCTTCGGCCGACCGTGTGCGGCCATCGGATTGGTTGAAGTATGGTGTTTTAATCAGATTTCCCTGATACGTAACTACCATATCTTCGGTTGCCTGCGCGGCACTGACAAAATTCGGTGAACGGACCTCCACTCCGTAACCAAGATAGCGCTGGAAGATGGCCGGATCATCACTGCCGTCGTAAGGCATACCGGGGAACTTGCGGTTCGCTTCGTCCATGTAAAAACGTGCGTAAGTTCTGGCCAGTACCGCGATAGTTTTTTGTTTTTCCGGATGATCGCCATTAGACACTTCCGCCAGACCTTTCAGATAATCTTTAAGGGGAAGTTCATTGATATAAGCCACCTGCCCGTTGATTACCCGCATTTCGATGATACCCCGGAAGCGGTTGTCGTTCAGGCTTGTGTTCCAGGCAGGGCGGTGTTCCATTGTAACGATTTCTGAAATCCCGCCTTCTTCTTTGGGCATCAGGCGAACAATTGTCGCGTTTTTGGTGATGGAACCGGACTTGACCTGAAAAACGCTGGCTACTTTTTTAACACTAATTTCTTTGCCCGCGGAAAGATTGAAGATGGCCTGATCTTTTTCATTGAGAACCAAAAATGGCTTATCGGCAGTCAAAGTGGCAGTACTCGCATCGTGTGAAAGGCGCACGCGAAAGGGTTTTTCGGTTGTAATCGGCGTTGCGACAGGAGTTGTAGTGGTGGTCGGAGTGATTGTCAAAGTCGCGCTTGGAGCCGCCGTTGATGTGGCCGTATTTTTTGGACTTGTACTTGTTTGAGAGGAAGATGTTTTGATGTCGCCGGTTACGTTGACCTGCCAGCGAACATTCGCACCTGTGATCCAGCCAACTCCTTCCATAACAAGCTGGAAGTTTTCGGAAAAACGACCACGGACATCTGAACGGACTTTTAATTTGAAGGTGCCGATTTTGCCGGGCATAACTTCTTCCTCCTCTAGTTCCGCCGCACGGAACGGATCTAACCAATCGGACTTCACGTAGACTTTGCTTTGGCGGTCGTTCGGCTGGCTGGTGCCCAGATGAACAGGGTTTGCCCCCATTTTCTTCCAGACCACGTTACCCGTATTTTTGAACTTTACGGTCAGTTCTTTTTCTTCACGTGGGGCGATGTTTACGATGGAATCACCTTGCTCCATTTTGCCGCCCCGCAAAACAGATTCAGGCACAGCAACTACGTATTGTGCCACAGCTCCGCGAATCGGTTTTCCGTTAAAACGGGATCGCAGGTAAATGGTATGCTGGCCGGCTTCCATCGGCGCCTCCACCCAGAAGCCTATCTTCATTGTTTCACCCGGTTTGACAGACTCCTGAGGTAATAGCATCCGCTTGAATACTTTGATCCCACGGCCCAGCAAGGTGGTTTCAACAGTGGATGAATCCCATGGCAGATCGCCCATATTTATCATATCCACCTGAACAAATCGCCGTTCGCCGGGATACATGGAGCCAAGCCGATCCACTTTGAGAGTACGGGCCAAATGCACGGGTTTTTTGATTTTAACTTTGAAACCAAGTGCCTTATCGGCCAGCCAACCGGCATTTTCGATGACCGGAATAAAGCGTTCGATCACTTCCCCCTCACGGTCTTCGGGTACACTCAGATTGAGTACAAAGTGTCCGGTTTCTCCGGGGGCCACTTCACTGTCGGCCAGATAACCTATGCGGGAAGGATTGTCTTTGATAAAGATGCTGGCCCGGTCTTTTGGTTCGGAGGCGCCTAAAGTGATCGGATTATTGCCATAGTTCCTCCAGGTAACATTACCGTTATTTTTCAGTTCGACGGTGGCCAGAATTTTCTGCCCCTGAAAGACCGTTCCGCTTGGGAATTTATGACCGATAACCTCATAGTCGTAAACCGGTTTTTCCACTTTAAGACTTACGTATTCTGAAGCCCGTGAAATCTTATAACGGCCATTCACGACCGGGCTAAGCTGGAAAGCGTAATGACCCGGTTTAAAGCCACCCTCGACTTCGACGATAAAAGTACCCGTTTTGCCGGGATTAACAGAATCTTCCTGAAGGTCGGCCGCCACAAAAGATTTGTCTTCCACGGCAGGCACCACCCGGGCATTTGGATCGTTGTTAAGGGCCACATGTAGCCAGGTAGTGTTGTCCCAGGACTTTTTACCCGTGTTTTTAAACTTCAGAGTTACTGATTTTCGTTCGCCGGGGCCAAGGGAAATAATGCTCAGATCGCTGATCAGTTCCGCGTTGTAGTCGTATTCCGAGGCTGAAAGCGTTGATTCGGAAAAATTCCGCATGGCAAGGGCGGCCCGGTCCCGGATTTTGGGCAGAAGAGCGTACAGTTTTTCACCCGGGCAGGACGTGGCTCGCACGTCTTTATGACCGATCACATTGAACAGGCTCTTGCCTCTGAAAGTTGAAGCTCCCTGAGGATCAATTCCGTATTCTTTTCCTTTCTTTCCAATCAGCCAGATCAGAGCCTGAAGCGCCGGCTCGGGCACCTCGTTGTTCTGATAATCACCGATGACAGCAATACCCAGAGTGCCATGGTTGTAACACAACGCGTGCGCCCCGATTACCTTGTCGCCTCCAAAACGCCCTTCGTAAATGTTTCCTAGCGGATCAATCACATAATTGTAGCCTATATCGCCCCATCCGCGGGAAATGGTGTGGTAGTAATAAATAGCCCGCATTATGGCCTGATAATCACGTGTATCTGTAAGTGAATCCCCATTCAGATCGCGAATTTCGGAATCGGTGTGATGTACTACAAATTTTTCGAGCTTTTTTGCGTACTGAAGGGGCCAGGTAAGAGGCTGACCGTCAGAGTTGTATTCCTTGACCATAGTCAGCTCAAATTCTCCGGCGTAGTTTTTTTCGATGTCTGCGCATGGATCGACATAGGTCGTTCCACTGTCGCCTTTAGTATCGCTAGCTGGAATGTTTTCGGAATTCCAGACGCGCAGTTCTTCATCGGCTCCCCACTCGCGGCGGGTAATAATTTTGTAGGTTCCGGCCGTAAAACCTGAACTGGCCTGAAGTTTGGAAGGCAGTCCGCCAGACTCATCTTCTTCATAATAAAAAACAGTCGCCTTCAGGTTGAGGGCTGTGTCAGTTCCAGGCTGATCCCAGCGAAACCGCATGGTGTGTGTAGGAGACGTAACCACCAACCGGTCATCACCCCAGCCGTCATCATGAATTTCCACCTCTTCCCATTTGTTACCAAAGTTGACCATCAAACCGTCAATGTCTTTTTCGAGTTTAACTATAACTGTGTTGAAAGCTTGCCGCTCTAAAATGACTTCCGAAATAAGCGCTTCCCCTTGTCTTTCCAGCATGATTTCGTGTTCAGTAAAATCGACTGCCAACGCTTTTGGCATGGCGGTAAACAGAAGCCCAACGAAGGCAGATGACAAAAAGACGTTCTTAATGTACTTTTTTGTATTCAAAATTGAAAAAGGTTTTTTATCCAAAAACTAAAATCCCCGGTTTGGTCAGCAGGATCAGGCCAAGCAGTACCATGAGTATGCCGCCTAAAAAGTGTGAGAAGCGCGTGTATTTGGCAGTCGTCAGGCCGATTTTATCGAAACTATATAGCGCCAAAGCAAAAACAATCAGATCATCGATCATATACATGATTATGTAAAGCGCGTTGTAGAATTGCTTGCCGGCGAAATTCAGGTAATTGAGATCGAGAACTTTTGTGAAGGTCTGCGGAATTCCCACTGAGCAGGCAAACTCGATGATGTTGACTGAGAAAGCCAGGCCTAAAATACCCAAAGCCACAGGAATGTTCATTGGGACTGTAGCGTAACATTTGATCTTTTCGGCGGTTTTCCGTTTGCTGTTCAGATTTCCCACTTTGCACGTGGTGTCGGCTTTATAGAAGTTATAAAGGAAATACAGGCCGGCCGCGACTGCCACAAAACCAACTACAGGTGTAACAATACGGTCCATTCCCACAAAATCCCAGGCCGTCATCCAGACGTTGAGAATAAGGTAATACATAACCGCCTCCGCAAAAATAAACAAACCGGCCATTTCAAACATGCGTCTGCGACTGCCAGCCTCGAGCAGTATAGTCAGAAACAAAACCAGCACCCACATGGCGCAGGGGTTGAAGCCATCAACAAAACCAAGGACTAGCGCCATACCCGGCAAACTGTATTTGGCCACATCGACTGCGCCGACAAAAGGAATGCTCACCAAATACTCTTCCGGTTCAATTTCACAGACATCTCCTGTATCACAGGTACCTTCTTCCGCCAGAATTTCTTTGCTTCCGCCGGCCGCGATAAATTCTTCAAAAGTATATTGTTTCTTGCCTTTTGTAGCCTCGATCAGTTTTTCGATTTTTTTACCGGTTGTTTCGGCCGTATCGAATCCCTGCAGTACCACTGAATCGATTATTGTAATAGGTGTTACCTTGGGCATGTTTTCCAATTCCGTCAGCTGTTTGAAGTGCTCTTTATGTGCCGGTTCAGCGATATCATGAAAAATCAGAATAAGATCTCTGCGTTCTTTCTGGAGCTGGTTCAGGAAAGCTTTTTCATCCTGACAATGACCGCAGTCCTGGCGCTCGAATACTTCGATTCGGACCGTGTTGTCCGGATTATCCGCCGCGTAAGTCAAAGGAGCCGTGAAAAACACGGCTCCAAGAAGGATTAATAAGATGGATTTTTTAAATCTCATGGTTTTTATTCAGATAAAGCTTGTTCTATTGCCGCCTTAAAGTTTTCGAAAGGCTGAGCGCCGGAAAGCGGAATTCCATTGATAAAGAAGGCCGGTGTTCCACGAACGCCGTATTTACCGCCATCAGCAAAATCCTTGGCAATTTCAGATTCGTATTTATTTTCGTCCACACAGGTGGCAAATTGAGTTTGATCGACATCAAAACCGGCGGCGAACTCTTTTAATTTTTCTACACTCAGGTCTTCCTGGTGAGAGAAAAGAATATCGTGATACTCAAAATACATGCCGTCTCCGCCCTGTTCACGCAGACATTCGGCCGCGTTAGCCGCGGGACCTGCATTGGGGTGACCGCCCAGAGGGAAATCACGAAGCACGTAGCGGACTTTACCGGTATCGACATAATTTTTCACAATTTCGGGCATTGTTTCATTGGCATAACGTCCGCAGAAAGGACATTGATAATCAGTGAACTCAACAATAGTAACCGCCGCGTTTTTGTCGCCTTTCATAGGGTCGTCATCAATGCTCACATCAACCGGACCAGTGGGCTGACCGCTTTTTTCGGCAACGTAAGCATCAATCGCCTCAAAAACATTGGCCTTGAATACTTCAGCGCCGAGATTTTCCTTTTTTAAATTATAAGTAGCGTAAGTGGCGTAGGCTGCCAAAATGATGGCCAGCACTGCAAGTATGATGGCAAGTCGATTATTCTTATTCTTCATTGGATTATATTTAAAAAATATGCGTAAGTTAGCATACCCCGCTATTCGTCCTAAGACAAGGATTTTTAAGTTATTCCGAGCCTGGCTTCAATTTCCTGATCCACAAACATTTTCTTCCGGGCGTATTTCATGCGCGAGTATTTTTTGAGGACTTCCGCCAGCTTGGGATTTTCGATGGGGTCCCAGATGCTTTCGATGGAAAATGGCCGCGAGGTGGTGTTGTGAATATTGAGTTTGATGTAGGCCTTATAATTCGCAATGCTCAGAATGTCCTGTTCGGAAAGGGTAGGAGCGTATTCTTTGGCCAGATATTCGGCATCCTCGGCGCCCACTTTAAAGGAACACATGGTACCCACGTTACCGAACACGGCGTCGCGCACACGAGTGTCGTCTTTACCGGTGGGGGTTTTGGTGAGCTGGGCAATATACTGATGAGCCATAATGAGCGAAAGACGGTACTTACGCGCTTCCGAGAGGATGGTGGCAAAAGTGTCGGTGGCGAAATTCTGGAATTCATCCACGTACAGGTAAAAGTCTTTGCGGTCTTTTTTGGGTATTTCCTGCCTTCCCATGGCCGCCATATTGATTTTGTTCACGAAAATGAGTCCCAATAACTGGGCATTCAGGTCGCCCACCTTACCTTTTGACAGATTTACCAGAAGGATTTTTTGCTGGTCCATGACCTCACGGATACTGAAGGCTGATTTGGCCTGTCCGATGATATTACGAATTGTGGTATTGGTGATGAAAGGGCCGAATTTGGAACTGAAATACGGAATCATTTCCTGTTTTTCGCGATCGCCGGTATTGGCGTATTCATGTTCCCAGAAAGAACGTACGACGGAGTTAGTGACTTTACTGAGCTTGTATTTCAAAAATTCTTCATCCACGAAAATGCGCGGTACATCGATCAGTGTTGCACCTTCTTCTTCGTCTTCCATTAATGTCAGACAGGCGTTACGGAAGTAGTGCTGAATGCGCGGGCCGAAAATTTCGTCGCCGAAGATTTTTATGAAGATTTCCATGGCATCCAGTGAAGCGCGGTCGCGTTCTTCGGGTGTATGAGCTTCCAGCAAATTCAGACCCATAGGCCTTTCGGTATCCGCCGGATCAAAAAGGATTACATCCCTGGCCCGTTCTTTGGGCACGGTCTGCAGTGTGTCTTCAACCAGGTCGCCGTGCGGATCCACCATGCAAACTCCGTCTCCGTTCCAGATATCCTGGCGGGCCATAAAGTGGAGCAAGACGGATTTACCTGAACCGGATTTACCAATGATGTACTGGTGTCGGGTGCGATCGTCGCGCATGATGCGTACTTCGCGCTTCTGCCCGCGATACACGTTGTTGCCAATAAGCACGCCTTCTGTCGGCAGTTCCACAGGCGGCGGAAGCACCTTGTAAGCCAGCCATTTGATAACCGGAACCGGATTGTATTTGGAATCCGGGAAGTGATAAATCGAAGCAAGCTCGTCCTGAGCCAGAAGATTAGTTTTGTGGAAAATTCCCGGAATACGTCGCTTGAATAAATAGCGCATTAAGGGGTTATTGATGAAGTCAAAGGGTAGTATACGGCGATTCTGGAACCAGTTGTTGTACTGATCGTGGTAAATACTGAACGCAATGTTGAGGTTGTTGGCGATTTCGGTCGCCCGCTGAGAGTTGTCTGCCACACCCACCACCCGAATGGAGGTATCAAAACCGACTTGACCGGCTTTCTCACCAATACGCTTAAAGGCCTCTTCTTTTGGCTGCAGCATACGGATATAAGCATCACCGCTGGAGGCGCCCGGCGCATTGGTCTTGCCGCCTCCTCCAGCCCCACGAAAGGCATTGATAAAGAAAGCGAAAATTGGGCCGAGAACGGGAATTGGGATTTTGATAGGCAGGGGCTTGTTTTTGAAAAGCAAGGTGCCCATTTGTTCGGTCATCTTATTCCATGAAGTATCGGCAACGGGATTAGCAATGATCTGAATCGCGGCTTTTTCGTTGGGCTCCAGCTTAGAGAAAACGTTGGTGATGTCGTTGAGCGGATCCTGCTCCATGTTTTTAAAGGTGTTCACCGGAAACCAATAGTCCTTTTTGGTAAACATGAAGTAGGCCTTGATACTTTTCCCTTTCGTGAAAAGATCGTAGGGCTTGGTGGAAATCTTTACGTCCGCGTCGTTGTAAAAAGTAGTGATTTGCTTTTCGATGATGTTTTTATACTTTTCGTGAACAACTACATAAAAGGAAAGCTGCTGATTTTCGACAAAAAGCTCGAAAGAAATGTTGTCGGCTTGCCAGATTTTGGTTTTGATCAGGTTCCAGAGGTTTAGCTCACGAATTTCATAAAGCGCCCTGTAAAGCTGAGACATGATGGCCACCTTTTCTTTAAAATCTTTTTCTGTTCGCTTTTCCTGGTCCATCTTGGAATCACTGCGGGGGAGCTCAATTTTCATGTAAACCAGCTTTTTGGCCATGAAATGCACAAAAATAAAGCGGGCTATGCGAATGATAAGTGGAATGATGTAAAAAATAATGGCAAGCGCAATCACTGCCATCAGCCAGTAAGCCTGAACCCAGGTAAGTGCCGTTTTTGCTAGCTGTAAGACTTTCTCTTTATCCATTTATCTTTATTCAATCTGTATATTATAGCAAAAATAAGCGGAAAAGGCAATATAAAGACTGGTATTTATTTAGGTTTTCAGGCTTTAGCCAATTTCGGCTTGACGGATTTTTCTGTAAAAAAATAATGCCTTTTGCAGGCTTTTGGCTGTATAAAGAGTCCTTCCGGTGATTCAGATTTCCGGAAAAAATGTTCAGCGCA
>JAHJFD010000038.1 GCA_018825145.1 Patescibacteria group bacterium
ATAAATTAAATAAAAAATTATTTTTATTAGCTTAAGTTTATCATAGCCAAAATAGGAAGTAAATACAATTTATTAATAATCTGAAAGAAAAATTCAGTTTAGGTTGTAATGGCGGAGAGTGAGAGATTCGAACTCTCGCGGGGACTTGCGCCCCCCTACAGCTTTAGCAAAGCCGCCCCTTCAGCCACTTGGGTAACTCTCCATGGCTGTTCTCAGTGTCAGTAATGTAACTTAATTGGGGCTTGGTGTCTAGATTTTGCTTTTTGATATTGACTAGTGAACAAATGTTTACTAAACTAAAGGAGCAATTTTAAAAAAACTCTATTATATGAACAGCCTTATCCTCCCCGGACAAAATAAAATCCGCAGAACGTGGCATCATGAACAATGGTATTTTTCGGTGATTGATATTGTCGCGGTACTTACGGACCAGACAGACTTCAAAATGGCAAAAAGTTATTGGTCTACACTTAAAGGCCGCCTACAAAGGGAGGGAAGTAAGTTAGTCACAAGATGTGACCAACTGAAATTGCAGTCAGCCGATGGCAAATTTTATAATACGGATGTCGCGAATATAGAAACCATACTGCGGCTGATTCAATCCATCCCATCGCCCAAAGCAGAACCTCTTAAATTGTGGCTTTCCAAAGTGGGCACCGAACGCATCGCTGAAATCCAGGATCCGTCGCAGGGAATAGATCGCGCAAGATATCTCTGGAAGGAGCACGGACGGAGCGAAAAGTGGATTCAGCAGAGGATGATGGGGCAGGAGACGAGGAATAAGCTCACCGATTACTGGAAGGGTCATGGTGTAAAAGAGGGCCATGAATATGCCATTCTCACAAATATCATCCATCGGGAATGGACAGAATTAAGCATAAAAGACCACAAAGCACTCAAAAATCTTAAGAAACAGCACAACCTCCGTGATCATATGAACGAAGCGGAACTGATTTTAACAGCCCTGGCGGAACTTTCCACCCGTCAAATTGCCGAGAGCATGGTGGCGGAAGGACTTGAGCGGAATCAGATTCCCGCTAAAAAAGGTGGACAAATTGCAAAAAACGCACGAAAAGAGCTTGAGTCAAAAACAGGGAAGAGTGTTATTTCCGGTGAAAATTTTTTACCGCCATCAAACCAAGCCAATCTTCTTTGACCCTTTCAAGACAATCAGTGCATCAATGAGGCCCACTTTTTTGAGGGAAGCGTAAAGGGTGGGGCCGGGTTCGACGAGGACGGAGGCGATGCCGCGGGCGGCCAGCTGGCGGAAGAGGGTTTTGAGGGGTGTTCTTTTGGTGATGTGCAGGTAATTTTTGTTTTTGAAGACTTTGGCGTTTTTAGACACGCGTTTCCGGGAGTCCAGAATAATCCGGAGAGGGTCTTTACCTATTATATAGCGTACGGTGAGTGACGGATTGTCCGAAATGACAGTGCCGGAACCCACCATAATGGCCTGGTGCTGAGCACGGAGCTGATGGACATACTTGTCCTGAGCTCTGGAAGTGAAGTGGATATGTTCGCCATTGTGTCCGGCAACAAAACCGTCGGCGGAGGTGGCGATTTTGACGGTGATGTAAGGGCGTTTTCTGGTGACCCAGGTGAAGAAGAATTTATTGAGCTCACGGCATTTTTTGGCAATAGGCCCGGAAATGAAAGTTATTTCCGACGGGCGGCGTCCTTTTTGGAAGGGGTCACGGGAACCGCAGACGACACGGGTAATACCCACTGATTCAATCAGATTCATACAGGGCGGCGTTTTACCGAAGTGCCGGCAGGGTTCCAAAGTGACGTAGAGGGTAGCACCGCGAAGGTCGGCTTTGCACCTTACTGATTTGATGGCGTTTACTTCGGCGTGCGGGCCGCCGAACTTCTGGTGCCAGCCCTTGCCGATGATTCTGTCGCCTGCCGGCCGGCCGGGCAGGTTTTTTACAATGAGTGCCCCGACCATTGGGTTGGGCGCCACAGACCGGCCGCCAAGGACAGCGAGCTTAAGGGCTTGGGCCATAAATTTGTCATCAATTTTGGACATGCGAGAATGAAAAATTTGACACTTCATAAAATACCATGATATAAAGACTTTCCGCATTGAGAATTAGTATTAAAAAGAATTTATAGCATTTAAGTGAAAACAATTTATGTCAGCAAAGATTTATAGTGTGGCGCTGTCCGGGCTGGACGGTCAGCTTGTTGAAATTGAGGTGGATACGCGAATGAGCATTCCGTCTTTTTCGATTGTGGGCTTGCCGGACGCGGCCGTGATGGAAGCCAGGGAGCGGGTGATGAGCGCCATAAAGAACGCGGGGCTTCCTTTGCCCAGAGGTAAGATTGTGGTAAATCTGGCGCCGGCGGATTTGAAGAAGGTAGGGCCGCGTTATGACCTTCCGATAGCCCTAGGTTTGATTGCTTTTTCGAAGTTGGTTTCGGATGTCAGCTTTAAAGATACTGTGTTTTTGGGCGAATTAGCACTGGACGGGAAGATACGGCCGATTACGGGCATACTGGTGAGCACCGAGTTTGCCAGAAGGCGGGGTTTCAGGCGTATTGTGGTGCCAAAAGAAAACGCCCGGGAGGCGGCTATAATAAAGGGTATTGAGATTATTCCGGTGGGCCATCTGAAAGAAGCTATTTTGTTTTTGAACAAACAGCTTTGCGCTTTGCCGATTGCGCCTAAAGCCATTGAGACGGATTCCACGGCGGCGGTTGATATGTATATGGTAAAAGGGCAGGCGCAGGCCAAACGCGCGCTGGAGATTGCGGCGGCGGGCGGCCATAATGTTTTGATGAAAGGTGCGCCCGGCGCCGGCAAGACGCTGATGGCCAGAGCCCTGCAGGGAATCCTGCCGGACATGACGCAGGAGGAGATGCTGGAGGTTACCCGCATTTATTCGGTGGCCGGACAACTGCCCAAACAGCAATCGCTCGTCGCCGTCCGGCCTTTCAGGGTCATCCATCATACGGCTTCGGCGGTGAGTATCGTGGGCGGGGGTTCGGTACCGACACCCGGTGAAATCACACTGGCCCACAGGGGAGTGCTGTTTTTGGATGAAGTGGCTGAGTTCCCCCAGGAAGTGCTTAATGTGCTCAGACAGCCGATTGAAGACGGCTACATTACGGTCAGCAGGGCCAAAGCGACGGTGACTTACCCCGCGAAGTTCAGTCTGGTGGCCGCCATGAACCCCTGCCCCTGCGGGTATTTTGGGGTGGAACAACAGAAAGGGCGCTGTAACTGCCTGGCATGGCGGATAAAAAATTACCACCAGAGGTTGTCGGGGCCATTTCTGGACCGGATTGACATGCATCTGGATGTTCAGCCTGTTGAACATGCCGCCCTGCTGAAGAGCGCGGCCATCGCTGAGACTTCGGCCGAAGTACGGCAACGGGTTAATGAGGCTTACCAAAAACAAATCGCGCGCTTCCGCGCGCACGGAATCACCCGAAATGCTGAAATGAACACAGCCCAGATCGAAAAATTTTGTGTTCTCGACACTGAAAGCAAAAAGTTACTGCACGTGGCTATTGATCATCTGAAGTTTTCCGCCCGCGCCTATTACAGAGCCATTAAGATGGCCCGCACGATTGCCGATCTGGATAACCAGGACAATATTCATCCAAGACATGTTTCGGAAGCCCTGCGTTATCTGTACCAAAAAAAGTTATGAGTTATTTTTTTGAAGCCTTCGCTTTAATAACCCCACCCCCACCCTACTTTATTTTTGCCGTCATTGATCCACCATTGATGGAGCATTGACCCGGCATTGACCCATCAATGATGCTTAAAACCATATCCATTGTCCTCTCCGAAAAGATGATTCGTGAAATTGACGAAATGCTCCTTGAGAAAAATTTTGCTTCCCGAAGTGATTTTTTCAGGCACCTTGTGCGAATGTGGCAACTGCAACCGGAACAAAAAACCGCGAAGCGGAAGTTGAAAGATGACGAAGTGAAAGATGCAGTCTCAGAATCTTCCGAAGATGAGTTCGCGGGGGTCGATCTTGAATTCGGGATTCCTGAGGATGTTATAAAGAAGCTGGAAGAAAAGGCGAAATTGTTAAACTAAAAATTTGTTTTGTTTAAGCCATTTTTTAGGTATAGGGTCGATTTTTCTATTGCTATTTTTTCTTATAACTGCTATAATGAGTCAAAGTTCAGCGAGATCCAAAAAGATAAGTTGCACTCAAAATAGAATTTAATAAAATAATATGGAAATTCACAGGCCTCCGTCCGCTACGCCGGATTCCGGAGGAAAAAAGAAGCATGGATGGTTTCGTAATAAAAAGAATAAAAAACCGGCTCATCAGGGTAACGCGCCTCAGGGCAATGCCCTTCTGGCTAGTTCGTCTCAGGGTCATGTGGCTCAGGGTCATGTGGCTCAGGGTCATGTGGCCCCCAGCCGCGCACCACAACCAAACAAGATTCCCCACCACGGCATCGCTCCGCGCACAGACGCGAAACATTTTGGAGGTGACAAACTGCGTATCATCCCCTTAGGCGGTCTCGAAGAAATCGGAAAGAACATAATGGCTCTGGAATATCGCAATGATATTATCGTTATTGACGCCGGTATGTCTTTTGCCGGTCCCGATATGCTGGGAGTGGATTTTATTGTCCCTGACATCTCCTATCTGGAGGCCAGAAAAAATAAAATCAGGGGGATGCTATTTACGCATGGCCATCTGGATCACATCGGGGCAATTCAATATGTACTGCCAAAACTCGGCAATCCACCTATTTATGCCAATAAACTGGCTCTGGGGCTTATAAAAGGCCGGCTTAAAGAATTTGCGCTGGATAAATCCGCGAAACTGAATTTCGTCAATGAACTCAGCAAGCTAAAATTGGGCGCGTTCGAGATTGAGTTCTTTAGGGTTAATCACAGCATCCCGAATAGTATGGGGATTTATCTGAATACTCCCGTCGGAAGTGTGGTGCACACAGGTGATTTTAAGTTCGACCATTCACCAGCTATCGACAGACCTACTGATTTTCAGCGCATTGCTGAGATTGGCAGAAAAGGTATAGACGTGCTTATGGTCGACAGTACCAATGCTTTAAGGCCCGGCTTCTGTAAATCTGAGGCCGAAGTCGCCGCCAAGCTGGAAGAAATTATTGAAAAAACCAAAGGACGTCTTATTATTGCGTCATTTTCCTCTCTGATCGGGCGCATTAATCAAATCGTTAATATCGCCGCCAAGAATAACAGAAAAGTATTTCTTTCCGGCCGTTCCATGATCGATAACGTAAAACTTGCCGAAGAACTCGGTTACGCGACTTACCCCAAAGGAACCGTGCGGAAGATTAATGCTCAGGCCAATTCCATGCCGCCCAGCCAGGTACTTATTCTGACGACCGGAGCGCAGGGCGAAACCTTAAGCGCCCTTACCCGAATGGCTATGGGCGAGCATTCCAGTATAAAGATCCGCGAGGGCGATACGGTGCTTATTTCCGCCAGCCCCATTCCGGGTAACGAACTGGCTATCGTCAATGTTATCAACAATCTGTACGCGCAAGGGGCCAAAGTGATCACGAACAACGATATGGATATTCACGTGTCCGGCCACGCTCACCAGGAAGAATTAAAACTGATGTACGGACTGATTAAGCCTAAGTGCTATGTACCCATTCATGGGGAGCTTTACATGCGCAAGGGCCATATTGAGATGATCAAAACAGTGGCTGATCCGAGTATGCTGGCCACTTGTCTGGATAATAACGGCGATGTGCTGGAAATCAGCAAGCAGGGCGTCCGAAAATCCAAAGAAAAGGTTCCCGCCAACGATATTCTGGTAGACGGCCTTGGTTTTGGTGATATTGGTTCCCGTGTGATTCAGGACCGAAAAGTTATGTCTGAAGACGGAATCGTAGTGATGCTCTTTCACGCCTATGAAGAATCCAAGCGGCTTATCAGTGAGCCGGATATTATCTCGCGGGGCTTCCTTTACTTAAAAGAGTCAGAAGAGATTGCCCGTGAAGTTAAGCAGGTCGCCAGTAAGGCTTTTGAACAGATCACCCAGCAAAACCGAAAAATACCGCTTAAAGATTTAAAGGGTGAGCTGGAACGTAATATTTCCAACTTCATCCGCAAGCGCCTGCGAAGAGAACCTATGATTATTCCTATTATCATGTATGCTTAATAGCGATGATTTACGTATTTATTATTCTTGTCGGGTTGGTCCTTGGAAGTTTCGCCAGTGTTCTGATTCACAGACTGCATATCCGCGAAAAAAGTATAATCAGGGGCCGATCTTTCTGCCCTTTGTGTGCAAAACAGCTGGGTGTCAGAGATCTTGTTCCTGTAGTCAGCTATCTGATAAATAAGTTTAAGTGCCGTTTCTGCAAACAGCCCATCGCTTTTCGTTATCCGCTCCTGGAACTTAGTATGGCGGGTATTTTCTTTCTGACCACCGCCCTGATTGGCTCCGGTGATGTGACACAGCATATTTTCTATCTGTTCATTGCTTTTGTTTTCATTGTGCTTACATTTTATGATTTTCTGTTCAGGGAAATCCCTGATCAGATTTCTCTGCCGGCCATATTTATTGCCATTCTTTATGTTTTATTGAATGACATTTACACGCCTGTGAATCTGATAATTGGCATCGCGATTCCTGTCCTGTTTTTTGGAGTTCTGCATTTTGGTTCCAGGGGTCGCTGGCTTGGCGGCGGAGATATTCGGATTGGCGCGCTGATGGGAGCTTTGCTTGGTTATCCGATGGTGCTTACGGGCCTGTTTTTCGGTTATTTATTTGGCTCTGTTTACAGCCTGGTCGGCCTGGCCTTCAAAAAGTTCGGCAGGCAAACCCAGATTCCATTCGCGCCCTTTTTATTGCTTGGAACTTATGTCTCCATGTTCTGGGGACAAGCTATTGTGGATTGGTACTTTGCACTGTTATAATGCACGCGAATATCAATTAAAGATAAAAGACAATGAATCATATTTTCTTAGCAGGTCTTACAGGGGCTTTGACCCTTGTTTTAGGTGCCGCCTGGCCCGAAGAAGAAGGCAAACCCGTTCATTCAACCAAGAACTGGCTTTTTACCTTTGGCGCCTTATTGATGTTGGGGTACGCCATACTTAATTTTCTTTTTGCCGGCGGCTCTTTCTTTTTTATTTTATTGCAGTTGATGGTGATCGTGGCGAGCGCGCTGATGATGCTCGATGTGTCCGACAGAGTTGACACGATCGTTATGACTTTGGCCGGGCTGGCTTTTGTCGCCTGGTCTCTGCTGATTTACGAAGATGTCAATTCTCTTTTCTTTGTCATCGGTCTGGTCGGCATCAGTCTGGGTTATGCTTTTGGAATGGGTACCATAAAACGCTTCTTCGCCCTGACAGCCGGAAGTGTATTTTTGACTGTATTCAGTTATTTGGCAAAAGACGCGATCTTCCTTATTTTGAACTTCTTCTTTGCCGTTTTCTCAGCCTATTACCTTGTCAAAGTCGTCCGAAGAGCTTAACGCACTACTACGGGGATCTTCTTGCTGAATCTTAGCTTTCCGTCAGTGAGGACTATTTTGAGGTATAACTCGTAAGTACCGGCGGGTGGCGAAGCCCAGATAACCGAATAGGTGGCGGCTCCCGCTTCATTGGCAGTGTTTATTTTGGCTATTTCATCGGGAAGCTGTCCGGCTTTTTTGGTCAGGAAGTAAATGTCCGCCAGGTTATTTCTGTCGTCTTCGGCAACAAAAGCCTTGACCAGTACCTGATCGCCTTCGTTCAGGTTCGCGTTATCGCGAGGCAGAAGAATACGGGAACTGCCGCTTAGCTCGACTGTTTCTTTGTCCACTTTGATCGTGATCGACTCACTGGTCTTGTTCCCCGCCTGGTCGTAAGCGACAGCCTTCAATTCATACTCACTTTTTTCGCCGGGTACTGTTAACTGCCAATTAAAAGGTGAACTAATGTCTTCTTTTTGCATCTGGCCATCCAGATAAAAGTTTACTTTTTTGACGCTTCCATTGGGGTCACGCGCGTCCAGCTGGACGCTTATGCTGGTACCGGCGGTCAACGCGGCTCCATCGGAAGGATAGATAAAAGAAACAACGGGTGGAGTCTCATCCGTACCAATTTTCACACTAATGGAGGATTGACTGGAGCGATAAAGCTCATCGTAAACAACGGTCTTAATATTGTGTTCTGATCCGTTTTTCAGACTTTTGGATATAGCGAAACTACCGGTAAAAGGGCTGATGGTGGCTGTATCCACTAAAACATCATCAAAGTAGTAATCCACCTTCTCCACGCCAGCGGGGGAGGAAATGTCGACCCATACGCTGAGCGAGGGCGGGCTGACTTCGCTTTTGGATTTGGGGGAAGTGATGGTGATTTGCGGCTTGGTGTCCATTGTTTCGGCCGTGTGAACGTCGTCGTATTCGGTAGGCGGCTTTTCGTCTTCCCCTTTTTCCACGGCCCAGGCGCGAACCGCGGATTCCCATTGTGGATTTTCGGGGAGAATAGAATGATGTGTAAAGAAGGCTTTTTTTTCACGGGCTTCTTCGGGCGTGAATTCGGTAGCTAACTTACCGGAAATTTTATCGATTTCAACAAATTGATAAGCATTATCGTATTCGGTCGGCACTGAGAAGCTGGCAAAAACACCTGAGACGATTTCATCCTCCGGGGTGTGTTCCGATGGCAGTTTGCCGGAGCGCTTGGCCACTTTGATCCATTTGATGCCTTCGGGGCGTTCAAAGTCCGCACGCGGCATGTCTTTAGTGGCTTCCGTCATGTACGGCTTCCAGATATGCGCGGCAGTATCCAGGCCCGAAGCGTTCCGGCCCACATGACTGCCATCCGCGTTA
The DNA here is from genome assembly GCA_018825145.1 of Patescibacteria group bacterium. Classification (GTDB taxonomy): domain Bacteria; phylum Patescibacteriota; class Gracilibacteria; order UM-FILTER-43-11; family UM-FILTER-43-11; genus JAFGTE01. Next base: position 8,800 of record JAHJFD010000038.1, read on the forward strand.
CCTGCCCAGACGGCAGTTACCAGATGACGGGTATAACCGATGGTCCATAGATCAAACGGATAGTTGACGTCATCTTTTTTCTTGTTGGAAGTTCCGGTTTTAGCGCCATTGACCTGCCCTGGGATTGAGAGCTGGGCCTGCCAGTATTCGTCCGGTCTGGCGGAAACGTCCGAAAGCACGTTATTGATCAGGTAGGCCACCTGAGGATCGAGAATCAGGTTCTTTTTGTCGGGAGCTTTGTATTCTTCCAGAATGTTGCCGGCGCGATCTTCCACTTTCAGAATAGCCACCGGTTCCACTTTGTAGCCGCCGTTGGCAAACACGCCATAGGCCCGGGCCATATCAAGAGGGCGCGCCTCGCCGGCGCCAAGAGCCAACGAAAGGCCGTACCAGTCATCCGGCTGATTCAGGTCAATGCCCATTTTACGGGCCAGGTCCATGACATTGGGGATGCCGGCCAGATGCCCCGCCTTAACCGCCGGAATATTGCGGGAAGCGCCTAAAGCGTGGCGGAAGTCGATGGGGCCCAAAAAAGTGCCGTCGAAATTTTCGGGTTCGTACCAGGCTCCGAACTTGGTGCGCACGTCGTACACCACCGTGCTTGGCGCGTAGCCCTGCAAAAAGGCGGCGGCATACACGATAGGCTTAAACGATGATCCGGGTAGGCGCGGGCGCAGAGTAATGTTCACTTTTCCATCGATTTCGTCATTCCAAAAGTCCCGCGAACCCACCATGGCCAGTATTTCGCCTGTGTCCGGGTCGAGCGAAATGAGGGCTGCGTTTGTGGCGCCGTATTTTTCTTCATTAGCTTCCGCTTGTGCCTCCACCGCTTTGTCAGCCGCTTTTTGCTTTTCGACATCGAGTGTGGTAGTGACGCGGAGGCCGCCCTTTTCAAGGGCTTCCTTGCCGTATTTTTCTTCCAGAAGCTGTCTTACATACATAACAAAATGCGGCGCCACAATGTCTTCGCGGAAGGGTTTGAATTCAATCGCATTCGCCTCCGCGGACGCGGCCAGTGATTCTTCGGAAGTAATGTAACCAAGTTCCTCCATACGCTCCAGAACGAAATCGACACGGCCTTTGATATAAATGTCGCGGGCTTCCTCACCTTCGCCATAAGTGTAAGTTTTGCCCAATAGTCCTTTAGAAATAAAGTCGACGAGTTCGTTTTCAGATCTTATATCGCGTTTCAGAATTTCTTCCTCGCTCAGATCCACCTTTGCGTAAATGTTGTTGCCGTAAGGTGAATAATAAGTGGGGGCTTTGGGAATGGCCGCCAGAATTGCGCTTTCCGCAATGGTGAGTTCAGCAGCGGGTTTTCCGAAAAAAATCTGTGAAGCGACTTCCACTCCGTAAATATTGGCACCGTAAGGGATGCGATTCAGGTACATTTCCATTATTTCGTCTTTTGTGTACCTGCCTTCCAGCTGGAGGGCCAGTATGATTTCTTTGGCTTTACGCGTGTAACTGCGCTCGGGCGACAGGAAGGCGTTTTTAACAAACTGCTGGGTAATGGTGGAGCCGCCGCGGGCTGTGTTGCAGATGTGCATTTCTCCGCACACGGCGATGAGAAAAGCTTTGAAATCGACGCCGTGGTGATCGTAAAACTCGTCATCTTCGATGGCCATGACCGCCTGGGCCGCGTAAGGGGAAATTTGATCGTAAGGGACAATCTTGCGATTTTCATCTCCGTGAATGGCGTAAAGAACTTCTCCATTGCGATCCAGAATCAGACTGGACTGGGCCGCGACAAGATTCCGGATATTATCGATGTTAGGCAAAGTGATAATGACCGCGAAAAAAGTGAAAAAACATAGCGCGATAATGAACGCTACAGCGCCCGCGAAAATATATTTTGATTTTTTCCACGCTGATCCGCCCCCTTCTTTGAGGTGTTCTTTAATGTGATGTGCGCGGAATTTTAATCTACTGAAGTGATTTCTCATTTTCTTTCCGGGGTAAAAGCAATTGCACGTTTTCTTTGAGTTTTTCGGGCCAGTTAAAGCCAAGCTCCTTTATATCTATTTTCAGTTTTTCGCCGCTGATCAACCACTTTGGATTGTATTTTAACATGTTCATTATCTGTTCCGCAGTGACAGCGTTGCTCATGTGCAATATAATCTGCCTTCCTGCATTTCCCATGGGAATGGACTTCACATTCACCAGGCCTGCCTGTTTTGCGTAAATCTTTATTTCAAGAATCTGCAGAAGATTGCTTACTTCTTTGGGAAAGTGACCATATTCAGTCATCAGATCTTCTTTCAGTTCATTCAGAAGTTCGATGTTGTCGACGGAGGAGAGCTTTTGATACACGTTGATCTTGTCCTTGGTGTCGGGGATAAAGGTGTCCGGGATGTAAGCGGGCAAGGGCAGTTCTATGGAAATATCCTGAATATGGGGCTCTTCGACAGAAATTTTACCCGCTTTGAGTTCTTCGATGGTCTTGTTGAGCATGCGGAGAAAATGGTTCATGCCGACGACTTTGATTGTGCCGTGCTGATTGACACCGAGGATGTCGCCGGCGCCGCGGATTTCCATATCGCGCATGGCCACCTGAAAGCCCGCTCCGAGTTCAGAGGCATCGACAATGGCTTTAAGCCGTTTTTTGGCGTCGAGCCGCAGTTGGCGGGATTGATACAGAAAGTAAGCGTAGGCCTGGATCTTACCGCGCCCAATACGCCCGCGAAGCTGGTACATCTGTGATAAGCCCAAATTCTCCGCGTTATCGACGACCAGTGTATTTGCGGTGGGAAGGTCAATGCCGTTTTCGATAATAGTAGAAGAAATAAGCACCTGATATTCGCCTTCCTTAAAATGCAGAATCCGGTCTTCAAGGTCCTGAGACTGCAACTGCCCGTGCGCCACGATAAATTTAACGTCCGGCATCAGTTTCCTGAATTTTCCGGCGATACTTTCGATGGTTTCGACGCGGTTGTGCAAAAAATAGACTTTTCCGTCCCGTTCCACTTCTTTGCGGATCGCCTCAATAATAAGGTTGTCACTGTATCTGCGCACTTCAGTGATGATGGGGAGCCGTCCGGGAGGCGGGGTGGTAATGGTGGAGATATCACGGAAGTTGTTGAGGGCCAGGTTGAGGGTGCGGGGGATGGGGGTGGCGGTGAGCGTGAGGATATCGACCTGACTGCGGATTTCTTTGAACTTTTCTTTCTGTCTGACCCCAAAACGCTGTTCTTCGTCGATGATAACGAGGCCCAGGTTGAAAAATTTCACATCATCCTGCAGTAGCCGGTGCGTGCCGATAAGAATATCGATGTCACCTTTTCTGAGCCTTCCAAGGATTTCTTTTTGTTCCCTGGGAGTGCGGAAACGGCTGAGCATTTCAATGCGTATGTCGATACCGGCAGCGCGTTTATTGAATGATTTTAGGTGCTGGTCCGCCAAAATAGTGACGGGAGAAATAAAAGCGACTTGTTTGCCGCCTTCAACCGCTTTAACCGCCGCCCGCATGGCGACTTCAGTCTTTCCGAATCCAACATCCCCGCAAACCAGACGATCCATTGGCTTGTCGGACTCCATATCATGTTTCACATCAAGAATGGCTTTCATCTGCCCCGGTGTTTCTTCGTAAGGGAAGGCTTTTTCGAATTTTTTTTGCCGGTCGGTGTCGAGGCCATAGTTGTGGCCTTTGACCTGAGCGCGTTCCGCGTAAAGTTTAAGCAGTGCTTTGGCGATTTTCTGGGTTTCCTTTTTAACTTTCTGGCTGACATTCTTCCAGTCGACGGCGCCCAGGCGGCTGAGCTGGGGTTCGTTGTCTTCTCCGCCGATATATTTACTGATTTTATCGGCCTGATCTATCGGAACAAAAAGGCGGTCATTTTCCGCGTAAGCGATTTCAAGATATTCACGTTTAATTTCGTCTATTGTTTTGGGTACCACGCCTAAAAAGCGGCCGATGCCATGATCCAGGTGCACAATCAGGTCGCCGATGCGCAGACCTGTAAGAAATTCCAGATTGATTTTCTGAACGCTTTGGTTTCTGGCGGTTTTGCTCAGGTTAAAGATCTCTTTGTCCGTCAGGAACTGGATTTTTTGCTGAGGCGCTTGGAATGAGGCAGGGACGTTTTCGAGATCGCCGGCGTCAATGAGAATGATTTTCGCTTCATCGTTCGGTTTAGTCCCATAACGGATATTTTCCTCGCTGAAAATGTTGATGAGTTCTTTGGTGCGCTTGGTGAGGATATTGATCTTCCAGTCCCTCTGGACTTTATCGCGCAGGTCATTGAGTAAGTCGAAGATATTGTAGTATTTGAGAACAGAAAGGTAGCGGAGGTGAAAATATTCTTCATCGCTTTTGGGAAACGAAGTGAAGTGCAATTTGTTGACCTCCAGGCGGTTTAAGATATCAATGAACTGTTCTTCTTCGTCAATATCATCAACAATAATCAGGTCGTCAGGCCCGCAGTTCTCCAAAAGCCCGCCGCCGGTTCCTGTAATGTTGATGGGCAGAATATCAATCTTTTTCAGTTCTTTCCCGAGTTGTTTTGTTTCCTGGTCAAAGTACCAAATGCCGGCCACCGTGTCGTAGTCCATTTCTATTTTGACCACATGGTCATGGTTTGGCGGAAAAACGTTAATCACTCCGCCCGACCGGCGGCATTCCCCCTTTCTCAGCATTATATCGGCACTGGGGTAATAACCCATTTTGATCAGCCGGTTGAAAAGCTCCACAATACGGACTTCCGACCCTTTTTCGATGACCACTCCCGCCTCTTTTACCTCTTCGTAGGAGGGGATAGGGATTTGGGAATTTTTTTGGCTGATCAGATAAACCCTGTCTTTTTTTTCTTTAAGTCCCGCGATTATTTCGGTCAGACGATAATCTTCTTTGTCCTCCGAATTGAGGTCATCAAGAGCGACTACAGGTTCATTCATCCAGAACGGGAGATTATTCTGGATTTCATAAATTTCCTTATTGTTATTAGTTATCCAAAATATATTCTTCGAACTCTTTTGTTTTTTAAGGGCGCTTACCAAATAACACTTAGAGGTGATATTTGAGACACCCGAAAGGACCAATGGGTTTTTTGGTGTTAGTTTGGCGAATTCCTGTCGATGTATATCCAGCGGAAAAAACTGGCTGATGTTCATTGTCTTACCCCGGCATGGCGGGGGAGGAATTAAATCTTAAGAGGCATGATGATATGGACGTAATCTTTTCCGTCTTTGGGCTTAAGAGTAACGGGGGCAACCTTATCCCCGATCTCAAGTACGATCTGTTCTTGTCCGATACTCCCAAGCGCGTCCAATAGGAATTGAGAATTTAACGCAATTTCATTATTGTCACCGGTAATCTTTGTAGTCAGAGTGATTTCACCTTCTCCGTATTGCGTGGATTCAGTGGTAATGACAACTTTTTTGTCGGCCACTTTGACAATTATTTTGTTGTTGTTTTCTCTGGCAAATATGTTGATTCTTTTAAGTACCAGGCTTAATACTCCAACATCAAATTCCACCTGGGTTTTTGAGGATTTCGGGATGATTTGTTCATAATTTGGGAACTGTCCTTCAATCAGTCTGGAAATCAGTTCAACAGGCCCCACCGAAAACATAATCTGGTTTTTGGAAGTAACAATGCTAACACTCTCTTCTTTCATGCCATTCAATATCGATCCTAGTTCTATTATAGTTTTAGCGGGTACAATACAGTTTACGTTGCCGGTTACATTGGAAACGGAAAGTGTTTTTTCAGACAAACGGTAGGAATCTGTTGAAGCTAATTTAAGTTTATCTTTTTCCACTACAAAATAAACACCACTCAGGATAGGTCGGGTGGTGTTCAGGGCGGCCGCAAAAACAACTTGTTCGATTGCCCTATTCAGATCAGCAGCCTGCACTGTCATCCCACCCTCCTTTTCAACCATTGGGATTGGCGGGAATTCGGAAGCGGGAATCCCCTTAATTCTGGTTTTGGAATCACTTGTTTTTATCTGAATGTCGCCCCCCTCCACAAGAATATCAAGCTTATCATCTTTTAAATAACTGATGTAATTAGTAAATAATTTTGAAGGAATAGTGATTTCCCCCTCATTCTTAACGTCAGTTTCGATGAAATAGGTGATAGCTACCTCAAGGTTGGTTGAGGTGAAATAGAGCTTTTTGCCCTCGGCTTTCAGTAGCACATTATTAAGAACTGGCAGAGTATTATTGGTATCTACCGCTTTATTGGTTGCTGTCAGCGCGCTGAGCAGATCTTTTTGTGAACAGGTTAAACGCATCTTCCTTTTAAAGACGATTTGTGAATTAAATTTCTTTTTAAATTACAGATAAATATTAATAGTTTTTATGTTTGCTGGCAATCTGTTTTCTAATATTTATTTTTAATATTCTTTTTTTAGTAGTTGTATTAGGGGCTTGAATTTTTGGAATAATGTTAGAGGATGATAGTAGTTATAGTAAAAGGGGCAGGTAAGGGCGGGGCGGGGTAGGTTGGACAAAAAATTAGTAATTTGCGTGTTGGACAATTTTAGCTTTGATTGATAAGAAAAAATCGGGTGGTTTGAATACAAATATTGGACATTAGAATTTAGACAATTTTGTGGAAATACTGTGGAAAACTTGTGGAAATACTGTGGAAAACTATTTTGATTTGGCTTATTTTTAGGTTTTTTAGTCTTCCTTTGACTTAAGCCATTCTTTTACCAGTATGTGGGAAAGTTTTTTAAATTATTATAACTTATTTTAAGATATCCCCACCTCAAACGGGTTTTCCGTAGACGACATACCGTTGTGCAAGGCTATTGGGTGGCCAGCAAGTATAAAGCGTCAGTTCGTTATTGTTGTCATTTTGGACAAGTATATGGTCCTGCGAGGCCGGAATGATTTCGGAGCCAAATATTTCAAATACGTAGCCTTTTTCTTTGTAATTGATGAAAATGCGGTCACCATTGCTCAGGCGGTTGATCTCTTTCAGGATGGTTTTGTAGTCGGAATGGTCCCAGGCGTAACCGGATGAGTGGCCGAATAAGAGCATTTTCTTTTTACTGTCAGGTGGGTTCAGATAATTGCCCAGACCGTATTTTAAAATACCTATGGCTGAGGTAGGATCATATACACTGGCAAAATTCACGTCCACGTTGATGATGTCGAGTTTGGGAATGGTGATTTTATATTCGTCTGAAGTGGAATCAGCCGCGCTGACGTAGGCTGGTAGTCTGTTTTTCAGCACTTCTTCCAGACGGTAGATTATTTCCACAAATTCTCCCCGTGTGATCAGCTGGCCGGGGTGATAAAACTTGTTTTGGTTGATCAGATTATGGTCGTGGGCGTAGGTGAAATATTTTTCAAACCATTCGTCCTTGTTGACGTAAAGCAGTTTATTGGTGGTGAAGCCGGACCGGCTAAGGTCGACTTTATAAGTTTCCAATATGACTTTCAGGGCTTCGGCGAAATTAATGTAATCAGCTGGCCTGAAGAGTCCATCCGGGTAGCCTTGCACGATCTGATTTTGGTAGGAAATTTCCACATATTTGCCATACCATTCCCCGATAGGCACGTCCGGAAACATGACATAATAGTGATTTGCCTGTTTGTGCCAGTCCAGCGACGCGTCGATAACGCCGGCCGCGAATTTCGATCTGGTCAGTATTTTGACTGCCTCGGCGCGGTTAATAAGGCCGTCAGGGTGGAATTCCCCGTTTGGATATCCCTGAATCGTATCTTTGGCGGTTAGGGCGGCTATAGAATTATTGTGTTTATGGTTGACCGGAACATCCGGATAAATCCGTGCTGAAGCAGGTGGGCCGAAAAGCACGACAGAAGCCAAAAATCCAATAAATATGCGCTTGGTGAAAGACATAGACATGATAAGAGGGAGCAATTATATCACTGGATTTCTATTTGTCAATAGCTGATTGGCTTTTTTGAGCCGTTTTTGTAAGTGTCGCTTCTTCAAAGTTTACAATTTACTTTACAATTTAAAAAAATTACTTTACAATTAAGTTGACAATTAAATTTTAAAAATGGATTTAGGAAAGCGAATCATGGATTTTGCCTCAGAAAAAGGCCAATTCAAAAGCAAAGAGGTGGCCAATAAGTTTGGTGTATCCAGACAGTTTGCCCATCAGGTCATCAAAAAATTGGTTCAACAAAAAAAACTGCTCAAGTTCGGGTCAACCAGAAAGGCTTTTTATGCCCATCCTGTGCATGGTCGTGTTATGATCGGCACGGCAAAAAGGAGGCTGGCCAACAATAATCTGGATGAGCACAGGGTTATGGCCGAATTGGAGGGGGCGAGTCAGGTGCTTGCCGCTGTTTCTGATGACGTCGGAAGTATCTTTCAGTACGCTTTTTCCGAGATGCTTAATAACGCCATTGAGCACTCCAAATCAGACAACATTGAGGTGAGCCTGGAAGGCGACCATAAAAACCTTATCTTTCATGTAGATGATTTTGGTATAGGTGTATTCCGGAATGTTATGCAAAAAAGAAAATTATCCTCCGAGCTGGAAGCGATACAAGACCTTTTGAAAGGAAAAACCACTACTATGCCTCGTTTCCATTCAGGTGAAGGTATCTTTTTTACCTCAAAGGCGGCTGATCAGTTCGTTCTTGAAAGCTTTGGTTTTAAGCTAACTGTCGATAACAAAGCCGAGGATATCTTTATTGAAGAAGTGCGGTCCAAAAGAAGGGGCACCAAAGTTACTTTCATCATTGAAATAGGCTCAAAAAGGCATCTCAGTGATATATTTAAGGAATACCAGACCGATCCGGCGGCGCTGACTTTTGATAAAACGGAAATCCAGATACGGCTTTACACCATGGGCACTGTTCATGTCTCTCGTTCACAGGCCCGTCGTGTAATGGCAGGACTTGAAAAGTTCAATGTCATTACCCTGGATTTTGACCGGGTGCCTACTGTCGGTCAGGCTTTTGTGGATGAGGTATTCAGAGTCTTTCAAAACAGGCACCCTCATATCAAAATCATTCCGATCAATATGAATAAGACGGTGAAGTTTATGGTAGAAAGAGCCGTTTAATCATTTGCACTAAAAATGCCCGGCCTTTGGCCGTCCTTGATTCTATGTCACGCAGGATCTCATTCCCGATTTCAGGGGGCATGTCTTTGCAGTATTGTTCCACCACGGAGCGCAGCATGGTTTCGTTGGCTTCCGGATGAAACTGAATCCCATAGGTACTCTTGCCCAGGCGGAACATCTGGTGTTTTGTCAGCTCAGATCTGAGCAGGTTTACGGCTCCTTTTGGAAGGTCAAAAACGTCGTAGTGTAACTGAAAGAAATCGGGAAGATCGAGTCCTTTCAGGAGCGAATTATCGTGTTGCCCTGTCTTTGTCAGGGGGGACCACCCTATTTCCGCTTTCGGGGCTTTGTGAATCTTGGCGCCGAAGGCCTGGGCCAGGATCTGACCACCCAGGCAGATGCCCAGTATGGGTATGCCCCTTTCGTGGGTCTTTCGCAAAAACACTTCCTCCTCTTCGATCCAGGAATGCTGAGGCTTTTCATAGGCTGACATCGGCCCGCCCATGGTGATTACGCCGCTCACTTCGTCAAGATCCGGGAGTGGGTCATTCAGCGAGAGTGAAATGGAGCGGTAGGGTAGCTTGAGTTCGTCAAGAATGCCGGGAATGTGTCCCAGACGTTCGTGATCAACATGACGGATAATCCAGATTGGCATGGGCAGATGATTGAACAGTTTATTTTTCCCCTTCACTTCTCAATATTCCTGTTGGAGCATTAACAGAGTTTTCCGGTTTTATGTCATTAACTACAGCGGTTTGGCTGGGGCCGGACCATGCGGGCTGTTGGCTATATGGTTGATTTGAAGCGGCTTTCATCATGGACGCGTAGGCCTCGCTCACTTTTTCCGGTTCAATAATGAAGCGCAGTACATCCGTTTGGTGGTTCGAGGTGTAAAAATAAATATTAGCTGTGCCGAAAAACAGCGACATCAGGCCTCTTTTAATGATTTTAAAGTCTTCAATATTTTTGGGAAGGATCTCCCGTTCGACCGCTTGCCATAAGCCGGTATATCCGAAGCGAAGCACGCGCTGATTAGTGATCACGCATCCCCCCATTTCAAAATTCACCCCTTTCACAAAATAATAGGTCGTCAGGATCAATCCATAGCAACTGAACAGGAACCAAGCGGTCATAATGGTATTCCGGGTCGCGCCTGAAGGGCTCAGAAAAATCAGGCCTATGGCGGGAATCAGCAGCCCCAGGACGTAAAACGTGTGGATTTTGAGATGATAGGTGGAGTGGGAACTGCAGTTATGCAAAACCCGTTCATTTTCACGAAGATTCTTTAGCTGAATCTGATGCTGTCTGTGGCCTTCGGATCCCATAGCTAAATCTTAAAAAGAAAAAAGATAAATGATATCACCAGAAAGACAGACCCCATTGCGCCATATCCGATAATCACGTGTTTCAGAAAATAAGGATTATAGGTGTCCTTTTTTATCTTCCGGACAGTAATCCACACGCAGGTCCCCAGAATCAACAGCAGCAACCCGTAGAATAAAAACCAAATCATGATAGTAGTATAGTTTAAAGCAGATTATTTCCTCAAATTCTTCTTCATTTCACTGCGATCTTTGATTGAAACAGGACTGTGATTGTAGGTGATTTTTAATTTGTTGTCAAGTAGAACCAGTTTGCCGTCTTCCACATCTTTTTCCACCAACACATTGCCGCCGATAAAGCAGTCTTTGCCGATTTTGACGCCGGGGTTTGTGCTGGAGTTTATGCCAAAACGTGCTCCGGAGCCGATGATGGCACCAAGTTTGTTCATGCCGGTATCGATCCTTTCTTTTTTAACATTCACCTTTATCGTTTTTTCGTCAAAGCGTAGGTTGCCCAGCACCGTTCCGGCCCCCAGCGAAACGTTGTGGTCGATAATGCTGTCACCCAGGTAGTTCGAATGCATCCAGACGTCGTGGTTCAGGTAACTGCGGGCGACTTCGGTGCAGTAGCCGATTACGCAGTTTTTGCCGATCATGCTGTTACGCACGAGGGCGTTATTGGCTATGACACTGCCTTCTCCGATGTATGCAGGGCCTTTGATGACGGCGTTGTGGAGGACTTTGACTCCTTTTTCGATAATGACATCGCCCTCAATTACGGCTGATTTAGCGATTTTAGCGGAACGGTCGATTTTTGGTTTGCCTTTGGTTAGCTCAGCCGTCTGTGTTTCCAGAAAATGGTTCATCAACTGCAGAATGTGCCAGGGGTACTTAATGGCGCGCCACTCGCCTTTGTAAGCCTGTACCAGCATGCGGGCTTTGCCTTTTTTGATGTAGTTATCAAGCGCCACTTCGTACTTGTCATCTCTTTTGGACTTCACGTCTTTCAGGTATTTGGTGAATTTGGGAAAATCGTTATAAATATGGCAGACCAGGTTCACCAGATTGCCGGGCTCCTTGCCTTCGCCGGGTTTTTCGATGACATCCGTCAGGAAGCCTTTTTTATCCAGCTTCAGGTAGCCGCCGGGGAAGTAACTGTTGACCTTTTTTCCCGCGATTACACCGTCCACGTCTTTTTGCTTCGAAGCCTGAATCATATCCTCAAAAAGCTTCACATCAAAAACGTCGTTAGTGCTCATGACCAGGACGTTTTTGTGGCCGACCACTTTAGCGCCGGCCAGCACGCCGCCTTTCATGCCCTCTTCCAGGTCCTTTTGTTCAGTGACTGCCACATTTTTGTAGCCCTTCAGGACGGTCGTTATGCGTTTTAGATTGTGCTTGTTGCCGACCACCACAATATCGCGTAATTTGGCTTGTTTTAAGGCGGTAACCTGATATTCAATCAATGTTTTTCCGGCAAACTCCAGGAGATTTTTATCCTCAATCGGACTTAAACGGGTACTTTGTCCCGCGGCGAGTAAAATGACCTGCATATAAATAGATTTATTCACGTTTATTCTATCACATCCGTCAAAAGGTCCGGAGACAGCGAGGTGTTTTTTAGGCATCATTGATGTATCAATGGTGGGTCAATGACTGGTCAATGATAGCCTAAAGAGATAGTGCCGGTAGTGGTTGATAAGATATTCAGGCCTTTGACGCGTTCCAGAGTTTCGGTGTGAGGATGACCGAATTTGTTATCAATTCCCGCGGACACAATGACGGTTCGCGGTTCTATAGCCTGCAGGAAAGGTTCTGTGCTGGCGGTTTTACTGCCGTGGTGGCCCAGCTTAAAAACCGGAGCTTTAAGGTCCTGACCACTCAGAAGCATGTCCAGTTCTTCAGCTTCTTCGGCGTCACCGGTGAGCAGGGCAAGGGGTGTGCCGTTGCCGTCACGGATTATCAGGCTGATACTGGTGTCATTGCGGTTTTTCGGTTCCTGGCCGATCAGGCTTTGGCCTGCAAGCGGGTAGAGAAAATCAAGAAATAGGTCCCTGCTGATTTGCAAATCGTGTAAATTTGCCGGGTAGATTATAGGAATTTGCCTGGTTTTAAGTTCACTTAAAAAAGTTTTGTATATGCTGTTTTCCACGACGATTCCTGTTATCATCACGGATTTCACGGGATATTTCTGAAATATGTCCAAAATACCCGCGTAATGATCCAGATCCGGATGGGTCATGATGAAAAGATCGATTTTCTGATTGAAGAAGTTAAGCTTTTTACTCAGTTCGTCCACCACTTTTCCGTCGGGGCCGGCGTCAATCAGAATGTTTTTGTATTCCGGCGTCTGAATCAAAATGGCATCGCCCTGTCCCACATCCAAGAAAGAGAGCTTAAACTGATTATCCGTAATCTGAAAAAACTGATACAGGCTTAGTATCAGCACCAGGGCCAAAATAATCAGGGAGAGCGCCCACTGTTTTGAAGAAAGCCGGGGCGCCATGCATGATAATTATATACATTTCTTCAACTTTGTCAATCCCAAAGTATTGGGCCGATTTTTTCCATTTGATCATTTTCTTCCACCCATTCCTTTAAAGTTTTATCTTTATTATCATGCAGATCCAGCGATACGGTGATATTAGTATCGGCTCCTTTGGAGAGGAGATATTTTACGGTATCAGCGAGTCCGTTACCTGCCGCGACCCACAATGGTGTTTGGCCAAGCGTATCTTCTCCATTCACATCTGCCCCGTATTTAATTAGCAGCTTTACCATATCCAAATTTTCTACTAATTCCTGGCCTTCGTAATCACTCAATCCGGATGAAAGAAGAGGCTCTCCATATTCATTAATATCATTTGCATTAGCCCCTGCTTCCAAGAGTACTTTAACAAGTTCAAGCGAATGATCACGAACGGCAATAACGATGGGTGTTTCCCCATCAGAATCTTTTACGTTGATATCAGCGCCTTTTTCTGTCAGTGCCTTAGCTACCTTCCAATTGTTGCCATAAGCAGTCAAAGTCAGGGCTGTGTTGCCTTTATTGTTTTTTAATTCTGTATCAGCGCCCTTTTCCAATAAATGTGTTACTGCCGCAGGATGCAGGGAAACACAGGCGCTCATTAGAGGAGTCCAGCCAGATGGTATTTGATCATTAACTGTCTTGCCTTCGGCAAGGAATTTGTCAATCGCTTCAATATCTCCCCATTCCGCGGCCTGATCAAGATTCGATGGTTTTGGTAATTCGGGGGCATTTTTTTGCTCTGCAAGCACCGCTTCCCATCCTTCAGAAGTCCCCATCCATGTAGTTGCGGTCATTTCTCCCGAGAGTTCCGTATCACTCATTTTGTTAACTTTAAACTGAAGAGAGCCATCACCATTTTGCATAAAAAGTGTGCGGGATGATTCATCAACTTCAAGGTAGCCCTGATCCAAAACCTCCCCCTTTTCTGAAACTACAAAATAACGCTCAGGAAGGAAAAAAACGGTATTGGGAGCTGATGGTGGCTCGGTTGGTTCACTTGATTTATCCTCCCACGGATGAGAGTAAATGATCTTTTGTAGTTTTCCGCTCTGACACGCATTAAGCGTTATTAATGTTATTAATAAAACACTTAACGCAAAAATAGAAGAAATAATTTTTTTAGACATTTTGAATTGATTATTGTTTTATTAGAAGATTTCCTTTTTGGTCTTCCTGCGCTTTAGGGCCTGATAGGCCGCACCGGCACTGGCAAGTACCAGCATTCCGGCTCCAAAGCCCGTCTGGGGCAGGCGGATCGACTTGATTACACCCACGGACTCATTTCCGGAGGCATCTTTAGTAGTGATCTTAAAGGTGTATTCTTTACCGCCTTCCAGATTGGGTACCTGGTGAGTGGTGGTAACGGCGCCAAGCGAATTGCCCGCGTCATAAGTCATACCGCGGTCCATACTCATGTACAGAATCTGATCTATCAGATCTTTGGCCTTATTCAGACTTCCGGTCCAATTCATAATAATCACGAACTTTTCCAGTTGTTCTTTAAAGTCCAGGACGAGGTCGGTAATGTCTTCAGGGGGTATTACGTCCACTGCCTCGGCTGTTTCACCGGCCGGTTCGCTGATTAGTTCGGCCACGGGGGCCTCGGCTGGTTCTTCAGCCGGCGGGGAGGCTTCTTCCGGTGGGGTAGTGCCCTGGTCTGATCCCAGAAACAGGCCTGAATCAGTGCTTCCGCTTACAATTGGGTTGCCGGCAAGGTCGGTAATGGCCACGCTGGCGGTTACAATATAATTCACGTTCTTGGTTTGGTCGGCGGTTTCCAGAATTACCGTTTTGTTTTCAGGATCATCGGCATATTTTTGGGCCGAAATCACTTCCAGCGTGTTAAGGGGGTTAATCTGTTCTGTAATGGTAAAAGCGGCTTCTGCCAGCAGTTCCGGGAGTTTTACCTCTTCCGAAAATCCGACCAGCACATGATTTTTATCCTTCGCGAGCACGTTGAGTACAGTCGGGGCCGTTGTGTCGGCTTCCGGGGCGGCTGGTACTTCCGTTGGAGTGCCGCTGGTTTCGATGCTGTATTCAAGGCTTTCGCTGGCGTTTGAATCGATTGCCGTGACAGACAAATAATAAGTAGTATCTGTTACCAGACTGCCCAGGTCATAAGTTGCCGCGTTGTCAGGTGTGTCTACTTCAACTTCGTAGCTGGGGGCATCTCCGCCTTGTACAGACTGAGTACCGTAATAAATACGGTAGTGATCCACGGCATTGTCCTGGTAATCCTTTGCCGCGTCCCAGCTGACTGTCAGCGTGGTGGCGTCCTTGCTCACCGCAGAAACATTGTTAACGTTCTCCGGTTCATTGGCCGCGAAAGCAAAAGGAATGGCCATGGCACCTGCCAATATCAGAGCAACAATAGATTGTTTGGTGTTTGTCTTCATGATTTTTTAAGGTTAAATCACATCATTATAGCAAAAAACCGACATTTACGCAAGGGGTAAAAGCATATTTTGAGTCTCCTTAGCCCTTTTCACAATTAATTTGCCCTGAATTCAGTCTATCCTGATCGCTGTAATCTTTTTATCACAAAATCCTTTTCCAGCGCCGACAGGAACCAACCGGCCTGGGGCCCGAAATCTTTGCCCAAAAAGAGCCTGTAAATGGCCTGAAAGCAGTCTTTTGGCGTGAACTCCTCGTGGCTTTTAGCCAATTCATGAATGGTGCCGTGGATCAGCTCACCTTCCCAGTCCTTAATCTCTTCCAGTCTGTCGGCCAGCAGGCGGGTGAACTCTTTCTGGCTTTCGGTCAGAGCGCCGGCAATCTCAGGTAGAGTTTCCTGTAACTTGTAGCGGTAACGGTCGGGGGCGTAAGTTTCGAGCCATTTTTGGGCATATTTCATTCTCATGTCGATTTCTTCGCGATCTGCTTTAGTCAGTTTCGCGCCTTTCATCTTTTCCACTTCAGCCTGCAAATTCAGGCGGGGAATCTGCATGATAAAGACCAGTTGCGAAAAGCGCGGAAGGAAACGTTCTTTGGGTTTGCCTTCGCTTACCTGCGAGAGCTCAAAGGCACGGGCGAGGTCGGTTTGCATGGTATCTTTTTCACCTTTGTGAAAGTACCATTTGGCGGCCTCGTCGTGCTGGTCGAAGAGTCTGGGGATGGTGTCGCCTTCGGGGTCGAATTCAATACGGCTTTTGGGCTGGGTTTTCACCATCAGGTAGCGCAGGATCTCGGGCGGCACCAGGTCTACTATCTCGCGGGCTGTCTGGCCGATGCCTTTAGAAGAACTCATCTTCTTACCGCCTACCAGGAAAAATTCATAAGGAATGTTGTAGGGCACGTCGGTCTTGGAAACCTCATTGCAGATGGCTTCGCCAATATCATGTGATCCGCCGGCGGCGTTGTGGTCTTTCCC
>JAHJFD010000039.1 GCA_018825145.1 Patescibacteria group bacterium
AAAAAGCTCACATGCCCGAATCACCCCATTTTCATACGGAACCACGGGTATATCCTTTTACGGAACTACTTGATTTTGAGGATTTTATACTCAAATACGCCGGCCGGAACCTTAACTTTTACCGTGTCATTCTTGGCTTTACCCAAAATGGCGGAGCCGATAGGGGACTCATTGGAGATTTTGGATTCAATTGGGTCCGCCTCGGTGGAACCGACGATGGTATAAGTCTCAGGTTCATCATTTTCTGTGACGTTCTGAACTGTCACAGTGGTGCCGATCTGAACTGTGTCTTCTCCGCGCTTGTCATCAGTGATAATCCTCGCGTGGGCGATCATCTGTTCCAGTTCCACGATGCGTCCTTCAACAAAAGCCTGTTCGTTCTTGGCCTCCTCATATTCGGAGTTTTCGGAAAGATCACCATAGGCAATTGCCTCTTTAAGTCTGGCGGCAACTTCTTTACGGCGCACTTCATGAAACTCTTTCAGTTCGACCTTTAGCTTTTCGAGGCCCGCCTTTGTTACTAATACTTCTTTGGTGTCATTGATATCAGCCATTTTAATAATTAGTAATTAATAATTTGTAATTCGTAATTGATTTAGAATCGATCTTTGATTTTGATACTGGTCGGATGGTCGCGCATTTTCTGCAATATTTTGGCCTCTATCTGGCGAATGCGTTCGCGGGTTACACCGAATTCCTTGCCCACTTCCTCCAGCGTGTGGCCGATGCCGTCATCCAGCCCGAAGCGCATGCGGATGATCTTCTGTTCGCGGGGCGTCAGGTACTGGAGCATGAAGTGGATATTCTCCTTCATGATCTGTCGGTTGGTCGAGTCGCTGGGCGAAATGGCGTCATCGTCTTCAATAAAGTCGCCCAGTTTGCTGTCTTCCTCGGCGCCCACCGGCGCTTCCAGCGAAACAATGTCCTGCGAGATCTTCAAAATATGACGTACCTTCTTAATGTCCATGTCCATTTCGGAAGCCAGCTCATCCACGGTGGGCTCGCGGCCGAATTCCTGTAACAGACGGCGCTGGGTATGGGTGAGTTTGTTGATGGTCTCGACCATATGCACCGGAATGCGGATGGTGCGGGCCTGATCGGCAATGGCGCGGGTGATGGCCTGACGTATCCACCAGGTGGCGTAAGTCGAAAACTTGAAACCGCGCTTGGGGTCGAACTTTTCCACTGCCCTGAAAAGGCCGATATTACCCTCCTGAATCAGGTCGAGAAAGGAAAGACCTCGGCCGATATACTTTTTGGCGATAGAAACCACTAACCTCAGATTGGCCTCGGCCAGCTTTTGTTTGGCCACCGGATCGCCCTTGGCGATGGCCTTGGCCAGTTTGATTTCCTCGTCGGCGGAAAGCAGGTCGACGCGGCCGATTTCGCTCAGGTACATGCGGACCGAATCATTGGCGATTTCCTTTAAGTTGGCGCGTTTTTTGGCGGCCTGCTCATTCTCATCCTCTTTATCCTCTTCTTCTTTTTCTTCCTTATCGGAATCAGCATCATCTTCTTCACCCGGAAATTCGTCATCCAGTTCAATCCATTCGTCATCTCCCATATCGAAACTGGATTTATTCTTCTTTCCGGCGGCCCCCCAGATGACTTCACTTTTAACGTCGATCACTTCGATACCCAGATCCATAAAAAGCGTGTAGATCTCATCGAGCATGATCACGTTGTTTTCGATCTCCGGGATGGCTTTAAGAAGCTCTTTGTGGGTGATAAAACGCTGTTCCCGCCCTTTCTGAAGCAGACTTTTGATTGTCTTGGGATACTTGGCCAGGGTTTCGTCATCCGGCTGGGCAATAAACTTCTTTTGAACCTTTTTGGCCATAGATGATTAAATCTTACTTGTTAGTTTGAGAATCTGGGAATATTGATTGAGAAGCAAAGTCCGTTCGCCGGGATCCTGAGCCGCCCGGATCTTAAATTCAAATTCTTTCTGGGAGGCATGGACGTTCTTTCTGTTGATTTGCCGGATAAGGGTCATGACCTCTTTTTTGGCTGCTTCCTGAGAAAAGTCCGGATAATATTCTTCGATAAGCAGAGGCAGAATATTTAATCTTTCACATTCCTGATCAGAAAGCTCCGCCCTAAGTTCTGCGATGTCAATTACGCTTCGCGAATTGTACACTCTTTTTATTGTCTTGTAAATTTTTTCCGTGGCCGGGTCAAATCCCGCGATATCAATCAGATTCGCCTGCACGATTTCATAAAGTTCCGGCTGTTCTAAAATAAAGCCCAGCAGAAATTCCTCGCGGCTGAAAACCTCCTTCTTCGGCGCCGCCCCCTCCGCCGGTTCACGGGGGGAATTCTTAAATCTAAAATCCTGAATCTTGAATTTTTTCAGGTCTTCCCACAAATACTTCGCATCCGTTTTTAGCTCGTAGGCCAGCCGCTTCAGGTGTTCATTTTGCTCCATGCTGGTTGAAGTCTGTTTGATAAGCGGAAGAAGCATATTAAGAATTGCCTTCTTACCCTCCAGATCTTTGGAGTCGTAGAGTAAGAAAGCGTGAGCGAAATAAAAATCCATGACTTTGACAGCTTTTTTAACGGCCTCCTTCCAGGCTTCCGGATTCTTCTGAATACATTCGTCGGGGTCCTTACCCTCGGGAATCTGAATGATGCGGATATTCAGTTCTGCCTCCTGCGCCAGTTCGATGGCCCGTTTGGTGGCTTCCGCGCCCGCGCTGTCCGCGTCAAAGGCAAACGCGATATTCCTGGTGTAGCGCTTGATCAGCTTCAGCTGGGGCGCCGTCAGAGCGGTTCCCGAAGTAGCCACCACGTTTTTCGTGCCCGCCTGATGGGCGGCGATCACGTCCATATACCCCTCCACAAAAATCGCCAGATCTTCCTTTTTGATGGCGTCTTTAGCCAGCGGAAGGCCGTAGAGCACAAAGCTTTTATTGTAAACAGGCGTGTCGGGGGAATTCAGGTATTTCGGTTCCCCGCTGCCGATGATCCGCCCGCCAAAACCGACCGCATTTCCCTGCTGGTCGTGAATGGGGAACGTATAACGGTTCCGGAAGCGGTCGTAAGTGTTTTTGTCCGCAATTGTCCGCTGGCTGATCAGCCCAGCGTCCAGAAGTAACTTCTCATCAAAATCCGCTTTCTGAAGATGGTCGCTAAGAGCGGTATAAGAATCCGGCGCGAGGCCCAGCTTAAATTCCTTAATAGTGGCTTCAGTCAGCCCCCGCCCCGTAAAATACGCCATGCCTTTTTTGGAATTTTTAAGGTGGTCGGCAAAAAAGTCCGTGGCCGCCTCATTCGCCTTAAGAATCCGAAGTTTTTCGTTGTGGACTTCGGGCTTGAATTCGGGCAGCCGCACTCCCGCCCTGTCAGCTAAAATCCTAACCGCTCCCGGAAAATCCACCTTCTCGACCAGCTGAATAAACTTAAAAATATCGCCGCCCGTGTTGCAGGCAAAGCAGTAACCGATGCCCTTTTCGGGGCTGACCATAAAGCTGGGCCGAGTATCGTTATGAAAAGGGCAGAGACCCTTTAAGTTTCGGCCGGCCTTTTTGAGCTGAACGTAGCCGCCCACCAGATCCTCGATGTTGATTCTGGCCCTGATTTCGTCTAAATGATTCATTTATGGCAACTAAAACAAATTTTTTTGTTCTACGTTTTTATTCTTGGCCTGCCCGCCGTTAGGTGTGGGCATCCGGATATCCAGATGCAGATACGCGTTTTCGGTTACCACCCGGCCCTGCCGCGTGCGGTCCAGAAAGCCGATCTGGAGCAGGTAAGGTTCATATAAATCTTCGATCGTCTCGGTTTCCTCGCTGGTGGCGGCGGCGATGGCGTTGACGCCCACCGGCCCGCCCTGAAACTTTTCGATAATGGTCATCAGGATCTGGCGGTCGGTCTTATCGAGGCCCAGCATATCGACCCCCATAGTTCCCAGGCATTTTTGAGTAAATTTCAGGCTGACCGGACTGATGTCTTCCACCGTGGCAAAATCGCGGACCCTTTTGAGCAGACGGTTGGCAATGCGGGGAGTTTTTCGGCTTGATTTAGCGATTTCCGCCAGCGCCTGATCGTCGATTTTAATCCCTAAAAGCCCCGCAGACCGCCTTAAAATCTGCTGAATTTCTTCGTCGGAGTAAAAATCCAGTTTAAAAATATGCCCGAAACGGTCCCGCAGGGGAGCCGACAGCGATCCGATTCTGGTGGTGGCGCCGATCAGCGTAAACCTTGGCAGGTCCAGGCGCATACTGCGGGCCGCCGGCCCTTTGCCGATGATGATGTCCAGCGCGTAATCCTCCATGGCGCTGTATAAAATCTCTTCAATCTGGGTCTTAAGCCGGTGAATTTCATCAATAAAAAGAATATCATTCTCCTTTAAATTTGTCAGAATGGAAGCCAGATCCCCCTGTTTTTCGATTGCCGGCCCCGAGGTAGTCTTGATGCTCACGCCCATTTCGCCGGCCAGAATATTGGCCAGAGTGGTCTTCCCAAGGCCCGGCGGGCCGTAAAAAAGCACGTGCTCAAGCGGTTCTTTCCGTTTTTTAGCCGCCTTCATGGATACCCCAAGATTCATCTTGGCATCGGCCTGACCGATGTACTCGCCGAATGTCTTTGGCCTAAGCGCCAGATCAAGCTTATTATCGGCCATCTGACCCTTCGTGCTGGTGATTTGATTATCACGTTCAATCATTCCTTTATGGCTAGAAAACAACTATAAGGATTATAGCCAGCCGAGGCCACCAATACAATTTGCAATTCGGGGTAAAAAATGCTATAATTAACAGATTATTCAGATGAGGATAAAAAAATAAAAACAATGATATGAAATTATCCTGTTTTGACCACAATTATAGGAAAAACGGGGCAAGCAAAAGACTGTATAAAACAGACGACCGCCCCACACGGGTCACGCAGATGACCGGCCCCGGCGACATAACGGACTGGATAGACAAACGTGGGCAAACCGAAGAGACGCCGGAATGGGTTAAGGCGGCGGATCGGGATAAAGTGGAGCTCACAGCGAGTGTCGAAACAACAAAATCTCTTGGTGAACTGCCACGCCCTGTGACTCCGGGTGCTAAGGAAACACTGAGAATCCGCACCCAGAAAGAAATCTTCGGCACCAAAGAATGTCAGGAATGGTACATAAAAAGTGTCAGAGAAGCCATCGAGAAGCTCGACCCGGACAGACTCTACGACTTTATCAAAGCGCACAATATATACAACAAAGAAGGTTTCAGCCGGTGGAACAGCGAATTCGCCGCTCTGCTCAGTCTGAATGT
>JAHJFD010000040.1 GCA_018825145.1 Patescibacteria group bacterium
AACTAACTATATCGAAACCTAATTCAAAGGCGCCAGTCTGACTTAGCCGAAGCTTCACCGGACTGACGCCCTTTTTATTATGTCGCTGTTATCCCCTATTCTTCCGCATTCACAAGATCAAGGATCAGCTTCGCAACTTTGGCCACTTCCGCCCGGGTTATATTGGCGCCGGGACGGAAAGTGCCGTCACCGTAGCCACCGACAATGCTCATTTTTTTGGAGTAAGACACATAAGGCGCGAACCAGGCAGTCTTTTCCACATCCGGGAACACATCTTCAGCCACTTCCTCATCGTATTGCAGACCCGCGGCTTTAAGCAAAATCTTCAGGGCCTCGGCGCGATTGATGGGATAATTTGGTGAAAAGGCATTGCCCTCTTCCATTGAATACCCCTGAACCCAGCCGGCATTGGCGGCCGCTTCAACGTAACCGGAATACCATGCGTTAGGGTCTACATCAATGAAGCTGGAAGACGATACAGTAGGCACGTTTAGTCCAAACGCGTTGACCGCGATCTTGGTCAGCTCCGCGCGGGTGATATTGTCATTCGGCGCAAACTTAGTGGAAGACTTACCGCTCACGATCTTTAACGCAAAGATGTGCTTGATAAAGCTTTCGGCCCAGTGACCTTTGATGTCATCAAATCCGGTCTCAACATCAGCTTCCGTACCGGTTTCTTCCCCGGCAGTGGCGCCGCCGTTTATTTCTTCAAAGGCATAGTAACTGAAATGCGTGGTGCTCAAAGTTACTTTGCCGTCCTGCACCGTGTAAGCCGCACCTTCATTAAACAATGCCCAGGTATTGCCGTCTTCCGAATAGTAAACCCTTAGCTGTGTGCCATCCGCTACGTCCGTCAGAGGCACTTCTATCTCGACACTGTTATCAAAAATTAACGTCGACGTGTCAGATCCGACTTCGATAATACCTACCACATTATCGCGCATAAGCCTGCTGCTGCTGTCCGAAATTGTTTCGCCCAACACGCCAATCATGGTTGTTTCTTTAACCAGCGGCGGATCAATTCTGCCGTCCCATTCATCGGTACCGCTGACCGTGGTACTGGCGGGGATAACCACAGAAATCGTGGAATCAGCGTTCGGCTTAAGGGTGATACTGCCCCCCGAAGCGGTCAGCTGGGCGGTTTTGCCACCACCCCCTCCCCCTCCCGCTTCCGTAAGCAGGGTTGCCTGCACCTCAATCGGGCGGCTGATTGTCGTGGCAGTGGTAACCGATGAGCTCACAGTGGAAGAAAGCAGGCTGGTAGAAGTATTGGAATCACTGGCAATGGTTGTCGTGGAACTGCTGCCTCCACCGCCTCCTCCTCCACCGCCTCCTCCTCCGCCTCCGCCGGAAGCAACACAGCTATTACCGCTTTGCGTGTAACCGCTGTTACAGGTAATGGCACAACTCGCAGCCACCGTGCCATTACTGACTGTGCTGGTGGAACAAACCTGAATCTCTGTTGCCGTAGCGGATTCATTACCACTGTCATCCGTGGCAGTAACCGTATAGTAATACACAGTCCAGGCAGTTGTTGTGCTGTCGGTATAAGTGGAAGTGGCGACCTGCGACGTATTGACCTGATTCGCGTTGATGGCTGTCACGCCGGCGGAAGTGGAACGGTAAACCTCATATTCCATTAAATCCGCTTCCGCGTTATCCGCCCAGTCCAGCGCTACCGCCGTACCTGTACCGGATGTCTGAGAAAGAGTCTGCGGCGCACCTGGTGCCACCGCATCGGTTGGAGTGGTCGCGCCGAAGACCGTAAAGTGGTCTGTGGTACTTTTTAGCACAATCTTATAATCGTAGTAAGTATCGGTATCAGCAACTAACGCTGTCACAAACGCCGCGTAATCAGTTTGCATGGTCCAGTCAGTGGCCTGGGCATCGGCTTTGGTATAAGCGGTTTTGGTTGTGGAAAGCGATACCCAGTCATTCAGACTTGCATCCCAGTAAGAAAGGGTCAGATACTTCAGTTTGTTGTAATCCGTAATACCTACGGCCTCAACATCAGCTTTGTAGTAGACCATTTCCACTTCAACATTATTATCCAGATTGGTAATCGCCTGGCCGGAATTATCGGATGCCGTAATCTGAACACCTTTCGCGCCGAACGGATCAGCGGAACCGGTTCTTGTCACATTGGTTACTTCTTTCGTGTTTACCGTACCACTGGAAGTATCACTACCCAGCGCGTTTGGCGGAATGGTTAATTTAACACCGGAACCATCCGAACCGCTGTCATCCACAGTTCCGCCGGAAGCAGGCGTAATCGGCATGGATTTCATGTTCGGATCCCAGTTGGCAATCGCGGTCAGGGCGATATTAATACCGGAAACATCGGAACCGTTCACCGTGACGTTTCCGTTGTACTGAGTATCCTGGTAGCCGTCACCGACACCAAACACCTTATAAGTGCCGTTGGCGACCGGAATAGAGAACAGGCCGTCCAGATCGGTCGGAGCGCCCATGAACTGCTTTGTACCTATGCCTTCGGCCCATACCCAGCCGTTACTGATTGCCTCACCCACGTCATAACTGCCGTTTGTGTTTAAGTCTTCATAAATACGGCCATTGATAAACGCGTCCGGAACGGCCAGCACAAAATCCCGATTATTAATATCGGCATCAACGGTTAAATCAGCGGGCTGTGGCGGCGCGTAACCCGGCATTTCAACACCCATGGTAAACTCGCCGGCCCTTACATTAAGAGAATAATTACCGCTGGCATCAGTCTGTACGCCACGATGATTACCAGTGGTATGGTTATGCATCCATACCCACGCGCCTTCTAAATTATTCGTGCCATCACTTACATTACCGGTAACTGTAAATACTTCTGTATTTGGGTCCGGCAGACTGAAGTCAACCTGACGGTTTGCGGAAACCACAATTACCTGTTTCGTGGCATGGCGTCCGTTCGGCTGATCACTGTCAACCGGAATAAACCCGCCCATACCCGGTACATCCAGGAAGAACGCGTAATCACCGGCGGCCAGCTGTACAGATTCATCAACAGATAAATCGGCAATATTTTTGGAGCGATGGAAGCCGGTCGGTTCCGGAGGATTACTTGGACCATTCGGGAAAGCCACACCTTCGATATGGACAAAGCCCTGCTGATTGGCCTGCGCGTTTATAAAGTGGAGTGTAACCGTTTTAAGATCATCAGCGGCAATTATAATATTGCGGCCGGTACGGTTAGCATTCGTAACAATCACATTAGCCGGACTGTTCGCAATTTCGTCAGTTGATAAACCGACTTCACCATATTCCGACGTCCAGATATCCACCCGGTAATTTCCGGGAGGCACGGAAATGGAATAATTACCGCTGCCGTCGGTCTGGCCGCTATACTGCTGGCCCATGAAATTGCCGCTGGCATCGTACTTGACGGCACGGATCGGTCTATAAGTCTGGGTAGCACCGTTAATCGTTACGATACCGGAAATATCGTAATAGGTAACTGTTGAATCAGGTGATAAGTTCTGTGTCTGGGAGGCGCCATTAATTACAACCATCTGTGATTCCGTATCGCCTCGACCCGGTATATTCGCCTGAACCACCCAGGTTCCGTTGGCCACATATAAAATATAATTACCGGATGAGTCGCTCATGGTATCAACATGACCCATACCATCAGTCTGATAGGCCCATACCGGAGCATAAGATACCGGATTGGTACCATTTGTAACCTTACCGGATATCGTGTAATCGGATTTCTTTAGTTTGAAAATTAACTGGTTGGCGGCTGTAACAAGTACATTATCAACCTTAACATCAGCCGTATCATTGCCGTCCGCGTCTCCGCCTGTCATGGCCCCGTTAGTTTTTACAATAACGGTACGATCCGGAGTATTCGGCAGACCCGGCTTAAACACACCAACGGAATAAGTTCCGGCCTGAGCTACTTTAAGGGTGAACTTGCCGTTAGTACCGGTTTTCGTGTGAGCCCCCATTCCCCCCATGCCGCCTGGCTGGTAAGCAAAAGCTTCCGCGTCTGCAATCGGGTTTCCGCTGCCGTCTTTTACATAACCGATAATCTGCATATTGGCACTGGCAACGGTAAGAGGTATGGTGCCATCACCGACAACTCCATTTTCTTTAATCACAGTGCCGTTGCCGCCTATCATAACATTCACATTTTGCGGAGGCATCCAGTCCGGCATCGGAGGAGGACCGGCCATCGGACCCTTCGGCATAGCGGGACCCATACCGACCATCCAGTCGCCATCCGGCAGATACAAAGTAGCTGACGGATTACTGCCGGCGTCTTCAATGGTTTTAACCTTGAAGCCATTTGGTGAACCGGCAAATATGTCAATATCATCGGTACCGAATTCACCGGTAATATTAACTGTGATCGTAGCCTTACCGGCACCGGCGCCTTCTTTTGCCAGAGTAATATCACGGGTATTCGCGCCTCCCGAAATAAAGATCGGTTCCGGCATCGGCATACCGGAATAATCATGGCCCTCCAGAGTAATTACCGGATCGGTAAAGATATGGTATTGGCCTGGCGGCAAACTTGTAAAGGAATAGGAACCTGTACCGTCCCCAAGTAACATAACGGATGACGACATCGGTCCGGTCATTGGCGAACCAAGGAAAACAGTAACTTCATCATTTGTGCCATCCACATCGGCATCCTGCACACCTAAAATATTACCGCTCAAAGTCGCGTTGCCGCCTTCATTGATAAAGAACGGCATAGTACCGATTGTTTCCTTTAACGTGCCATTGGCATCTTTGATTTTGATATCCACATTATACCCTGAGGTATCAAAATCACGCGGAATGGAAGAGTTTGTAATGCCATCGATATCAAAGTGTATGTAATCATTGGCGGGAGGCGTGCCGGTTACGGCCAAAGTAATGGTAATTGTGCGGGTTGATGCGTTTACAGTCACGCCATCGTTATTGGCGCCGCCGCTTGTCTCCACCGCGGAACCGAAGGCGATAATACCGTCATTCCACTCGTTCATATCGTTATTCACCGGCGACCATTCGTCTTTTTTGGCTCCGCTGACATCAAAACCGGACGGGAAAGTAATCAGCACCTGGTAGCCGTCACCGATTTGGCTGAAAGTAGGAATATCCACAAAATACCTGGTCGTCTGGCCAGCCATAGCGTTCATCGGGAAAGCGCCGGCCATCATCATACCCATATCGCCCATATTCGGCCCCATGCCGCCGCCACCGGTATTCGGCCCGAGCATACCGTTAGTATCGGAACTGTTCCAGATCGGCATCTGGAAAGTTGTACCGCCGGATATAGCATTCTCGGAAAGGTCTGCGGCTCCGGTTCCGCTGACATCAGCAGGAGTCATATTAATATAATAATCCTTACCGACAATTTGTGCCGGTGTAAGACCAAGGTTTTCAATAATAACAGTGTTGCCCATTGAATCGTATTCCAGTTGGGCATTGGCTAAATTAAGAGTCGTACCGGAACCTTGTACTGTTCCCGGATCACCCCACTTGATTATGTAATTAGTTTTATTAAGTACAGATGTAGCCCACTTATCAGTATCAGTCACTTTAGCGGCATTCATCGGCTCATCAAAAGTAATCGCGATACCATAATCATCGCCATTGGCGAACATAATGGAAGGAGCCTGACTGTCGCCGTTACTATTGGTGGTAAAAGTAACGACATAATTACTGGCAATAGCATTGCCCACACTATCAGTTACACTAGTGGTAATGGTTAAAGTGTAATTAGTATCGGTCGCAAGAATTGAAAGTGGTGTTAAAGTTGCCGATTTGGACATCGGATCATAATCAACTTCACTGGCGATCTGAGTTGACCCTCTTTTGAGTGTAATTGAATTCGAGTTAATTGATGACGGGCTCATCCCCTCACTGAATTGGATATGTAATGAGCCCGGATTTACCGGTATGCCGGTATCGCCATTAACCGGCCAGGTTCCCTTAATAGTCGGAGCAGTACTGTCAGCAACAGCATTAGCACCGACTTCAAAAGAAGACCAGTAAAATTCATAACTGGAGGTATTCTGACTTTGTCCGGGATCACCCATCCAGATACCGGTCGCGCTCTTTAAGGCACCGGTGACAACAACACGGTATTTACCGGTGCTAAGACTGCTGCCCGGAGTTAAAGTGGCAATTTTGTTACTGGTATCAAGACTTACGTTAACAGAAACAGGAGTTTTTGTTTCCACATTATTGGAAACAGTAATCTTATACAATTTAAGCGTTGTCGCACTCACACTGGTCGAATCCATCGGATCTGAAAATTCAATATTGATTTTGGCATTCGGTACCACGTTCATCGCGCCATCGAATGGCATTGTGCCCATCACAAACGGAGGCATCATAGCACCGCTGCCGAAATCATCCCAGTTCTGCTGACTGGCATAGTCGCCGCCGGTTGTAAATGAGAATACATAATCACCATTGGATGTATTACCCTGCAGAGCGTTACCGGATGTGTCACGAACAGTGCTCTTTAAAATGACATAATAAGTGGTATTGGCGGCAAAACCACCGGCAGGCGGATAAATCACACCAAGGTAAGGATCCATATCCGCAGGCGGCATCTGTGCGGTGCGGGTCGGATTATAAGCCACGCTATAGCCCGCGATCGGATTCGTGCCATCGGTGCTCAAAATAACCTTTGACGCCACAAATGTAGTTGAATCTATGTTTTTCGAGAAACCGGTAAAGACATAAAAATCATCCATTCCCGGAGGAGCACCGAACATGCCGTCAGGCGGACCTGTGAATATGACAAACGGTTTTTCACTGTCGCCGGTCATACCGCCGCCGACACCGGCATAAAGGGTACGGTCTTTGCCGGTTTTATTACTATTCAAATTGATATCCGGAATCCACTCATCGTAATAACCGTTTTTCATTATGATCATGTTGTAGATCCCCTCATGGACATTGGCTAACGTGTAAGTGCCGTCACCGGCAGTGACAGTACTGTAGGAAGTCCCTTCAAGCATAACCGCAGCACCGCTAATACCATTCTGTGATTCATCAGTAATCGTTCCGCTGATACTGTAAGTGGTCCAGCCGGAACTGTCTTCAATGGTTATTGCAAAAGGATGTTTAGCAACATCCGCTTCTTTGGCGGCTGTAGTGGCATAAGGCTTACCATCGCCGACACCGGACATATCAATTTGCGGGCTGGTGGACATAAAGCCGCTGCCGCCGGAACCTACTACCTTTAAGTAATAACAAAGGCCGCTGCCTGCTGAAGCGTCGACTGTGGCCTGCTGGATTGTAAACTGGAAGAAGCCGTTACCCTGATGAACGCCAAAAGCCGTGGCGTATTGGGTGACTGTGTTATCGGCGCTGTTACCGTCACAAGTCATGTAATGGAGTTCAGTGCCAAGCTGGTCAATCGGTGTCTGAGGATCACCCATCTGCGCCGGAACCATTAAAGGTGAACCGGACGGCGCGAAGTTCATCGGCATATGCATAATCATGGGTCCGCCGCCGGCATCACCCTGGTAAGCACCAAAATCCGTCTGTTCTGGCGGCGAAAAACTATTCTGCGGACCGGGTGTACCACGTATGATAAAGTCAACCGCATTGTTCTGGCTGTCAAATCCGTTACCCATATTTTCATCACAACCGCCGGTACCCATATCAACGGCAGTAGACATACCAAAGGCTTTGCGTTCAAAACTCTGACCGCTTACAGGTACATTGGCGGCCATGCCTTCCGGACTGACCGCTGTGCCCCAGCCAAGTTTATCCACTCCATTTGTTCCGTCATAAATCCGCACATGGCCGGAATTCAGATCAAGGCCGGCTGGAAAATTCTTGTCACCGTCCACCGCGGAAGCCGTATCAAAAGCCGACGTGGAAAATAAGTAATAACCAAAAGCCGGAATCGTGGTGGAAACAGGCACTACGGCAATCGTAGTCCAGCTGACGGAACCGCCGGCGCTGTATTGCAGCTGCCAGTTGCTGATATCCGCTGTGGAATCATTATCATTATAAAGTTCAACAAATTCCGCTGTGGCAGAGCCGGCATCCGGAGAAACCTCACTGATTTTTACCGGAGACATGGTTTCCACAGAAAGCACACTGGTAATCGGAGTAAGTGTGCCGGCAGATTCGGAACGGGTTTTTACCGTAAAATTATGGTTACCGGATGTACCGGAAACCTGGGCCGCGCCGCCAGGATTAGCTTCCGTGCTTCCGTAACCGATCCAGACCATGCTGTTTGCGTTTAAAGCACCTGAAGCCACGGTAATATTAATATTCTGACCATCAATCGCCGCGGAAAGTTCCGCGTCAGGATCACTGTCTGTTACCTCAACATACCCGGCTGACGTTGCACTGCTTACTTGCGGCGCGGTAAAACCGGTCGGTATGACCACCTGAATATTGGCGCCATCCGCCGCAATACCGGAACCGCCCACTGTTAATTCGATTTCAAAATCATGAAAACTGCTGACCGGCATCTTATCCATACCAGCCATAAAATCCACCCGGAGCATGGCCATACCTTCACCATCGCCAACTACGCCGCCGCACGGGCCGCAGCTTCCACCGCAATCCACCCCGGTTTCATTACCATCCTGTACACCGCTGGTACAATGGGAAAATTCACAAAAATTAAATGCGTAGTTCCAGCTGCAGTTATTATCGATATTACACATCATGTCAAAGCCATAATTGGCACAGGTAGGACAAACATTACAGTCATTTCCGCCGCAGTCCACACCGGCTTCATCTTCATCTTTAAAGGCATTCGTGCAATGGCCGCCACCGCCGCCGCAAAGCACACAATCGTTCCCGCCGCAGTCTACACCAGCTTCATCTGCGTCCTGAATACCATTGGTGCAATGCGGATTGCCGCCGCCGGTGTTATTTACCGTAAACTGAGTGCCGTCCGTGACATCCGCACCTACGTTGGAATCCGCATCCGTTGCCAGCGTTAAAGTTACGTCATTGTCGCCGTCATTAATCGAACCGACCCCGACTATAAACCTGGCACACCATATGCCATCACCGGCATCAGTGTCATCACAATTACCGCCGGCACCGTCATTTTCCATAAACATCGGATCCATAGCGCCGAAATCCGCGAAATCAGCTTTAACGGAAACCGTATCCGGCGCGCCATCCAGACCCGCGTTCCATACCACGTTTATAACATCACCCGGATTGACTTCTGCCGGATCGCCGGCATTTTCAGTTTTGGTAACTATAATATTGGCATCGGTCGGCACAGGAGCCGTTCCGTCCGCCGGAACAATCACCTTATCGGTGGCCGCGCCACCTGCCAGCACCAGACTATCGGCTGTACCGGCGGCCGCCGTGTACGTAATGGTTGGCGGTGTGACGCCGCCGGTCTTACCGGCATCCGCAGTTACGCCGATATCCAGGATTGCATCGGTACCGGTGCAGGTAAGGCCGGTAACCGCGCTAACTGCGATCGTACCACCGGCATTCACGTTCCAGTCCCCGGCTTCATATGTACAATCCGTCACATTTTCATCAAAAGTGACCCGGATGTTATCCACCTGACCATCGACATTCAGGTCCTGGTAAACCGCGGCAGATATTGTATCCACCGCATAAGCCGGAGTAACATTCAAATTTAAATAAGGTAAAAATGCAGTTGTCAAAAGCGCTAAAGCAGCGACTTTTGCAACCAGGCAACGTAGCATTTTCATGATGTATTTGGTTTAAGGTTATTTATTTTATAATATTTTACTCAAAATTGTCTCAAAAATAAATTCTTTAGCCAAAAATCAATTGACATAAGTTTCATTACTGTCAAATTTTTACAATTATCATTTTATCGGTTTTTTGACATACAAAACACACACCCAGTATACTGAGTTAAAAATAATCTGATTCAGTTTCGTATGAAAAAATCAAAAATCAACAAAAAGTCATTTATTGCTTTTTGCCTTGGGGTGGTTGCTGTGCTTTTGGTGACTAAATTAACGACCCCTCTTAAGAATCAGCAAGAACCGGAAGATCTGTTTTTACAGATAGTTAAAATGGCACCATTACCTCTCCCCTATCATTCCCTCACAAAGGATGATATTCGGGAACTGATGGGATTGGTTGTGCCGGGAGTATGGAATGTTTCGGAAAAAAGCGTGGAAAAAGTGCAGGCTGAACTTCAGAAAATGTTTGCACCGCAATGGCAGGCGGCTTATAAAGAAATCGATTCTGACGAATCCATGCTTGAGTTTATGGCCGGTTCCGGACTGCTTGAAGCTCTGAACCTTGATAAGGCCGAGGCATTGCGGAAATTACAGAGTATCAACACCGATGTTCACGCGTTCACACCTGTAAGTCCTTCAGCCGAATATTACCCGTTAACCCCGCCGGACACCCCGGTCCGCTACCCCGGTGAGTACGAACCAATCGGGGCAGTTTTTGTGTCATGGCCTGTATATCACCTTAAAGATGACTGGACTGTCCACCTGAATTTGGTTGCAGAAATCGTTTCTGAGGCAGAAGCCTGGATTTTGGTTCCGAATGAATATTGGCAAAAAGCGGTTGAACTGTATTTGGCTCAGAATCAAATAGGCCTTTCTAACGTGAAATTTTTCCATGTGCCAACTAACGATATCTGGACGCGGGATTTTGTGCCGATCACCGTTGCCACGGGAACAGATTCCGGTCACGCGCTGATTTGGAATCCGTATCAGCCGCTTGGCCTTAGGTCCGTACTTCATGATGCCGGAGCGGGAGCGGTGCTTGGGGCTTATCTGAATGTGCCGGTCCATCGCCTGCCGATCGTGATTGAAGGCGGAAATATCATCACCGATGGCAAAGGGACGATATTGATGATGGACTCCGTGTTTGATAATAATCCCGAGATCAACAAAAGCGACCTGGAGCAGATCGCCAAAGATTATCTTGGCGCCAACCGGCTGATAACTTTCCCCATCGTTCCCGGAGAAGCTTGTGGCCATATTGATATGGTGGCCAAGTTTGTCGATGCGGACACAATAATGGTGGCTCAGGTACCGGCAAATCATCCATGGTATAAAAGCCTGGAAAATATGGCCGCAACTTTAGCGGGCACGGATTCGGTTAACGGCGCCAAATACGAAATCATCAGAATACAATTGCCGACTATGATTCATGAAATTCAGGAATGGACTTATCTGAACAGTCTGACTTTAAACAAAAAAGTTATTGTACCGGTTTATGGGGCGGCCGAAGATGAAGCGGCCTTGCAGGTTTACCGTGAAGCTATACCGAGTCGCACTGTCGTAAGTGTAAATGAACTCAACTACGGCGGCGGTGCAGTACACTGCCAAACCAAAGAAGTGCCGGCATCATTGTCAGACAAATATTAATTTAATAATTTATTTTATGTTGAAAAAATTAACACAACCGATTTTAGGAACATTGTTGTTTTTCGGCTCAGCTCAGCTGATGATGTGTATGGTCATCGTTGCGGCTTTGTACCCTAATTACAGCATTGCCAACAACTACATCAGCGATCTTGGCATGGCCAATTCTCCCGCGCCCTGGCTTTTTAATGTTTCGATTTTTTTGTTTGGATTGTTGATTGTACTAGCCGCTTATCGGCTTAGGAAATCTGATATGCTATTTGTTTTATTCGCCTTCCTGACCGGATTAGGGTTTGTCGGGGTCGGTATCTTTCCTGCTGATCTGCCCCTGGCGCATTTGATCTTTGCTTTGATCGGATTGATTTCCGGCAGCATGATGATGATCGTGTCTGTTAAATTAATATTAAAATGGTTTGGCAAATTATCGGTTTTGCTCGGAATATTTTCTTTGACCGCCATGGGATTACTGTTGGCTGACCTGACTTTAGGAATCGGAATCGGAGGCATGGAACGCCTTTCCTTTTATTCAATTTTAATCTGGATCGCAGGTTTTGGAGGAAGTTTGATTCATATGCCAAAAACAAATTGATCTTTCAGAACTATGAAGATACCCATAAAAAAATATATATTTCTAATCTTATTACTATTTTTCCTTACAAATACGGCATTTGCATATGAACAGCATAAACCGATTTTGGTGGAAAATGTCCATGCGACAGAAGACGAACCATACGTAATTGAAGGATATGAAATATCTAATCCTTATGGGGATTGCATTAAAATAATTGATTCTGAAAATGTAATAATCAGAAATAACTACTTACATGACTGCGGCACCGATAAAACATTCCAAAAAAATACCGACCATTATCAAAAAGGATACGCAACTATTATAGGTGACTCTTCAGATATTATTTTTGAAAACAATAAATTAGACAACAATTTCAGAGGTTTTATTGCCTATAGCACACCGGGGCTCAAAGCATTAAATAATGATATCCAAAATACACAGCACTACTCCCCCCTTTGGTGTGAAAGGTGCTCTGATTCGGAATTCGCATTTAACTATCTTGCAGATAACGGTAATCCCGAAATATTCTGGGTCCCCGGAGACAGGTCAATAGGGATATGGATAAAAAGATCGGACAACGTGGATATACATGACAATACGGTCATAAGATCCACTTCTGACGGCATTTCAGTAACCGGGCATATATATACCCCCTCTTTTACAGCGCCGGCAGACAGAACTAAGCCTCACCCTCAGGCAGACTGGACCGGTACTTCCGGTAACGTAAGGATCTACAATAATATTCTTTTAGACAACATGGAACAGGGCATATGGCTGGTAAATGGCAGGAATATCGAGGTGTATAACAATATCATACGAACAGGATGCTTTACATACGGTACCGCTATATCCACAGAATTCAACGTGGGAGATTCTGAATTCTATAATAATAAATTCATTACCTGTAATTCAGGTCCTCTCGGTGGAGATAATTCATTTAATATTTATGTTCACGACAACAGCTATTACACCTTCGACGGAGGCAAGGGTGATTTTATGCATTTTACCGACGACGCCCTAGGCGTTAGCGATTTAGCAAAGCGGCAGGGGGCAGACTATCAGGAATCCACAGGAAACAGGGAAGAGAACAACAAATGGGTTAGAATAAAAGGGGCTCTTTCGGAAGAAATGAAGGAAAAAAGGGAGTATGGCGAAGTCAATAAAACATACGAAGCTAAAGGCTGGTTTGTTTGTGAGCTTCCCGATGGTGGTGTAGATGAGGCATGCAGAAAAAAAGAGGAGGCGAAAGGAAATCAGGGAGTCCCAAAGGAAAAATTGTTTTACTCCTCGCTAATGGAGAATTTTGATGATTTCAGTGTGGAAGATAAGGATCCAATTATTGAAGAGCTGATCGAATCCCGGGAAGCGACACTTATAGGCATTCTGATTGTAATCTCCGCTATTACATTTATTTACTTCAAAAAGCTCAGGTAGATAATATTGGCTCAGGAATTATTACCTTTTTAGGCCATCTGAGCTTCAATTTTCGCCTTAACGATCATGGTGTTGATCACCGCGCCACGTTCCATTTCGCCAAGCTTCATGGAGATGAATTTGATGGTATCTTGCAAATCGGGAATCATGCGGTATTCAAGCGCGTTTACACGCCTTCTCGTCTTTTCAAGTTCATCGGCTAAGGCTTCAGCACTTTTTTCGATCTCCGCCAGTTCAATCAAAAGCGGAAACACATCTTGGAATGATTGCAGAGCAATATCCAGTTCGCCACTAGTCTGCAAATACCCGTAGTTGATCGCCTCCCCGGACTGCTTCAGCTTAAACTGAGGAATGCGAACAGACATCACGTTCTTGGTCTTCACACTAAGTTCCGTTTTAGCCGTACTGAATAATAAGGCGCCCTCCAAAAATTCTTCTTCCATAATCGAACCGGCGCGAATAAAGTTTTTAAAAGCCGCGCCAAGCCTTTCTTCCACTTCCTCACGAATACGTTTGGCCTCACGAATGATCTCCATGAATTTCTGCATCAGGCCGTCCTGCTTGTCTTTAAGCAGTTTGTGTCCCCGTTTGGCGCTCTTGATCTTCCTTTTAAGACCAAGCATTGCCATTCGCGTCGGATTTACGTTGAGTATTGCCATTTCTTAGTCCTTAGTCGTTAGTCATTATTTAGTTTTCATGTATTTAGCAATATGCTCTTCCTTAACACGTTTGAGTTCTTCCCTTGGCAGAATGGTCAGAAGATCCCAACCAATGGTAAGTGATTTGATGATATCGCGGTCCTCGTGTTCCCCCTGACGGATGTACTGATCTTCAAAGGCCTCAGCGAACTTCATATAAGCGCGATCGGTTTCATCAAGCGCCGCCTCACCCAGAATCACAGCCAGCTCACGAACATCCTTACCACGGGCGTAAGAGGCGTATAGCTGGTTCATAACACCACTGTGGTCTTCGCGGGTCTTCCCTTCTCCGATACCCTTGTCTTTTAAACGGGACAGAGAAGGAAGCACGTCTGCCGGTGGGTAGATGTTCTTGCGATAAAGCTCACGGCTCATTACGATCTGCCCCTCGGTAATATAACCGGTCAGATCAGGAATCGGATGCGTGATATCGTCTTCCGGCATGGTCAGAATAGGGATCTGCGTGACTGAACCTTTTCGGCCCTTAATGCGGCCGGCTCTTTCGTAAATGGTGGCCAGATCGGTGTACAGGTAACCAGGGTAACCACGGCGTCCGGGAACCTCTTTACGGGCCGCAGAAACCTCACGGAGGGCCTCTGCGTAGTTAGTCAGGTCGGTGAGTACCACCAGCACATGCATCTCTTTTTCATAAGCCAGATATTCAGCCGTTGTTAAGGCAAGTCGTGGGATAGCGATACGCTCGACCACCGGATCATCGGCCGTATTCAGGAACAGAACCGCCTTTTCAATAGCACCGGTCTTTTCAAACTCAGCCTTAAAGAATTCAGCCTCTTCAAAAGTAACACCCATGGCCGCGAAAACCACCGCGAAATCGGAGCCGTCGTTTACTTTGGCCTGACGGGCGATCTGGGCGGCAATACGGTTGTGAGGAAGACCTGAACCGGAAAAGACGGGAAGCTTTTGTCCGCGCACCAAAGTATTCAGACAGTCAATCGTTGAAATACCGGTCTGAATAAAGTCATTCGGAAAATCACGACTGTAAGGATTGATCGCCGCGCCGGAGATATCAAGCCGCTTTTCAGGAATTATGTCGGGCTGACCGTCAATCGGTTTGCCGGAACCGTTGAAAACGCGTCCCAGCATGTCGGTGGAAACGCCAAGCTTCATGGATTCGCCAATAAAACGGGCTTTGGCGCCTTCGGTTACAGACCCTCGGGTGTCCTCAAACATCTGCACCAGAGCCTTACCTTCCGAAGCTTCGAGTACTTTGCCCAGACGCGTCTCTTTTTCACCCGGCATCTGAATCTCTACCAGCTCCTCATATTTGACGCCTTCAACGCCTTCGACGACTAAAAGCGGGCCGGCGATTGATGTAATGGATTTATATTCTTTCTGCATGACTTTAAAAGTTTAAATACTTAGTAAACTTGTCCGCCGTGGCGGATTATTTAAGAGACTTGATAGAACTGATCACCTCTTTTTCAAGGGCTTCGAACTCATCCCATTTTCCTTCTTCGATGTCCTTGACCTTAACCACCTTTTTAAGAACCGGAAGTTTTTTCAGGTTGTTGAAATCAAATTCTTCCTTATCCACAACTTCCAGACCGGCATGGTACATGGCAATGATACACTTGAGCATCCAGTACTGCTTTTTAAGGGAAGTATAAGCATCGACCTCATCAAAAGCGTTCTGGAACAGGAAGTCTTCGCGAATCGATTTGGCGGTTTCCAGAATCAGCCTTTCTTTGGGGCTGAGCGCGTCCATACCAACCAGACGAACGATTTCTTCCAGCTTGGCCTCTTCTTGCAGAAGCTTTTTAGCATCAATGCGGACCTTCACAGAATCTTCAGCTACTTCCTTAGTCC
Organism: Patescibacteria group bacterium; assembly: GCA_018825145.1. Classification (GTDB taxonomy): domain Bacteria; phylum Patescibacteriota; class Gracilibacteria; order UM-FILTER-43-11; family UM-FILTER-43-11; genus JAFGTE01. The sequence goes on from JAHJFD010000040.1 coordinate 15,843, forward strand.
AGTAACCGGCAATGTTGTCGTCGTAAAGCGTGTAAGAGCTGAGCCAGTTGATGGCCGGGAAGTGTCTTCGGCGGGCCAGCGTGGCATCCAGTCCCCAGAATACTTTGGTTACACGAAGCGTATTTTGAGTCACCGGTTCAGAAAGATCGCCTCCGGGAGGAGATACGGCGCCGATAACCGTCAGACTGCCTTCACGGCCGTCGGAACCCAGACATTTTACAGCGCCCGCCCTTTCGTAAAAGCCGGCAGTACGGGAACCCAGGTAGGCGGGATAACCTTCTTCACCGGGCATTTCCTCCAGGCGTCCGGACATCTCGCGCATGGCCTCGGCCCATCTCGACGTGGAGTCGGCCATCAGGGCCACGCTGTAACCCATATCGCGGTAGTACTCGGCAATGGTGATACCTGTGTAAACAGAAGCTTCGCGGGCCGCTACCGGCATATTGGAAGTATTGGCGATCAGCACGGTTCGTTTCATCAGAGGTTCACCCGTATTCGGATCTTTCAGTTCAGGAAATTCCATCAGTACGTCCGTCATCTCGTTACCGCGTTCTCCGCAACCCACGTAAACGATTACCTGAGCATCACAGTATTTGGCAATGGTTTGCTGAGTAACCGTTTTACCGGCACCAAAAGGTCCGGGAATACAACCGGCTCCGCCCTTAGCCAGCGGAAAGAGTGAGTCAAGAATACGGGTACCTGTTACCATAGGAATATTCGGCACGCGTTTGCCGGCATCCTTGCGGGGATTTCGGATAGGCCATTTTTGGAGCATGGTGATTTTATGTTTATGGCCATCGTCTCCGTCAATCACCACCACCACTTCTTCCACAGTCTTGGAACCGGAATGAATTTCGGTCACCTTTCCGCTCATACCGACGGGAACCATAATTTTATGATTGATCAGTGTGGTTTCCTGAACTTCACCCAGAATGTCCCCTTCCACAACGCTGTCACCCATTCTGGCAACTGGATTGAAGTCCCATTTCTTTTCACGATCGATACCGGGAACGCTGATACCGCGGGCTATGAAAGCGGACTTACTTTCCTGTTCGATCAATGCCAGCGGTCTTTGGATTCCATCATAAATACCCTCTAAAAGGCCCGGCCCGAGTTCCACCGACAAGGTCTGACCCGTCAGGTACACAGGCTCTCCGGGGCCTATACCGGCAGTTTCTTCGTATACCTGAATGGAAGCTTCGTCACCGCTGAGCTCAATCACCTCGCCCACCAAACGCTGATCGGAAACGTTCACCACCTCGTACATCTTGGCGTGCTTCATGCCCCTGGCTACCACGAGCGGTCCGGAGACTTTAATAATGGTTCCCTGCCTGCCGGCAGGCAGGCTTGCTTCTTGAGTCATGATTCGTAAATTTAGATTATTGATTAATTAGTTTAATTGGTCATTTGTCATCAACTAAGAATGTCCATTCCAACCGCCTTTTCCACAATCGTTTTCAGTTTCTTCAGGCCGTACCCGGAAGATCCCAGATGGGACGGCAACGGAATAATGGCCGGAAGCGGATCAGCGGTCAGTTTTTTATAATCGTCGTCCGTAATCTCTGACATCAGGTCTTCCATAATAAACACTATGGCGTATTTATTTCTTGACCCTCCTTCAAACTCAACACGTTCTCTTTTCAGACTATAAAGCGATTCGACGGCCTCGGAAGGCTCACTGACATAAACAGGTTCAAGTCCGAGCGCTTTAAAACCGATGATCGTTTCGCGCGTGCCGACGATGGAAATCTTATAATTCATAGTGATTAAAGAGAAAGAACGTGATTTTGTATAATTTCGTTGGAAAGGCCGTTAAGCTTTCCAACCAGAATCGCCCTGATGATCATCATGTGATTTTCAAATCTCCAGAAGAAGGCAAACACCGGCTCAGGACCAAAACTGATCTGTTTTGAATAACTCATAAATTCCTGCTGAAGCTCCTGTGCTTTTTTTTCAGCGGAAATCAGCATCTTATGATCCATGAATTTAGAAAGACTATGCGTAAGATCATCTCCGCCGATCTTCTTTTCAAGCGTTGAGCGCAAATCTTCGTAACTGCGACCGTAAGCCTCGGCAAATACACCGAACGGAATGTAGCCGCCTTTCACAAGAACCCTGGCCAGAACAGCTTCATCTTTTTTGGTTTCCTGCACGCGGATAAAGGCCAGCAGATTGGAAAAATCAATCAGCCTCTTTAAATAAGACAAAATCAGCGGACTGCCCATGCGCCGGGCGATCTTCTCGAGTTCTTCCAGATAATGCTGATCAAGTACAGAACTGATCACAGTCAGGTCACCGTTTTTCTCATAATCTTCTGAAACCACACGAACCATCTTAGAAAGATCCTCAGTAAGTCCGATCTTCTCCCCTTCCATCAGGTGCCTCTCCCAGTTATCTGCCGAAATCCTGCCAAGAGGAGAAAGCGCGTGCCCTACTTCCTGATAGTCATGACCGGACAATTTAGCTTTAAGAATAATTTTCGCATTATGGAAGTCATACTTATGCCAGAGGAAATCCAGCACCTCCGGATAAGGCGCCATTGAAAGGAGCAGACGTTTCACTTCCTGAAGCGCTCCGACTAAAGTCTTATTAAAATCCTGCACGCCATAGTCACCCATACTTCCTGCCACAAGCGGCAGATCATTCAGTGTACGGAATGCCTCAGAAGCCCCCGGTGCCTCCAGAAGTCTGTCCAGGGCGCTCTGATCGACCATCTGGGTTTCCAGAGCTCTTAGCCGGCCAACGATGTAAGCATATTTGCTGTTATCGTACATAATTATTCAAAAAGGATTTTAGCGACATCTAATTCGGTTTTTGGTCGAATGATCTGATTGAGCACATAAGAAAAACCGAGGTTCATTTCCTGCTTTCCGTCCGCCAGGATCATACCCCCCTTCAGTTCGGAGCTCTCGCCCTGCACACGATAATTCACCTTGGCTTTTTGGATGGCTTCTTCGGCCTGACGCTTATGGCCGGAAGCAACAGTTACATGAGCCTTGGGCATAGTCTTTGAAGCCGCCTTAAACATGGATACCATCAGCCTTTCAAGATCATGTCCCTTCAGATGTTCCAGTTCTTTAACGGATTCAGTATAAACATCTTCGATCACCTGACGCTTTTCCCGCAGAAGCAAATTCCTTGCTTCCATCTTGGCCAGAAGCTTAGCCTTTTCACGCAGATTTGCAGATTTTTCCTCTGCTCTGGAAGCAATTTCAGTCCGCCTGACCTTTGCCCGTTCACCGGCCTCCGACTTGATCTTGGCGATCTCATCGTCAGCCACCTGCTTCATAAAAGCCGCTTTCTTACCTGCCTCATCTTTAATTTTTTGGAGTATATCACTTAAAGCCATCAGCCAATTAGAAATTAGAAATTAAAAATTATTTAAAAAATCTCTTATCCGGTAATAGCGGGAATAGCGAAAACAATCAGGGCGCTGATAAGGAACCCCAGAACCGCATAGGTTTCGACCATAGCTGAAAGCACCATAGCTTTACCCATGTCGCCGGGATTCTTGGCAATAATTCCCATACCGGCAGCGGAAACACGCCCCTGATACTTACCGGAAAAATAACCGGCCAGTCCGACAGGAAGTCCGGCAAAACCGACAAGGCTACCCTGAGCCAGGGTCAGGCTGACAGGTTCTCCGCCAAGTAAACCCGTGAACATAAGAATAAGGAAAGCGACCAGAAAGCCGTAGATACCTTGCGTAGCGGGCAGGGCTTCTAAAATAAGTACCTTACCAAAAAGCTCAGGCTTTTCAGCCGTCACACCGGCACCCGCCTGACCGGCGGCACCGACACCAACTGAAGAACCCATACCTGCGGCAATACACGCGAACGCGGCACCCGCAATAGCCAGAGCAAGGCCCCAGAAACTTGGATTTGAAACAACTTCGTCCATAATGATTTAATAATTAGAGGTTAAAAAATTAATTAAAAATTACAAAAATTTTAAATTTGTTAGTCACGCAAACGCACATATTTCGATTCTTTCTTCAGTGGCGCGAAGGCCCTTCCCCCTCCTTCCAGGAACTTGGTGAAGAACTCCACAAACTGAAGACGGCCGGAGTGGATAAAGGCGCCCAGAGCATTGATACCCAGATTAAACACGTGCCCAACCACCAAAACAATGATAGCCAGAACGATTCCTACAACAGGAACGCCATTGACCATACCTGCAATCGTGTTCACGGCCAGACCGATAATAGTCGTAGCAAGGCCAAGCGCCAGAAGACGGGAGTAAGAAAGAACGTCCGAAAGGTATCCCACCAAACCATAAAGCCCTAGTATGCCTGAGAAGGCTTTTCCGATAATACTTTTCTTTTCGCGCCCCTGTGTCAGCACAATGCCTGCCACCGCCACGTAAAGCAAATACTTAATCGGCGTAGCCAGGCCGGCCGGAAGGACCCCTGTACTGACCATAACGAGCAGACCGATGACAAAAAGAATGAAGACCCATGGAAAGTTATCGATCATGGCATACTTTTTATTCACATGTCTGAATTTGTGGACAAAATTGACGATGACCCCGAAGAGAACCTGAATGTAACCAAGTATAAAAGCCAGTATAAGCACGCTCATAGGATCTTTGATGGCATTAACTTTCTGACCGATGAAGATAAGTTCTCCATTCGCGTCCGTGGTCGTCAGCCAGCCGGGAGCCTGAGAGGGATCCATACTGCCCCATCCGCCGAACAGCGCGCCGGCAAAAAAGGTCACCAGACCGGCATACATGAGCAGGCGGATCAGCTTCTGGGATTCTTTGGGGATTTTAAGGAAGCGCAACACCGAAAACATGATGGCAAACATCAGAAGACCATAAATGGCATCCGTAAGTGCAAGTCCGAAAAACACAATAAAAAATACAGCCAGTAGCGGTGTGGGGTCGAGTTCGTTCGGAAGCGGAAGGCCATAAATTCCCGTGACCGCCTCAAAAGGCTTAAGCCATGGTTTGTTTAAAAGAAGTACAGGGGCTTCTTCACCCTCATCCGGTTCAACTTCCATCAGCTCAAAACCAGGTGCTACACCAGCAAGATCTTCCCTGATCTTGTTTATCCCCTTTTTGGGAACCCATCCGGAAATGAGTACCGTGGAATCTGTTTCTAAAAAGCGCTTATCTGCCTCTTTTTTAATCAGCTGCCACTTGAAATAATCGTAAACAATCCTCAGATGCCGAAGCTCGGGTGCAAGCTTTCCGGCAGCAGTCCTAAGCTCCTTCATACGCGTACCGATCTCGTGGAAACGACGGTCAATCCTGTGAAGCTCTTCAATTACAGTGCCTTCAAGTTTAGGAAGTTCGACCATTTCACCTTTATGTGCGGCAATAAGATTATCAACATCAGCGATCAGAGATTTATTACAAACTACATGGATATACACAGAATTTTCAAAAATATTGTCCATTTCAAGAACAACCAGCTTGGACAAATTAAGAATTTCAATCTTCAGTGCCTCCCATTCCTTAAACGGTACCGTGGCAAAAATGCTGCAAGCGGTTTCAGTTTCCTTTTCCTCGCTCAGCCTGGGTTCATATTGCGTCCAGGGACGAAGCTTTGTCTGCAAATCCAGAAGCCCTTTTCTTTCATTGGGAAGGCCAACCATCTCCTCTTCAAGCTTTTTACATTCCTCAACAACTGACTTAAACTTATAAGTTCTGCTTAGATCTTCAACTTCTTCACTATCGGACTTCACAGAATCACCATCCACCATAGCCTGCACGCCCTTTTTCTTAGTCTCAAATGGGGCCAAAAAACGGATCGCAAAATCAAGCTCAGCAACTTTGTAATGCAGATCATGCAAAGATTCAGAAAGCTCCACTGCCCTAAGCTCGATCTCCTCCGAGCTGGCATCAGACAAATGCAAAACACCCAGATTCTGCAAAAAAGAAAGGATTTGATCCTTGTCTCCCTTGTAAGCAAGCAAACCGATCTTTTGCATCGGCACAACAGCCATTAATATAGGAGGGTTAAATATTAATTATTCGAACAGTTCCATAAAGACCTCAATCACCTTCTTCTTTCCTGCAAAAATCTTTGCCTTGCCGCTCTCAATGACATCACGTCGGGCATTATTTGAGTCTGTAAGAAGTCTTCCGTAAACCTCCTTAGCCTCTTCTTTCGCCTTCAGAATAACATCATTAGCTACTGTCCGCTCTTCTTCCTCCGCTTTAAGAACCATTAAATCAGCCTCATCCGTCGCCTGAAGAAGCTTTCTGTCATTGTCCTCCTCCACTTGTTTCAGAATCTTTGCAGCTACCGCCTCTTCCTGCTGAATCTGGCTTATAAAACTCGTTTTATCGGGCATACTTGGTCAATTAATCCATAAAATTGAGCTTAAAAATTCAAGCATGCCCTTTATCAAAAGTCAAGGCTCCTTGCAGGTGACAAAAAAAGATATTATTGCATAAATATTGTTTCTCATTACACCGCATATTTGCTATAATTCACGCCACTGACTATTAATTATTAAAAAGTTCATGGAAGCCCGCATAATCAGGCAAAAATTCTTGGATTTCTTCAAAGAAAAAGGTCATGCTGTTCTGCCTTCCGCGCCGCTGCTACCGGAAAACGACCCCACCGTTCTTTTTACCACCGCCGGAATGCACCCTCTGGTACCATTTTTGATGGGCGAAAAGCACCCTAACGGCACCCGCCTCTGCAACTTCCAGAAGTGCATCCGCACCGGAGACATCGACGAAGTCGGCGATGACGTCCACCTGACCTTCTTCGAAATGCTGGGCAACTGGAGTCTGGGTGATTATTTTAAAGAAGATGCCATCAAATGGAGCTTTGAGTTTTTGACCAGCGACAAATGGCTGGGGATTCCCAAAGAAAAACTGTCATTCACTGTATTTAAGGGCGACGGCGACGCTCCGGCAGATATTCAGGCAACCGATATATGGAAGTCGCTGGGAGTACCGGAACATCGCATAACTTACCTGCCCAAGTCCGACAACTGGTGGGGGCCCGCCGGCCAGACCGGCCCCTGCGGCCCGGACACCGAAATGTTCTACTGGGTGGGTAAAGGGTTGCCGCCCAAAGAAAGCAATCCCCTCTCTGACAGCAAAAACTGGGTGGAAATATGGAATGACGTGTTCATGCAGTATAACAAAAAGGCAGACGGCACCTTTGAACCGCTTGAGCAAAAGAACGTGGATACGGGTATGGGACTGGAACGGACGGCCGCCATGCTTCAGGGAAAGAAGACTGTTTACGAAACGGAACTCTTCGCCCCCATTCTGGAAAAAATCGGCACCCTGGCTCAAAAAACCTACGGAGAAAAAACGGTATCTTATCGTATCATCGCCGACCACCTGCGCGCCGCCACCATGATGGCCGCCGACGGAGTAAAGCCCAGTAACCTGGATCAGGGCTATGTGATGCGCCGCCTCATCAGGCTGGCCATCCGCCACGGAAAACTGATCGGCATCGAAGAAAATTTCACTCATATCATCGCCAAAAAGATCATTCACATAATGAGTGACATATTCCCGGAACTTAAACACGAAGAAGAAATTCTGTCGACCATGCGCGAAGAGGAAGAACAATTTCAAAAAACCATCAACCACGGCCTTAAGGAATTCGAAAAATTGCTGGCCGGCTTTCAGAAAGCCTTTGAAAAAACCGGCCGAAAAATCGAGGAGATTTCGGGCAAACAGGCCTTCAGGCTTTACGATACCTACGGTTTTCCGATTGAAATGACGGAAGAGCTAGCCAAAGAAAAAAATCTGACCGTAGACAGGAAAGGATTTGAGGAAGCATTTAAGGAACATCAGCAAAAAAGCCGAACTGCCACCGCCGGCACCTTTAAGGGTGGGCTCCAAGACCATTCCTGGGCCACCACCCGCCTGCACACAGCCACACACCTGCTCCACTCCGCTCTGATGAAAGTACTTGGCGGCCACGCCAAACAGCGCGGTTCCAACATTACCGCCGAACGCCTGCGCTTTGACTTTTCGCACCCCGACAAACTGACAGATGAGCAGATCGCCGCCGTAGAAAAATTCGTCAACGACGCCATCGCCTCCGATCAACCCGTCAACATGAAAGTGGTGCCGGCGGATGAAGCTAAGTGCCTGGGAGCCATCGGCCTGTTTGAGGAGAAATATGGCGATATGGTCAAAGTCTACGACATGGGACCATGGTCAAAGGAAACCTGCGGCGGTCCACACGTGGAACACCTTGGCCAGCTTTCCAGATTTAAAATCACCAAACAGGAATCCATCGGCGCCGGCCTTCGCCGAATCAAAGCTATATTGATTGACGAAGAATAATACAGACAGTGAGCTGGTATTGGATTGATTTTCTAGCCGTTTTTTGGTATAATAAAGAGAAAAATAAACACGAATATGCTCGATTCTTTAATACCAAATGCACTGGCACAGGGAATCACCGGAACCGCCAGCAGCGCCGCTGCCGCAGGCAGAGATGTCGCCGTAGGAGGAGCGCAAACCGGAATTCAGGCTCTATTTAGCTATGTAGTAAACAATATCGGCAACTGGATAGGCGGTATGGTAATCGTTGTGATTTCCTTCATTCTCGCAAATATGGCAGCTGCCGCAGCCAAAAAAGCCATTCTGAAAAAACGGGATGATGTTCAGGAAAGCGCACTCATCCTTGTGGAACGCATGACCAGGGCACTAGTGCTTACCGTTGGTATCACAATCGCTTTTGCCATCAACGGACTCAACTTCACCGCGGTAATAGGTGCTCTTTCGCTCGGTATCGGTTTCGCGCTCAAAGATATTATAGGAAACTTTATTTCAGGCGTAATTATGCTGGCCCAAAACCGCATTAATATCGGAGATTTCATTAAAGTAAAGGATATTCTGGGTACTATTGTGAGCATCGACACGCGCGCCACAATTCTGCAGGCCATCGACGGCACCGAAGTAGTAATTCCCAATCAGATCATGCTTGGAGAAACGCTGATTAGTTACACAACCAACCCTTTCCGCCGCATTGATTTAGGAGTGGGCGTAGACTACAAAACCAATCTGCCAATGGTCACTAGCCTGATCAAGGCCATTATTGATAAAGATGAAGACATTGCTGTAAAACCCGAACCGCTGATTCTGGTGGATGAATTCGGCAGCAGTTCAATCAACATCATGATCCGCTTTTGGGTGGAATCCTCAGCCAACTGGCAGAAAATCAGATCCAATCTGGCAAACCGCATAAAAAAAGCTTTCGATGAAGTCGGTGTTAACATTCCGTTCCCGATTCGCACGCTCAAATTGGATGAGGATGATCGCTCATTTCTTAAAACCATGGACAGCATGAAAAAAGGCATTGTGCCGGAAAAAGCGAAAGTACCCGGCAACGATCAGATTGCCACGGCCGCCACCAATACAGAAAAAGCTGTGCAGATCCCATACAGTGTCTTCGAAGAACATGACCGGGCCGGCCAGGTAGTTACCCCCGAAGAAATGAAACCGGCAGCCGCTCACCCCGACGTAGCTCACAAAATTGACCCTGCTCCCGGCCATGATCAACAGCCAAGAGTGGTAAAATCGGTAGAAGCTCCTACTCCCGCTCAGACATCTACTGCGCCAAACGAGCCAACCGTAACACCTCCTCCAACACACCTCTAATTCTATCCGTGCGTTACCCCAGGCATATCTCTTTTTCGCGTCATTGATAATTATGGACTTATCATTGATTTATCAATGATGCCCTTTTTAGTATGCATTAAGCGGCTACCCGGTAGATTTCTTCCAAAGTCGTAACACCCCTAAGCACTTTAAGAACGCCATCTTCCTGAAGGGTGAGCATTTTAAGGTGCTCAAAAATATAATTGTGAATCTCCGACATCGGCTTGCCTTCTAAAATCAGGTCACGAAGTACCTGGTCAAAACGGAGCACCTCCGCAATGGCAATTTGACCCGCATAACCCGTTTGGCCGCATTTTTTACAGCCTTTGGGATGCTTAAGAGCCTGAGAAACGACAGGAGCTTCGATCCCCTTCTTAAGAATAGAAGCGGTAAGTAATTCAATCTGCTCTTTTTCGCTTTCGGACATCGGCTTTTCTTCCGCGCATTCACAAAGTCTGCGTACCAGACGCTGAGCGATGATAAGATCGATGGCCGGAGCCAGGATAAAACTTTTCACCCCCATATTCACCAGGCGTGAAATGGATTCAAGGGCCGAGTTGGTGTGCAAAGTACTGATCACCAAATGACCCGTCAGCGAGGCCTGAGCGGCCGTTTCAGCCGTTTCCAGGTCGCGGATCTCCCCGATCATGATAACGTCAGGGTCCTGCCTTAAAATCGCCCGTAAACCGGTTGCAAAGTTATAATCCACATTGTGGTTTACCTGACTCTGCGTAATACCATTTAGATCATATTCGATAGGATCCTCCAGCGTGATAACCTTTTTGGACTTGGTATCTACGGACTGCAACATGGAATACATGGTCGTCGTCTTTCCGCTGCCCGTGGGCCCTGTTACAAGAATCATTCCATGCGGCAGTTTCAGCGCTTCCTCAACATTACTAAGAGCCTGACCTTCGTAACCAAGCTTTTCAAAAGCTTCGAACGCTCTGGCGGTATCCAAAAGTCTCATCACTATTGTTTCACCGTAATGACTTGGCATAAGCGAAATACGTACATTGATTTTGCGCTGATTTACGACAAAGCCATACTGCCCATCCTGGGGCACATTCGTAATATTGAGTTTCAGATGGCTCAGGTACTTGATTTGCTTGATCAGACCACCGTATACCTCCCTCGAAAGGTTAAAAACAGGTCTGAGCACCCCGTCAATCCGAAAACGCACCAAAACATCCTTGTCCTGGGGCTGAAAGTGAATATCGGAAGCTCGTGCGCTATAAGCTCCCACCTGAATCTGAGTCAGCGCCTCATCAAAAGGAGAATGTTCGATCTTTTCTTTAAGACCTTCAAGGTGTTCAATTTCCTCCGCAGCCGTAAACGTCTTTCCGGTTAGAACAGTTTCAGCAAGTTTTCCGTGCTTCTCTTTTTCCTCCGCAAAATAGACCATCTGGGCGTTCTGCAGGGACTCGGGAGAACAGATAATGACAGTAACATCATAACCCTTAATCTTTAGCTCGGTAACAAGCGCCTTGGTGGCCGGAAGATCCGGGTTCAGGACCGCCAACCGCACCTTTTTGCCGGATTTGAAAAAGGCTGCCGCCTTGGCCTTAACGGACTTTTCCTGTGAAATAAAAGCCCTTAAATCAGGATTCACCGAAAAATGAAGCAGATTGACGTACGGGTATCCCATACGCTTAGCTTTTTCCCGAATATCCTGTTCTTTTGCCTCCTGCTTCATTCCGGCAATCTGCTGCTGAGCCTTTGATGTAAAATCACTTGTACTATCCGGCATGAAGATACAATTTATCTTTATATTATACCAAAAAAACCCCTGCCTATCAAGGTCAAGGGGTTTTCGGGACTAGTACCAATCTGTGTGGAAATTTGATGAACAGTAAGAAATGAGTGCTTTTACCCGATGATTATAATCCTTTAGATTGTAACGGAACATGAATTCTTTGAGATATTCATTGAGTTTTTTCTTTGGAATACCACGATAAGTGTGAATTGCAAACGGTTTAATCAGGCCCCAGACACCCTCCTGACGATTGGTGTGGATCTGATTTGAGAATTCGGAGACAAAGGATTTGCTGTGATTTACGGTCATATGGAAACGATGATTCCAGAGATTTAGGTATCCCATCCATTCATCACTAAATACATGGGTATCCTTCTCCGTGTAGCGGGTAATAAGAGGTAAAAGAGTATCTTCATTTCTTTTATGTACTTTCTTTAGAACAACTTCTCCGGTCCCCCTGCTTACAGCGCCCCAGACCCACTTGTGGGTCATGGTTGTCTCGTCTGTTTCAACAATACCATTCAATTTCGGCTCAGGAAGTCTTGCCATCTGCCTTCTGAGCTTTCTGTTAATTCTCTGACCTGCTTTCCTCTCAAGGCCGAGAAAGTCCGACAAATCCGCTCCTGAGATACCTCCGCGCAAAGAGAAAAGGCGGATGGAATCCTTCCATTGTTTATCGGAAATGTGGGAATTTATGCGAATGGTTCCTGTGCGATTGCAAAAGGTCTTTTTGCAGTACCCGCATTTGTATCTGATACGCCTTTGTTTACTCTTCCCGTGGCGATAAACTTCGACTCCGCCGCAGTGGGGGCAGGGTGGCAAATTTTGTCTCTGCATTGTAAAATAGGTGAATGATACTCCTCGACCCAAGGGTCGAGGTATCAGGAGGTTAGGTTATCGAATAAAGTGAGCTGACCTCTGTAAATCGATTTATAATGTTTTCCCTGGTTTCTGACATAATCTTTGATTATCTTTTCATTCCCGTAGTGTC
>JAHJFD010000003.1 GCA_018825145.1 Patescibacteria group bacterium
AGTTAATAAAAATTAGTAAAAACTAATTAAAATAAAAAGAACTTAATTAAATTAAAGTAAATTAATTTAAATTAAGTCGTTCCACATACAAAAACAAAAACATGCCCGTGGTTGACCGACTTTACACCACCGAACAAGTTGCCAAACTCCTCCAAATCCATCCTCTGACTGTACTGAAATACATCAATTCAGGAAAATTACGGGCTGTGAAACTGGGACGAGTTTATCGCGTTACCGAAACCAGTCTGCAGAAATTCCTGGATGAGATGACCTAGTTAAATTTTCAACATCTGGTTGAAAAGCAAAACAAAAAATGCCAACATTCCCCAGACTTATCGCTCGCTGGGGAATTTTGGCTATTTCTGTTTATTGGCACATTGTTTGGCGGCAAGTTTTTCAACTTCACGGTACAGAGTCGGGATTCCTTCTCCGGCTGCTTTATTGACGGCTTTGTAGCCACGCTTTATCTGATTGTTCATGTCCCACAGTACATCATCCATGAAGTAGATTGTTTCTTCAGCCACACTGTCCATAGACATGCTGTAAGTAAAGGCAGTTTCAACGTCTTCGAGGGCAGTTTCATGTTCGCGCTCAAGAGCAAGCTGTCTGTTTATTTTATCCGCGTACGATATCGTTTCAGCGGCGTTGCGGAACCGGTCACACTTGATTATTCCACTTTCCTCCTTTGTCATTTCTTCGTCCTGGCATTTTTCATATTGTTCAATCTGTTCTTTGTTGCATACTCTGAAATAGCCATCTGCCTGGTTAAAAAAGCGGCAGTTTGTTCCCACGTCCTCGGTGTCTGATGGCGGTTGATAATTGGTTGCCGCGTCGTAAAACGGCGTTACGACTCCTACCATGTTCTTAAGAATGTTCCATTGAGTTTTCCAATAGCCAACAAATTTATCCGTGCCGCCTCCTTTAATCACGCTTTGTGGGTTGCCGCCTTCTTTTCCGGCGATTGTCAGTGAAATCTGATTCGCCCTGATCCATTCCCTGGCTTTTGCGCGGGCATTTGCTTTGGCCATTGCGTAGATATTGCTCCATTTTTCAGCAGAGAATGCTGAATGTCCGCCCACGGTACCTTTCAGAGTTTCCCAGCTGTTCAGCACTTCTTCTATGGCTTTTTCAAATTCGCCGTCGGGGCAGCCTGTTGCATCTGATGATGAAAAGACGCCAACATTTGAATAATAGTTCAGTGGCGGATTGCCTTTGGGATCTTCTCCAAAAAAGTATTTGTTGGAGTTGATTGTTACCGCTTTTCCATCCAGCGTAGCCTCAATTTTGGCTTTCGGATCGGAGCCGTATCTGCGAAGAAGATCCAGTTGGGTGACCAAATAATCATAGTCCTGCATTAGCAGGGAGCCATGGTAAGTGTCCCGGAGCAAATAAGCTTTTATCATTTCCGAGCCCACTTTGTCCCGCAATGTTTCCAGGTTCCAGATTTCGTCCCTCAGACAATTACTTATCCACTCTTCGTTGTAGGCGTTGTAGTTAAAAATCATAAAAATCGAATCAAGAGGGAACTGAATAAGGGAAGCAAAAGTTGTGTCAAAGACAAGACCCTGGGCCACTTTGGCATCGCCCGCGATGCCCGTCTCCCTGGATTCCGCGCGTTTGGCCTTGTCATAAGCCTTGATCTGCTCGACTTCTTCCAGAATGCTCTGGGTACCGTTTTGCTCCTGGGAACCCTGAACATGCTGTCTTATGACAACCACCTGCTGTGACAGTCTGGGGGAATAAAGCGCGAACACGCTTTGCGCCTGGATGCCAAGTCCGATCAGAACTGCAAGGCCGATGATGAAGTTTCGCTTTATTTTGTGCATTGTTCTTTTTTATCCAGGGCGGTGGAGCTGATCATGCTTTCGTATTTCGACTGAATGGTGGCAAAACTGTCCCTCATTTGTTCCAGAAGAGGTTTGATTCTTCCTCCCACTTCCTGATCACTGATGACTCCGTTGCTTATCTTAAGCATGTAGGTGTCCTCCATCTTGGCCCTTCTGTTGTCCTCGGCCTGTTTGGCGGTAACAGCTAGTTCCGCGAGGGGTGACCGTGTTGTTGTGATAGCTGTCTTAGGCGGAGCGTTATCGTTTTGTGATTTTTCAGTGGCCTCGTTAACTTTCTTAATCGCCTCTTCAATTGTATTTGTTTTTTTGAACTTTGGTTTGGATTTGGTTGCGGTGTTTAGGTTGAATGAAAAATTCGGACCCCAGCGGCTGCTGATTCCAAAGGCACTCATTGTGTTCTGCAGAGGTGTAACATTGGTTTCCAGCGCTTTTTCCATGGCATCCACCATGGCGGTTATGTGGCAGTCCACACAGCCTTCATTCTTGTTGTAGGGTGATAGGGGGCGGTTTTCTTTTATCAGATCTACGCAGAACCATGATTCAATGGCTTCAGCGATTTCTTTTTTAATCGGATCTTCTTGCCAGTTTTCACCAAAAAGTAAATCCCGCACATCATTAAAAAGTAAATCCCGCACATCATTAGGGTCAGCGCAGACAGGGAATGGCAGGCATATTACATTTCCGTCCCCGTCTTTTGCGATATGAGTTTTTCCGGCTACGGTTATCTGCAAGGTACTTTCACCGGGTCCGCATGGCGGACGCTTACTTTCCGGAAACTGTTTAAGCGTGCCGCCCAGGAACGGTCCGGGGTATTCAGGGCTTTGTGGTACTTCTTCCGGTGGGCCGGCTTCCTCGCCTGTAATGGCGGCGCCTTTTTTGGGCACACTGCCTGGCGGACACTTTGGCTGGCTTTCCGCGCCGCCTGTTTTTTTAATGTCCTCAGGTTTTTTGAAGGTAACCGCTTCGGGATCCTTACACATATCATTTGAACCGCTGGCTTCCGTCTGGCAATACTGATTACAGCCGTCGCCGGATTCTGTGTTGCCGTCATCGCACTGCTCTGCCATCAGCACGTCTACTTCTCCGTTGCCGCAGAGCGGATTTTGGTAATCACTGCCTGGCTCGTCTCCAAGATCGGCTTCCGGATTATCGGGCAGGACGCAGTCGGGTGGCAGTTCGCCTTCCTCTTCGGTCACTGCAAGGCCCTCTTCTTCAGCTTCTTCGGCAACTTCTTCTTCCGGTGTCACAGCTTCTTCCGCGGGTGGCTGAGCTGGGGGGACTGCCGCTTCTTCTTCACCCTCTTCTTCACTGGGCGGAAAGGTAAAGACATCGTTCATCCACTGGGCCTTGGAGCCAAAGAGAACCATTTCGATCAGATTCAGATCCACGATTAGGTCAAAAGGGGCGTCTGATGTCACAGTGCTGATTTGTCCATCCCAATATTGTTCGGAAGCTTTAAATTTAAATTCCAGGCTTTTTGAGTTCTGCTGAATAATTCTTTCTTTCTCGTAAGTGTTTTTTATATCCGTAAAAATATTCCAGCCGCCAGTTATCTGTCCCGTGGATTTTCCAGAAGGCAGGCAGGCGTCCTGAACGGCTTCAGGAAGTTCCGCTTTTTCATCTTCCGTGTAATCTTTGATGGTGAGGCAAATCGTGTTATCCAATATTGCTTTGATAATATCCTCATCCATATCGAATTGCGTGGATAATATTTCGATAAGATCATCATCGAAATCCTCACTGTCGTCTTGCCGGATACCACAGTAAATTCCTTTGTACATAGTATCGATGGAATTCGGGTTGCAAACGTCTGCCGCTTCTGCATGGGGGCTGAGCAGAGCAAAAGCGGATAAAACCAGGAGTCCTGTGATGAGCTTGCGTACGATTTTCACTTATAGTGGTTAACTTACACTGGCGTCTTCCAGCTGGCCGGGAAGAGGTTCAATAACGTTTCTCAGGTCTTCCAGCGCCCGTCGGTATTTGTCTAAGAATTTAAGGGTGCATTGAAAATGAACATGCATCACAAAAGACAGACGAAGTTCTTTTAAGGAAGTAAACATCAGATCAATAGCCATCAATGAACTGTCCACTTCCAGCTTTGTTTGTCTTTTTACTGTTTCAAGGTTTGCGCTTTTGATTTTGATCGCCGCCAGCTGATTGACCGGTTTCCCGTCTTCATCGGTGATCACACCTGTTCCTTTGAACTGATCACCAAGGGTTTGCAGGTAGTTCCGGTAGTCGGCATGGGTCTGCAAAATAGGATCCAGCAGTTGACCCGGTTCGGTTTTCTGTATGACATTTTTCAGTTCCTTGGGTGTCAGGCAGGCCTGATCAGGTGACATCCAGTCTATAAGCGGACTCACGACTGGAATCCCGCCGGTATTTGTAGTATTGGCGGCCATAGTGCCGCTTTGTTCAACTCCTTCACTTTGCAGGATTTCGTTTATAGCAAATTGAAAAATACAGCCCACGTAATCATGATGTGCAATCTGAGCCTTTTCAAAGGCATCTTCATAAGCAAACTGATTTTTAGTTTCCGTTTCACTCCAGACTTTCATCAGTTCATCATATTTTGGTTTTTTGTCTTTGCAGGCCTTTTCTGGCTCTGTTTCAGCATAGCTTATAGGCAGGCCTATATTCAGAGTCAGAATGAAGACAAGAAGGAATCCGATGATTTTATTGATGAGTTTCATATTTTGTTAGTCACATTTGGCGGCATAACACGAGAAGCGTGAATCCAACTGTTGCAGAAAGTTATCCAGGTAGCCCACATGCATTTCCATCTCGTGCATTTTGGGAAGAATTGTGCCAAGTTTACGTTCCAGGGCGCTCGCTTTCTGGTCGGCGTTGGCTTTTTTCAGAACGTTCTCCAGTGTCACAAAGGCGTTGGAAAACTCAGGGCAAAGGGCTTCATCAACGTCGGCCGGACAGCCAAAATTCAATTCCAAAGCCCTTTTGCAGCCATCATAATTACTTTTGGCGGCACTAATGTTGGGGCTTCGGTTATCGTTGGAGTCTGTCATGCATCGGGGGAAGAAATTGATTTTATTTTCCGTTATAGTGTCTTTTCCCAATGTGTTTAAAAATTTATTATATTCACTTTCCATTCTCAGGTTATCCGCCTTCTGACATCCTGGTACCACGCCTAAATGTTCGCTTGTAAGACCTGTCCCTATGGAGCTTTCAATCGGTGCATGGCCGCTATACTGAACGGCGCGGCAAATGTATTCCAGCCAGCAATTATAAGTTCTCAGATTTTCATAGCCATCCTCCACCATTTCACTGGCTGGTATTTCCTGATCTACCAATTGCTGTAAATTTGCCTGCCAGTCCCGTTTGACGGCTTCCATGGCTTCATTGTAATCAATACAACAAGTATTGGAGGTGGTTGTACCTTTGCAGATTTCCGCAAATTGTGAATCCTCGGGGCCGGGCGGTTCCGAATGGGTGACTATGTCCCAGCTCAGCACTCCGTACAGAACACAGAGCGTGGCAGCGACGATGGTAAGATGGAATTTTTTCATATTTATTTGCTTATGGTGACTTCCGCGCTTTGGCCAAACAGTATTTCGTGAGTTTTAATATCCGTAATAGCTGTCATAAAGGCGTCATCCGCCACGAGGTCACTGGCAAAATCAATCAGAGCGCAAAGTTCGCCGGGACTAATGTACACTCCGGAGGTTTTTTCAGGGAAACCGTCATTCAGTTCCGGGCATCCGTCCTCGTCGTCCACGCCATCCAGGTCTTCCGGAACGGGTGGGCACAGGTCGGTCACTTCACAGACATCACCGTAACTGTTTTTATCACCATCCAGTTGATCCGGATTTATTACAAAGACACAGTTGTCGTCTTTATCAGTTAACTTTGTCCGGTCAAACAGGCCGCTCTGGTCAAAGGCGCAGATAGGATTCAGGATGCCGTCATTGTCAATGTCCGTGTCACAGACGTCCCGTATGCCGTCGCCGTCAGTGTCTTTTATGTTGGGGTTGTCGGCGCAGGCGCAAAAAATCTCTTCATCACAGGCATTGCCGGCGGTATCTTCGTCAAAGTCAGTCTGATCGGCGTTTTTGACGAAAATACAATTGTCCCCCGGTTCACCTAGTTCAGCCAGTCCGGCGGCTAACAGTTCCGTGTCTACCTCACCTGTGTCAGTGATGAAGCAGAGTGGATTTAATATGCCATCGTTATCAATATCCATATCACAAATATCGCGAATACCGTCGCCATCCGTATCGGCAGGCCATGGGTTGTCAAAACATGGGCAGGCCCTTTCGGCGTCGGGCACCAGCATGTCCATGTCATGGGTCATTTCCCACCAGTCGGGTACGCTGTCTTTATCTGTATCCACAAACCGGCATTTCATTAAGTCTTTAACTCCTGCCGCCATAAAGGCGAATTCGCCTCTTGTAATCTGTTCATCCGGAATTACCAGGCCAAAATTCGCTTTAATCAATCCCATTTGAACAGCCGTGTAAACGTAATCCACGTACCAGGCATAATCCGGCACGTCCACAAAGGCGCTTTCAGGCGCTTCGGTTATTTCAAGGCCCGATTGGCGCAAAAGTACCGCCGCCGCTTCCGCCCGGCTGATATTGCGTTCGGGCTTGAAAAGGCCATCCCCATAACCGGTAATCATGCCCAGTTCTTTTGCGATGGAAATGCAGTAGAAATACCATGAAGGCAAACTGACATCGGGGAAAGGATTGGTGTTGTATCTTGCTTTTTGCGGCTGGGTCGGATTGGCGCAGTCGATACAATTCGTTACGCCCAGCGCGATCTTGATAAACTCAGCGCGAGTCAATTTTTGGTCAGGTTTAAAGGTGTTGTCCTCGTAACCGCTGATCACCCTGCTCTTGTACAGGTCCAGAATCTGCTTGAAGAACGGATGGTCTTCGGCGACGTCCGGGAAAGGACTGCCTTCGGCCTCACGCGGTTTTTCATATTCAAACTGAAACTGCGGCACAGGAGGCGAAGCAGAGCTGGACTGGGCAAAGGCAGTTGCGGCCACCGGCAAAAATCCGATCTGAGTATTCAGACTGTTCATGCTTGTGGAACTGTCGATCTGCAGATTGTCAAAATCGGCCTGAATAAATACGTCAAATACGGGTTTTCCGTCATTTGTGGTGATCTGGAAAATGTAAGGGTCTTTCGTCGAGTCTTTGTTCTTAATCTTCAGATCAAAACCAGCCTGCATCATTCGGATTGTGCCGTCTTTGTCCACCAGGGCAACGTTGGTCTGTGAACCTTCGTCAAAAATGGCGACTCCGCCCGGGAAGCTGGGGCCGTATTCCGGAATATTAGCCGCCACAATATTATCTCCTGCATGCGCGTCGCCTACCGTAGTTCCGCTGTCTGCCACGTTATCGGCTGTCAGCTGGGAATTCACAATAGTGACATCGTTATCCGCGGCGGCAATGTAATAAACATTACCCAGAATTTTTTCTGTTTCCTTATGAATTACGGCTATGTGGGTGGGGGTCGTGGTTCCGGCAGGCACTGCCAGGATGTCATAATCAGGATCATTTATTGTGATCAGGCCGGTACCCGGTTCCACCTGAATTTTTGTGTCCGCTGTCTGATCTTTTAACACAATAGGACTGGGGTCCAGGATTTCAAAACCTTCAATGTGGTAAGAGCCTGCTGAATCAATGGAATAATAACTCTGATTTTCGCCCAGGGCGGGGCTGGTGGGCGTTTTCTTCAGAATGCCGACATTCTTCCAGGTTCCCAGCCTTTTGCGGAAGACGCTGAAAGGTATGTTCGACAAGTCATCCCCTTCCGCCTGCTTTATGGGCGTCATGTTGCCGGCGACAATTCCGTCTTTAATCAGCTCAGGATCCAGACTGATGGTCGGAACGTAAACATTGACGGTAAATGTTTTTTCATATTTTTCAAAGCCATCGTCACCGATATCCTGAGTCGCGACCAATTTAATCTGAAATGATTTTTCTTCTTCCTGCGCCGGAATAACCAGGGTATCGCCTACCGTAGGAGTCAGTCGGTTGGTTTCCGGATTAATGAACCAGTAATACTTATAAGTGCCTGCCAGATCCACAAAAATTTCACTGGCCCGGATCGTCTTTTTCTTGAAGATCGGCATGTAATATGTGTCAGTTTGGCTCACGTCGATCGGCTTGGCGTCACTTGCGTAAATCTGGGGTGCCAGAATTTCATTCTGATTGTAAGTGGCGATGTCGGCATATTTATCAAACCAGGTCAATTTGATCTGATAATAACCGTTTTCCATGGCCATGCTGTAAGAAGATCCTTCCAGTTGGTCAAAGTAAACGGCTTTGTTTTCGTTTACTTTTATGTAGGCGTTGCTGATGGTGGGGAAGCGGATTTCTTTTGCTCCGGTGACAATATTTTTTGGGCTCACGCCGAATCTTTTGGCGGCCATTTCCTTATCAGTCAGACTGGTAACCAAAGTGCCGAAACTGATGACTTCGCCGTTTGCCGTTACTTCGGGGGCCAGACCTTCTTCGTTGGGTGGAAGCAAAATAATTTTGGTATCGGCCAGTTGGTTATTCTGTTTATTTGCGTCATAACCGCTGATGGTACGCTCGAGTTCAATGCCGTAACCATACAGGTCGGGGTGGGCGGTGGGGGTCCATGTAAAAGTGGAGGCGCCGTTTTCGGTGAAGGTAGTCTGCAGCATGTTTACAGCTTCTTTCGGTTCTTCCGTTATCCGGAGATCTTTGGTTATTTCATCGAAACTGAAACGCCTTGGATTGGAGCTATCGGTATTTTTATCACTGTCAGACAGGATCAGGTCCCGCTTCAGGTAAAGTCCTGTGCCGTCGCTGTAGATCAGGTTTCCGTTGGGCATAAAAAGAGTTTCAGAAGTGGCGCGGAAATCAAGGTGCGGAATCACCGGAACAGGGCTTTCGGTAATAGGGTCCGGCAGGCATAGGGCGGCACCACATCGGTTGGCCAGCCCCGCGACAGGTGGAACTTCCTGAGTGCCTCCCTGTCCTGTTGTTCTTTCAACCTGCTTCTGCAGTTCCATAAGCCCTTTGTCTACCGGGTTCTCATTGCTCTTATCAATTTCCACGGGCGGCAGAGCGTTGGTGAAGACTTTTGCCTCGTTATTTTCCGGGGTGATTTTTACGTCAGCCAGTTCGTAAGGTGAAAAATTATCGGGCGCGACTCCGGCTATGGCGTTCAGGTCTTTCACGTGTTTCAGTCCTTCCGCTTCGGCCAGTAACTGGTCGCTCTGCCTGATCATCTGTTCCTGCATCATTTTGAGCTTGTCGATTGTGGTTTCACGGGGGGTAGGCAGGTAATCGGCCACACCAAATTGTTTTTTCAGCACCGTGTAATCCACGGGAGTTCTTTTGTTCACTTTTTTGATTTCGTCAGTAATCTGGGTTAGCAGTGATTTGATTTCCTGGCCTTGTGGCGTCGCGAGAATTTGTCTGGCGTATTCTTCTTCGGAAATCTGCGGCGTCATTGTTTGAGACGCTTGTGCGATAATTTTATTTTCTTTCGGCAATTCAGGGCTAAGTACAGCGCTGGCGGCATTACTGCCGAAGTATTTTTGCTTGTTTTCTTTGCAGTCGTCCCAATGGCGCAGGCACGCGTACAATCTTTGTAATACTGTGGGCCCCTGGCTTTCGGCCAGATGCAGTTTTTCGGCTATCAGGTTAAGCACTTCCTGCATGTCATCACCAAAGTTGCCTTCGGCGACATATTCCAAAATGGGGATAGCGGGTATAAGATAATTTAGACCCTGAATCCAGTCCTTGTTTTCGTCAAACCATTTTTGAATGTCCTGCGCGGCCTGGCCACTCCATTTGTTGATCGTTTCGTTGGCTTTTCGGATGGCTTTGTAGTAATCTTCGTAACTAAATTCGATTCCGTTTTCGTCGGCGAATTCCTGCCATTCGGCTTCTTTGTCTCTTAGCCATTTGTCCGCTTCCGCCATCGGGTCTCCTACGTTTTTGTCGATCCAACCCTGCACGTATTCGTCAAAGGCCGCTTCGAAGTCGGCAGCAACTTTTGCCATTGCGGCTTCAGCTTCATCGAGTTTTTCCTGAATCTTCTTTTCCATAATTTCCATATAGTCGGCGTACGCTTTATTCATAGCGTCGGGAATGGCTTTTATCCAGCCATTCCAGGTTTCAGAAGCTTCTTCCAGCGGTTTAGAGATAATATTCAGCCTCAGGCCGATATAAATAACAGTTTCAATTCTTATTTCGTTAAAGCCTAAGTCGAAGAGCGCGATATTTGGTAGTTGAATTTTCAGAAGATCCAGCGGAATCAGATAGGCGGACCGGTTGGTCAATAGCTTGATCTGATCGCCGAGCATCCTTTCGGGAATCGGCGCGAAGGATTTCTTCATAATGCACCAGATCTGCAGAATTTTTTCGATAATGGGGATGATAATTTCAAAGGCTATACCAATGTCCGGCAACTTTGGCGGGGCCGGCAAGGTTGGCAAATCAATCGTTGGCAATGGCGGAAGCGGCGGCAAATCAGGCAGTTCCGGCAGTTTGGGTAAAATAGGTAAAGGCGGCAAGGTAAGCAAAAGGCTAATATTCGGAAAATCAGGCAGTCTTATGTAAGGGAGCGGCGGAAGCGGAATAGGTTTTGGCCGGAGCTTCAGAATGGGTAATTCGATATTGATGGCCGCATCTAAATTCGACATATCGAAAACAATATCCGGAATTTTTGGGAACACGATTATCGGAATATCGGGCAGGATCAGGCCAAGAAGCATCCACCAGCCAAAGTCGGCCCAGCGTTCGTTTGTGCAAATATCACAATTCGCGTCAAAGTCTATAAACAGGTCAAACAAATCTTTAATGTTTTTGATGATTTCGATAATGGTCAAAATAAGTTCAGCCCACGAGACCATTTGCTGCTGAATAGTTGCCAGCCAGCCCCCCATCATCTGCGCGATCACGTTCAGGTAGCAGGCGACAGACCTTATGTAATCGGCCAGCTGTTGTTTGAATTTCACCAGCTGCTTAGGAAAGGCAAGATAAGACTGCAGAACCTCAATGTTTTGTTTAACGCTGTTGATTAGTGGATCAAAGTTTACGCCGAACATTTCAGCTAATTTGGAACCAGCGCAACTGGCGCTGTTTTTGGCAAAACTTGTGGCGTCGGTGGCGTCCGGCTGTTCAGCGCATGTTAATTCTTCCCACTTGTCCTTCACGCGGTCATATTCGCGTTCGTAATAAATAACCCAGTCCTGAGCCTGCATTATCCATGCCTGAATTTCGGCGGCGGACAGCCACGGAATATCAAACTGAATCGGTTTTTCCGTCAGTTTCACCAAAGGCAGAGTGCTGGCCACGTCGTACAGGCCTTCCAGGGCGTTCAGGTTGTAAATCGAGGCCTGGGTTTCCACGGCGTTCATGTACTTAAGGGCTTTGGAGCCGCTAAGGTCGTCAAGGGCACCACGGGTGCTGGGGCCTAAATTGCTGATGACTTCTTTGGCTGTTTTTGCTTCTTTTTCCGGCAATTTTTGTTCACTGATTTTCTCGATGGCTTTCGCCGTGGCGTCAAAAGAACCTGACATGGTATTTTTCCAGGCCTCAAAACTTTTTTCTGTTTTCTGCCAATCCAGTGTGAAGAGGGATTTGATGTCCGGCAAGTAGATACTAAAGGTTGGCAGAGTCAGCAGTTTGCTCTTTATTTCCAGTGTTTGCCGATCAACCCAGCTTGAGATAATGCCGCCTATGGAATCAAAAGATGGAATATGAATGTTCGAAAAGCTTTTGGCGGGTGGGCTGAATTTTGTCGAATTGCCCAGGTTTACCGCCAGACTTATTTCCAGTCCGCCCGCGCCCTGCTCTGGCCCCTCCTGTTCTATGCCAATGGGAAGATTGGGATCGTTGTTGATATCGTTGATGGCTGAATTGATTTTACTGATTGCCGAATTGATGGCGTCCATGATCGGACCGATCACGTCATCGCGAATGAAGGAACAAAGGCCTCCATACATTTCGTCCACAGGCAGGGCGGTTACCATGCAGTTACCCACTGGCGGCGGATAAGGAATGGGCCACACAGGCGGCGGCACGGTGGGGGAAATCGGATAAGGCCCCCAGCATATAGCCAGGCCTATTCCGCCGGTCACGGTGGGCGAAAGGTAAAGCCGGAATTGCGACATAATGGGTCCCGGAATTTCGGTCATTCCAATAACGGACGGTATTCCAAATCCTGAAACAGTCGGCATGGGGCCCACCGGCGTAGGAAGCGTTGTGGGGAAGGCGAGGGCCGGTAATGGAAAGTATGGCGGTACCAAAAGTGCCAGATTAAAAGGCATCGGAAAACAGCCGCCGCCAATGCACTGAAAATCAGCAAGAGCTGAGGCAATGTCATCAAGCACTCCTTCAATACAAGAAACCGCGCTGTCCGCATCTTCATAGCAATCGTTGTTGCCGGTAGCCTTATCAAGAGCGGCGCCTACGCCAGCTCCGAATTTAGGTTCCGGCGGAGGATTGTCCTGGTTAAAATTACCGCCTTCATAAACTTTCATCTGCTTCATCATGGCGCCAAAATCATTCAGGGCGGCGCTGCTTTCGGGCGGTTTTGGATTGTTGCTTTCGGTCGTCTGGTAGCTTCGTGGTCCGGTGCTGTAATGCAAAAGCAGTTTGCCTGTGGTGTTGTAAGGAGGCGATACCGCAATGTCCAGATATTCATCAATAATGGAAGCGGGGTTTGCCAGGTTTTCGTTGGGTTCGCTGATTTTCTGAATGAGCATGTCAGCGGCCGGTGTGTGCGCGACAAAAACATCGTAGGTCATAACGGTTTTCTGACCTGTTTTCAGATTTAGTCCGCTCAGGAACAATTTTATGCCGTTTTTCTGTGTTTTTAAGTCATCACAGCCGCCCTGCACACAACTGACGCTGTCCGGCAGAAAGGTCAGTGAATCCGGTATGGTGTCGGCTATTACGACCTCGTTCAAATTGACGTTCGAATTGATTTCAATGGTATAGGTCAGTGTTTCTTCCAGATCCACATTCTTCGAGTCGGGGCGATCTTTATTAGCCACTTTCTTGATAACGTTTAATGCGCCAATTGATTCAATCGAGGCGAAGTAAGTTTCAATTTCATCGCCTTCCGGCCAGGGCAGCTTGGGAACGGCTTCACTATTTTGGATGGCCGCTACAGGGTCTTCGGCGGCGGCTTTTTGCGCTTCAAAGTTCTTGTTCACAAAGGCCAGCGCCGCACTTTCGTTAACTGAACCACCGATTTCGTAGCCTTCCAGTGGCGGTTTGCTGGCTGGCGGAACCACGTCATTTCCGGGCTGGCTGGGTTCGGGAATGCCCTTATAGCGAATATCCAGGTCAGTGTTCAGATTGTCTTCCAGTTTCAGGCTGTATCCGTAGTTGGCAATCCATTTTCCGTTTTCCGGGAATTTTCCTTTGGCGGGATTGTAATAAAAAATATAAATATCTCCCCGGCTGTCCAGAATAACCAAATCCCCGTAGCCATCCTGGTCCATGTCCGCCTTCAGGAGTTTGTACATTTTTTTGCCTATGTTTACCTTTTGGTCACTGCGGGTGATGATTTCTTTGTCATTGTGCAGAATGGCTAACCTACCTTCATCTGTGGCAACCAACAGGTCTTCGTAGTTGTCTTGTTTAAAATCAAAAGCTTCCAGCGCCACGCCGCCATCCACCAAAAAGGCAATATTCCCTTTGTCTTTGTAGGGCGGTTCTGTCGGACCGCCCTCAAGCAGTCTGATCCGTCCGTCTTCGGTTAAAAGAGCCACATCCTGATAGCCGTCATTGTTAAAGTTAAAGTGATTGATGGAAACGATTTGCTTGTCTTCAGCGTCTTTGTAAAGCTGTTGGCCTGTGGCACTGTTGTAGTTCAGACTGGAAGTGCTTTTGGTTTTAAGCCGTATCGTCGGATCTCCCAGCAAAATCGCGTTAACCGGCATGTTGAATTTTACCGCGTCGCCTATATTTGTTCCGCTGGCAAACAAAGACAGGTATTTTTGCTGACTTTCAAAACCATAAAATTCCGCCCGAGTTTCTTCCGGCACTTCGGCGTCCTGAGCGTAAAAAACCAGTCCGGTTGAGTCGTTGGTGCTTTTGCCGCCGTACAGTGTGCTCCACTTCAGGTGGGGGGCGATTTCCTCAAATTTTTCCGCCAGAAGTTTTTCCGGTTTAAAATTCATAATCAATCTGGCCGGAGTAACCAGGCCGTCAGTCAATTTGAGTTCGATGGCATTGAATTCAGGTTGAGGCTCATAAATCCACTTAAAGCCGCCATCCACAATTTGTACTTTGTTGGGCTGAATGGTAGTGATGATTTCATTGCGATAGTTTCTTATTTCAAAGCCATTGTTTGACTTAAGTGGTACGTAATCCGTGTCCAGGACTTCCAGATACATTTTGCCTTGTTCAGGTATTTTATCTTCGAGCTTTTCAACGGCGTCAAAATTCATGAGCACTTTTTTGCTGATCAGGGTCTGCATTGTCTTTTTATCAAATGCCTGAAGCAGTAAATTAGTTTCGGGAAATTCCACAAAGACTTCCTGATTTAATCCGGTGGTGGTAATCAGGTGGTTTGGCGCGATGCTTAAAGTTGGTTCGGGAACAGGCGCGCTCAGGAATGAATAAACTGCTTCCGTTTTTCCTCTGAACAAATTTACTCCACCAAAGTAATCTTCCTGTGTGAAATCCCCAGCAGGAAAACCCACGAAGGAAGCAAAAAGGTTCTGAGGATAGGTTTCCTTCCAGTTTTCCGAGTCAACCCGTGCCAACAGAGGAAGGCTGATGGTGGCACTTTTAAGGTCCTTGTGTTCGGCTATCAGAGTAATGTCGGCTGTCTCTTTGCCCGCTTTGATTTTTACCGTTCCCATGCCTTTTACCATGTTCACGGTGGGGCTCATGAGGGTAGCGAATTCTTTCGACTTTTCGCTCAGCCGGACGCTGATGGTTTTGTTAAAGTCTTCGCTCGGAAACCCGTAACTGTCCGCCGCGATCACTTGCAGTTCGGCTTCGGTGCCGATGCGAACATAAGGGACGGCGTTAAGCAGAATCTTAGTGGCGGCGGCTGTTTTTGGGTGAATCGCGAAGGGGCCACCTACAATGTAAAGGTCTTTGCTGATCAGCGGGATTTCCTTTTTGCCGGGCGTAGGAATGAACTTAATTTCACCTCTGCCGTTTGTCAGTTTCAGTTTGCCGCTGTTTTCAAATCCGCCATCGGCCGGTTTTTCGGGGGCCAGCTGAATTTCGTCGTTTATGTTTGTAATGTTACTGCCGTTTGGGTTCTTTAAAACTACGGAAGCAGTGAATTCGGAACGGCCCGCTTTCATTTCTTCTTTGGCGCTCCAATCGATATCGATTTTGTCGAAAACGTCAATATCAAAGGTGCGTTTGGGCAGATTGCCCATCGTGATGGTCAGGGTGGCGGAGCCGGTTTTTTTGGCGGTGAAATCCACATTTCGCTCGCCGGTAAAAATGTAAACGTCGTTGGCTGAAAATTCTCCAATATCAGGATCTGACAACTCAAAATGAACAGGGGTGTCGATGTAGCCAAGTACAGGTTTACCTTCCGCATTCATGGCCGAAATGGTGATGGACGTTTTTTGGTCCGGAGTGAGACTCTTTCGTTTCATTTCCGCATCAAAGCTTGCTGCGGAGGCCAGAAGATCGTCAAACAGATCTTCCGCCGGTTCTTCCTCCTCGGGCGGAATAGGCGCCGAAGAACAAGAGTTATCCAGTTTAAATAGTTCTGCGGCAGGTAGAATTTCTTCCGTAATCCAGCACTGCAATGCTTCAAACCATTCCCAGATTTCCACGCCGCTTGGGTCGCCGCAAATATAGTGACCTTCATCTTCCGGCGCCCCTTCTCCGCCTGCCCCTGTTCCGGTGCCTGCCCCTGCGGTTCCTCTTTCCGCTTCCGCTTCTTCCTCTTCGCCCGCGGTTGGCGCCTGGGCCAGCATGGCTCTGTTTAATCCAAACTGATACCCGTGTGTGTCGCCATAAGCTACAATGTGAAGCACCTCATATCCTTCCGGTTTGTTCTGAGGTGATTTCTTCGGGTTGTAGATTGGGCTTGGCATAAAGCTATCCCGGTCCAGGTATTTTGGAATAATGTCAGCGAGTTTTTGGTCAATGCTTTGTGACTTCCAGATGATAGGTTCGATCATTTCGGAATTACTGACGAAAAAATCTTCAAAAAGACTACCCTGGGTACTTGTTTTTGAGTCAAGTTCCTGCTGTTTTTGGGCCATTTTTTTAAGCAGGTCGTTGGTGATTTCGTTCGGGTTATTCCCTTTAATTCTGAAAAAGTTCAGATATTCGAAGGTTTGTTTTATTCCGCTGGCGGCATAAGATATATACCGGATTCCGTCAGCCGGTGTGCTTGGCGTGGTGACTTGAGGAACTTTAAGAGATCCAGTGGCCGGATCGAAACTAGGCTCCCCGATGTGTTTAATGGCTTTAACTGTTTCGTTGGTTGGTTCCACGTGAACAGCAAGCGTGTCTATGGGTTTCTTTTGGGTGCTGACGCTAACCTCGATTTCAATTCCCGGCAATGGTTCATAAGAAAGACTCTGGCCGCTGGCTATCAGTTTTTGCACAACGTATGAACCCTTTGTTATCGGATCGGCTCCGGGGTTGTTGCCTGCAAGCATCGTATAGGCTTCATCAATTACTTCGGCAAGCGTGGTATCGAAGGTAAGAGGCACAATCAGCCCGCTGGCCGCTTCCGCGTAGTACTGCAAAAAATTAAGTAATTTAAAAGTCATTCTCTGCACATCGCATCGGCTGGCCAGATTGATGTCCTCTTCTTCAGGTACTTCAATGGAACCCAGAATATCAAAAATAGAAGACTGAGCCAGTTCCGGCACGCACTTATGCGGTCCGTTGCCCGTTTCCGGGATAGCGATGCTGTTATTAAAAACACAGCCTCCATATTTCTTGTAAGTTTCGGTTTCCTCAAGCACCCAGTCATCATCGTACTCCGGCGGTTTGATTAAGGTGGCCGGGTTATACATACGATTGGCCTTAGCCAGAACGGAATTATTCGCTAATACCGACTGCCCATCTTGTCTTTGCTGGCCCACCTGAATCCCGCATTGCTGAGAAAACAATATGTCGCTGGCACGCTGACCGTCGAAATATCCGAAAAAATCAAAGGTATTGCTGTCTACTTCAATACCCAGAATGCTCATCTCGACTGTAAGTTTCGCGTTGGTGATTATATTTTCCTGTCTGTTGGCAAGATTCAGGTTCTTTTTAATAAATTCATCGGTTTCTTTCTCAAGCAGAAGCTGTTTTCGCTTGATCTGGTTATTTCCGTATTCATCTCTCATAGTGATCAGAGACTCCGGTGAATCCACTTCGCCAGGCGTCCAGCGGCCGGTTTTTGTTATGGCTTCATTTATTCCGCTTCTGTAAATCTTCAGGGCTTCCGCAAAGTTATATGCATATTTTTTGAAAATATTTTCCGTGTGCACGTCATATATGGAATTGATGGCGTTGTCATCGATGACCGGGCTGTCGGGGCTACCTAAATCTGCGCTTACTTCTTTGATGAATTCTTTGAGGAGGTGCTTGTTGAAGCGGTACATAATGAACTCTTCCATGTATTTCAGGTACCTCAGATAATTCTTGTAGTCGATGTAGTTCATCTTCTTTTCCATTTCCGGAAAATTGGCGTAAAGCAACCGCTTCTCAAAATCGGAAAAGTCCTCGTTGCCTGTGCTGTACTCGTAATTTTTGTCGAAATACTCAATCAGCTGTTTTTTAGCGGTATCGGAGTCCTTGCCTGGCGGAACAATCAAACCGTGCCACACTTCGGGACTTGGGTTGCTCACTTCTCCGTTTGTTACAAACCAGCCGGTCTTGTGGTCATAAATGTAGCCTTTGCGATAAAAGTCCGTGTACGGGTACATGCTGGGGCCCGCCATTCCGTCTTCTTCATGCACAACGGGTATCGGCACATCTCCGATTATCACCACGCCGCTCAGTTGGTTGTCATCTTCTTCTTTTGAATTTCCGAGGGGGTTTCCATCTATCAAATCCGTATCAATCCCCTCAAAATAAAGTTTTTCCAGAACGCTGGCAATGCGGAAGGTGGATTCATTCCTGTCCACTTCCATCACAAAAGCTTTGGAATGCGGAGTCCTTTGCTGCGCGCTGTCGGCGTAAGTCAGAATCCTGCTGCGTATCGCAAAATCATCCATCAATCCCTTTTCGACCAGAATGGCAATCAGATCCAGCCTATCCCGATTTTTGTTATCGACGGGGTTTGTTGTTGTTACTGTCGGTTGTTTGCTGTCAGTTTCAGCTGCCGCAAGCGCTCTTTGAATAACAAAATCCCGTAATGGCAAATAACCCAGGTGGTTTCCCAGTGTAACCAGTATCAGAAGTCCGGCGATGGAACGTTTAATTTTTATAATTTTTTGTTTTAACTAAGACATTTTTCACCATTTTAAATTCTACCAAAAATAGCCTTTATCGCCAAAGAGAAATCACTTATAATTTGCCTACCCGAAAATGGGTAGATATAAAGCTACAAAAGGGCGGTTAGCTCAGTTGGCTAGAGCGAATGATTGACGTTCATTAGGTCAGAGGTTCGACTCCTCTACCGCCCACCACCAAAAGTTATTCATGAGTCTGGAAAAACTTGTCTTTTCCTGTAAATCTGGTAAAATTTGACTCGGATTGCCCCTCGGAAACAAAAAAAGAAACCAGTCATAAATTTTTCTTTTATGTCTTTGATTTCTCGTTTCAAAGGGGCCAAAACGAAATTTGCAAAAAAGAGACTTACCCTAAGTCTTAGGGAATCTTTGAGTGGGGCTCATGCAGAGACTGCTAAGCAGGCTCAGGACTGTCTGGCCGCCTCTCATCGGATGTATCAGGATTTGGTTGAAATGGCCCATGAAGGAATCACCAGGGTTGATCCGGAAGATAACCTGACTTTTGTTAATAGGCAATTTGCCAGGAGTCTGGGTTATAAAGCCAGCGAGCTTGTCGGGCGCAGTGTTTTTTCGATTGTGACAAAAGCTACGGCTGCCCGAATGAAGAAGGGTACGGAGATGCGAAGAAAAGGTGTGAAGTCCCGTTATGAAGCGACTCTTATTCACCGGGATGGCAGCCTG
This sequence comes from Patescibacteria group bacterium, assembly GCA_018825145.1. Taxonomy (GTDB): domain Bacteria; phylum Patescibacteriota; class Gracilibacteria; order UM-FILTER-43-11; family UM-FILTER-43-11; genus JAFGTE01. The sequence goes on from JAHJFD010000003.1 coordinate 18,928, forward strand.
AAGCAGTTCCTGCTTTCCGCCAGCCCTATGTATGGCACTTCTCACGAATTTGTTGGTTCCATGGGTGTTTACGCCGATGTGACGGAACAGAAGGCAATGGAAATGAGGCTGAACAGAAAAGTAAAACAGATTGATACTCTTTATCGGGTATATGAGCATGCCAAAATGCCCAGGCCGCTTGGTGTTGTTCTCAATGATATTATACGTGAGATAGTTGAAGCTTTTCCGTTCAGGCAGTTTGTACACTCGAAGCTTATTTTTGATGGCAAAACCTATTGTTACCCCAATGAGCCTAAGCGCTGGTTTCACAAAATCCAGTTTCCCCTGGTTATCGCGGGGGTCAAAAGAGGCAGTCTGCAGGTAGGCTATAGCAAAAAAATGCCCCGCATGAGCAGTTTAGATTCTTTTAAGGAAGAACATAAACTTACAAGAAACGTGGCAGAAATTTTGTGTAAGCATATGCATGCCCGGGGCGTGCTGGATCGATATCATGAAATCATCAAAAAGTCTTTCACGGCCATCATCATTCTCTCTCAAGACAAAATACTTTATGTCAATCCAAGGTTTTACAGATTGTTTCAATGTAAAGAGAAAGAGGTTATAGGACGCAGTATTTTTACTTTTTTACCGTATTATAATTCTCGATGTGTTGCCGACGGAAAAGTAAAGGAATGCAAAGGAAAAACTATGGAAGGAAAAGATATTGATCTGGCGATAATCACTCAACGTAGCAGCTACCATGGTAAACCGGCTGTGCTTGCCAGAATCAACAATATTTCGGCTTTGAAAAAGGCTCAGGGCAGGCTCAGTAATTTCAATCGCGAACTCAAAAAAACCGTGAAAGAGAAAACGCTGCATCTGGAGGAGGCAAACAAAAGACTGCAGTCACTCAATCAGCTCAAAGATGAATTTATTGCTATCACTTCTCATGAACTTCGTTCGCCGTTAACTTCCATACGCGGTTATCTGTCTTTTTTGGTCGAAGAAGATTCACTGTCCCAAATTTCCGAGCCTTACCGGGATTATCTTGTTCGCGCTTACAGCACGACCGACGCGCTTAACCACCTGATTAACAATATTCTCGATGTTTCCCGTCTGGACATGGGGCGTTTTCATTTGCAAAAGCAGTATACGGATCTCATCAAGCTAACCAGTAATATCCTGGACAGCCTTTCTTTTCAGATCAGCGAAAAACGGCTTGAACTTGAATTCGACAATCAGACAGGCCATGAACAGCTGATTATTCATATCGACTCGATCCGCATGTCTCAGGTGCTAAGGAATATTCTTGATAATTCAGTCAAGTTTACCAACAGGGGGAAAAAAATCCGTGTCACGATCAAACACGAAACCAATTTGGTTTCTGTGGTGGTCGCTGATCAGGGGGTGGGCATACCTAAAGCAAAACTTGAACAGATTTTTGATAAATTCATGCAGGTTAAGACTACTCAGACAAAGTACAAAGGGGGAGTCGGCCTGGGTCTTTTTATCGCAAAACGCATTGTGGAACTGCATGGCGGCAGGATTGAGGCGGCCAAAAATAGTGACGGAGGAACCAGCATATCGTTTCACTTACCTTTACAGGAATAACTTTGTTTTATGGCCAGGATTTCAAAAAATATTAAGGTGATGATTGTTGAGGATAATGCTAACATTTGTGAAATGTACGCGATTACGTTTATGCGGCGCGGTTTCACGGTTTACACAGCCTCGGATGGCCGTAGTGCTATTCAAAAATATCATAATAAAAAACCGGATATCATCCTGCTGGATATCATGATGCCCCAGGTTGACGGTTATCAGGTGCTCAATGAGGTCAGAAAGGACGTCAATACCTATACGCCGGTGATTATGCTGACTAACCTGGATGCTGATGACTTCAGCAGAGAGTCCCGGCTTGAGAATATTGACGCGTATCTCATCAAATCTCATCACAGCCCACGGGAAGTTGTGGACAAAACGATTGAGGTACTAAAAATAAACAATATCGCGGTGGATTAGCTTGAAAAAAGCGCTATTTTATGCTAAAATATTGAGATAGAATTGTATTTGGATGTACCCAAAAATTGCTAAAACACAAAATTGAGTTCACATTACCGGCTGACCTAAAATTTTCCCCTCTTGTGCGGCGTATTTCTGAGGAAGTGTTCCATTATGCCGGATTTAGCAGAGAATGGACTGAGCGCCTAAAACTTGTGGTCGATGAGCTTTTTATGAACGCCAATCAATACGGCTCCAAAACAGATGATGACAAGATTTATATACTCTTCACCTTCGATAATAACGAAGTGAGTTTTCGCATTGAAGATGAGGGCAGAGGCCAAAGAAAGATGAACGCGGCGGATCTTAAAAAACTTATTTATAAAAATTTCGATAAGGTAAGTGATCTTACTAAAACAAGCGGGCGGGGGCTTGCTCTTATAACTCATCTGTGGACTGATGATATGAAAATTGAAGACAGTAAGCGCGGTGGTATTGTCGTTACTTTTACCAAAAAAATAACTGTTGAAACGTAATATTTTTTCATGCGATTTATACGGAAAAGCATCATCGGAAAAGCCATTTTCTTTCTTATAGTCCTTTTAGGAGGGGTTGTGGGCGGGGGAATCTATCTGCGCAGAAATGGCACGCTTGAGCTTCCTTTGGATTGGATCATGTTTGGGGTGTTGGCGGCTCTGCTATTCATCTTTTTCATCTTTGTGTGGGATATCTTTCTGCCGCTCTCGAAGGTTGCAAAACAGGTGACTAATCTTTTAACTGGCAAGACTTTCAGGCGCGTCACGCCGACGACCATCGATGAAGTGGGTGTGTTTACACATTTTTTTAACGAGATTACTCAGGATCTTGAAAAGATTTCTTACGACGTCAAAGAAAGGCGACGCATGTCTTCGGAACTTGATATCGCTTCCAATATTCAGCGTGATGTACTGCCAAAAGAAGCTCCCGAGGCGCCTGGTCTGGACGTTGTCGCCAAAACCCGTTCAGCGGCAGAGGTAGGTGGTGATACTTTCGACTTTCTGACATCCGCAGATGGCAATCAGGTTTTTATTTATATCGGGGATGTGACTGGCCACGGTGTGCCGGCGGGTCTTATTATGATGATGGTGGACACGATCGTTACGTCCATGGTGTATCAGGGTGTTTCGAATGGGCAGGAACTCATTGCTCACACCAATTATCTTTTATTTCCCCGCATCAGTTCCCGCTTGTTTATGACTTCTGTCATGCTCAGGTGGGATAAGCTGAATCAGCAGATGTATTACACCGGTGCCGGGCATGAACATATTTTGATTTACAGGAAAAAGACAGAAGAAGTTGAGGCCATTGCTTCGGGCGGGATTGCCCTGGGTATGATACCGGACGTCGGCAAGATTGTGCAGGAAAAACCGATTTCACTCGAGATTGGCGACTGTCTTGTGCTTTACACTGACGGCGTTACCGAAGCCAAAAACCAGACTGATGAAATGTACGGTCTGGAAAGAATACAAAAGGCCCTGAAAAAAAATGGCTACAAGCCATCGGTTGAAGCGGTTTTTGACGGCATTACCAAAGATTTTTCTGATTTTGTGGAAGAATATGTCCAGGTTGATGACATCACGATGATCGTTATCAAATACATGGGGAAGGATTTCGCTTCCCAAAAGGTGAAACTGACGGTCAGCAAAGAAGAAGGCCGGGAGTACATGAAGAGCAAGAAATGGAACTGGGAATAAGGTTTCGCGGGCGCTAATCAGTCGCTAAGGTGTAGACTTCTTTTGCGCTTTTTTCCCATGAATATTTTTCAAGTTTTTTCCGGTAAGTTTCAATCAGGTTTTTGCACAGGGCCGGATTTTCGACGATCTTTTTCATAAGCCCGGCAAGGGCCGACGCGTCTTCTTTTTCAAAAAATAAGGCGCTTCCTCCGGCGAGCTCCTTTGAACTTGGAATATCTGAAGCTATGATCGGAACTCCATTGCTCATGGCTTCAAGCAAAGGTATGCCAAATCCTTCAAAACGGGAAGGGAAGACGAAACTGAGGGCGTTTTTCAGTAACGCGGCCTTTTCCGGTTCATTCACGTAGCCCGTCAGCACAATGCGGCCTTTCAGGTAATCCGGGATGCCGCTGATGATCTTTTTTCCGCCGTGCCCCGGGAAACCGGCCAGTACCAACTTTACTTCATCATCACCTTTGGCAAACTCCTTAAAGGCTCTTATCAGAGTGTCGGTGTTTTTTTTGTATTCGATGCGGCCGATGAATATAAAGTATTTTTTGGATTTGAGGTCGTGTTTTTTCAGTATTTTTTCCGGATTGCCAGGTTCTGTTTTGAAAGGTCTGAAGCCCAGTGGAATTACCTTTATCCGCTTTGGGTCCGCTTTGTAAAATGTAATCAGGTCCCGTTTTGTGGCTTCCGACGGCGTGATTATTTTTTTCGCGTGCCTTACGGCAAATTTGGTTGCCCAGTTCAGATAAAGTCTTGAAAACGTGGAATAGCTCTCGGGTGAGTACTTAAATACCACGTCGTGAATGGTAATGACGCAATTCTTTGGGTGGATGAGCGGAAGGACGTGTGACGGAACAAAAAGATTATCAATTTTTTTGTTTCTCCATATTTCCCAGCTAAGCCGGACAAGCGTCCATAGTCTGGGGAAAGGAATAATTATTTGTTTCACATCAAGTTCAATTTTTCGGGGACTGAGTAGGGTAATCTTACTGCCGAATGCTTTAACCAATTCATTGATCAGATGATACGAATAATTTTCCACGCCGGTTCTTTTTCCGGTGTTGTCGTAGCGGGACGCGTCGATGTAAAGCATAGTGCTATTTGGGTTTGCCATTCTGTCATCCATCATTATAATGGGCTAGTAATATTTTTTTAACCTTAAAAAATAAATGGCTGATGATTATCAATTTGATGATGTAGAATCCAGTGCAGATTCTGAAACTGAGGGCAGTGGAGGCGGTAAAGCAGATGCCGGTTTTGGCGACAATGGAAATGGTTACGCTTCCGAATTATTTTCCAAACAAATTAAGGCGAAGTTCAGGACTTTCTTTGTTGACCTGAAAGAAAGTTCAAATGGCAAATTTATTAAAATCAGTGAAAAAAGTCATGGCCGTAAGAGTACCATTATGATGGACGCCGAGGATATTCCTGTCTTTATTGAAGCTCTTCAGGAGGTAAGCAAAAAATTGTAATAAAACAGCAAAAGGCCCAGTCTTATTTTGCCATGTCAATAGCCCTTGTTTCTCTGATCACCTGGACTTTGATGGTGCCGGGGTAGGCCAGTTCTTTTTCAATCTTTCTGGCGATTTCATGTGATAGCTTAATCGCGGCCATATCGTCAATTTTGTCTGGTTTAACAAATACGCGGACTTCGCGGCCGGCCTGAATGGCGTAGGCTTTTTCCACTCCGTCAAAAGAGGTGGTAAGGTTTTCCAGGTCCCTCAGTCGCTTGATGTAGGTTTCCACTGTTTCGCTTCGGGCACCCGGTCTGGCGGCTGAAATAGCATCAGCGGCCATGATAACAAAATCTTCGGCAGTGTTCAGCGTGATTTCTTCATGGTGAGCTTCCACGGCATGCACAATGGCATCCGGCATACTGTACTTTCTCAAAATATCGGCCCCAATCAGAGCGTGGCTGCCCTCGATTTCGTGATCGACAGCTTTTCCGATGTCGTGCAGGAATCCGGCGATTTTAGCCACTTGCGGGTCGGCTCCTATACTGGCGGCCAGATGGGCTGACAAAAAGCCGACTTCCATGCTGTGCTTAAGAACATTCTGGCCATAACTGGTTCGGAAACGAAGTCTGCCAATAATCTTAATTAAGTCGGGATGCAGGCCGGTAATGCCCATTTCGAAAGCGGCTTTTTCACCAAATTCTTTCATCATCTGATGAACCTGCTCTTTTGTTTCCTCAACCACCGTTTCAATTCTGGCCGGGTGAATACGGCCGTCTTCCACCAGTTTTTCCAAGGCTCTTTTCGCCACATAGCGGCGCACCAGATCAAATCCTGAAATCATGATGGCGTTGGGGGTGTCATCGACAATGACATCTACGCCAGTCAGATGTTCGAAGGCGTTGATATTCCGGCCTTCTTTACCGATTACCCGTCCCTTGATGTCATCGTTGGGAAGTTCGACAATAGTTTGTGTGGACTCCGATGTAACATCAGAGGCTAGCTTCTGGATGGCCTGTGAGAGAACATTAGTGGCTTCTTTTTGCGAATTTTCCTTGATGTCTTCGTTCATCTTTTTATAGTGCGAAACAAGTTCATCTTTATACTCGCGCTCCATGTTGTTTAAAAGCATTTGCCTCGCTTCTTCCTTGGTCAATTTAGTGATGCTGGCCAGTTTATCTTCCTGTTCTTTGTAAATTGCCTCCAGTTTATCTTCCTCAATTTTCAGATTCTCCACTCTTTTTTCGTAGTCCAGTTTGTTTTTTTCAACTTCAGATGTCTTTTTTTCCAGAAGATCTTCTTTAGAGATCAGGCGCTCTTCCTGTTTTTCAAGCTGTCGCCTCATGGCCTGTTCTTCTTTTTTTGCCTCTTCGACGATTTCAAGGGCCCGGTTTTTGGCATCGAGAATTTTTTCCTTAAGCTTGGTTTCTGCCACGGCTGCTTTTTGCTCAATTTCGACCAGCCTCTTCTGTGCCTGACTTATCTTTCTTTCGTTTGCTTCTTCAATTTTTTTGAGGTAAAGGCTACCTTCAATCTTAAAATAAAAATAGACCGCGGCGGCACCTATTATGATGCCGATTGAAGTGAAAATAATGGTGCTCAACATAAATTAGGTAAGGTTATCAGTTAACCTCAAAGCTAATAAAGTTTGATGAAGCGGCTTTTTTCGGAACGTTTTAATTTTTACTTTGTCACTTGTGTAAACAGTTCAGATGAAAAGAATATGTTCAGGTTAACGCTCGGATTTTTTCTGACTTCGGCTTTAGTACTTTTAGCTTGAGACTAACGGTAAGTAAATTTCAATATATAAGTATTATAGAATCACCTATTTTATTGTCAAATAATACTATTTGGCCAGTTTAAGCGCTTAAATTTTTTGAGCACCAGTTTAGCCCTTCTTTCCACCTCCTTTTTTTTGCAAAAAGCGCTTGTCAATCTGTAATAAATTTGTTATAATATATTGAAAAGTCTGGAATATTGCTCCTTTAAATTTAGGTTCAGGGTGAGAGAAACCTGTCTGGGAAATAAAAATAAATTTTATTTATTTTGTGGCTCGCGGACTTAATTCGCCACGGCGAATTAATGTGGGCTGATTAATGTTCTTAGGCAGGTTTCTCTCACTGATGGATGACGTTATCATACTGACAAAACAGAAATAAAAGTCTGCTTATCACTGCCTAGCCCCCTTAGGCGTGTGAGGGCGGACATAATGTTTCCGCTTCGGCGGATATGGGTTTTGTTGGAGCTTAGTGGTCACCGCATTTGCTTTTAGTAGGTGTGCTGATTTCTAAGATTTAACTGCCGTTCTTTCAGTGGGAGAACTAAAAAACCTCGGTGCTGTCCCCGCTTCGGCGGGGCTCCTGGGGTTTTTTAGCATACAAAAAAAGCCCACAAGATGGACTAGTCGAATATTAGATATATTAGGCAGCCTGATCAATTATATTGTTGTCATTGGCTGATCTTGTATTAGCTGTGGGGTAGATTTCTCCGAGACTTTCGTTTGCAAGTTCTGTAGGATATTGAGTTACAGAAAAACCGTCGCCCTCACGTTCAACCGCCAGTCTGACAGCACCGCGGATGTCGCTGATAACCCGGGGCATACCTTTGGCTTTTACTGCTTTCAGGACATCGGCTTTACTAATGATTCCCCGATAATCTTCCAGCTCAATCAGATCGAGGAGTTCTGTCAGGGAGAGGTTTTTTGGGCTCATTAATTTATGTTTATTCGTTTAATTATACCTTAAATAAAGCGCAAAATCAATGCTTTAGTGGCAAAATTGAGATTAAATTGCACTATATTTAAATATAATATTGACATTTTGTAAAATACATACTATTATCATCGGCCTGTATAACCCTATACAGGTTCTCAGTTTTGTATTACGGGATCCCCCAAGTTGCCTTTCTATATCAATAACATAGAAGCGATCTTGGGGCATTTTTATATCGGTAAGCACCTCCCGATATGAAATATGAAAAGAACATTTGCCATCATTTTTTCCCTCCTGCTATTTTTTTCTCAGGTCCATTTTGTGGTATTTGCGGAGGATTTATTAGAATTTGAGCATGAAGTCGTCAATGAAACGGAACCTGCAGTTCAGATGGAGCCGGAAATTGAGATACCTCAGCCTGAAGGAGAAATCGTACCTGAGTCAGAGCCAGAGTCGGAACCTGAACCTGAACCGGAGCCAGAGTCGGAACCTGAACCAGAACCCGAACCTGAACCTGAACCTGAACCAGAACCAGATTTGCCCTCAGTTTTTATCAATGAAATTCTGGCGGATCCGGTCGAAAGCGATGCCGAGAACGAATTTATCGAAATTTATAATGCCGGGCCTGAGGCAATCGACCTTCGTGGATGGCAGCTTGATGATGCTAGGGCCGATGACGGAGCGTATGTTTTTTTGAATGAGGAACTCGATTATATACTGGAACCCGATGCATATTTGGTTCTTTATAGGCCGGAAACGAAAATTACTTTGAATAATGACACAGATGCTGTGCATCTTCTTGACCCCAATGGGAAGGAAATTGATTTTTATGAATTCGATTCGCCTGGGGCCGGTTTTTCGTGGGGCAGAAGCCCGGAAAATGCCGAAGAATGGATTACGTTTAAAACTCCTACACCGGGATTCGCGAATGTAATTGAGCCTAATGGCCTGCCAGTTGCCGTGATTGATATCCAAAAGGATACCGGTTTGATGAAGCTTAATGTTACTGGCGCGAATAGTTATGATCCCGATGGCGATAATCTTAGTTTTTTGTGGGAGTTCGAGGAGGGGGTTTTTGATGAGCGGGAAAATCCGTTAATTTATGAATATTTAACGTCCGGTGAAAAGTTAGTTCGGCTGACGGTGGCTGATCCATATGGTGCGGTTGGTTTGTCTGACATTATTTTTATTGCTACAGAAGAATCCGGGGGCGAACCGGGACTTGAGCCTGACCCTGACCCTCAGCCTGACCCTCAGCCTGACCCTCAGCCTGACCCTCAGCCTGACCCTCAGCCTGACCCGGAACCAGATGAACAACCGCCTTTGATTTTCCTGAATGAAATTCTGGCGGATCCGGTCGAGAGTGATGCGGAGAACGAATTTATCGAAATTTATAATGCGGGAACTGAGGCGGTTGATCTTTTCGGCTGGAAGCTTGATGACGCGCGGGCGGATGATGGAGGCTATGAATTCCTGAATGCGGAAATTGATTACATGTTGGAGCCCGATGCGTATTTGCTTCTTCTCAGGCCGGAAACGAAAATTACTTTGAACAATGATGCCGAAACAGTCACTCTTTTTGATCCGAATGGGAATCAGATTGATTCCTTAGAATTTGAGTCCCCGGGCAGTGGTCAGTCCTGGGGACGAAGCCCGGAGAATGCTGAAGAATGGATTACTTTTAAGCCTCCCACACCGGGCTCGGTTAATGTTATTGAACCCAATTTTCCCCCTGTAGCGGTTATTGAAATCCAAAAAGATACCGGTTACATGAAACTAAATGTCACAGGTGCGAACAGTTACGATCCGGATGGCGACAAGCTCAGTTTTTTGTGGGAATTCGGGGAGGGGGTTTTTGATGATCGCGAAAATCCGTTGATTTATGAATATTTGACGCCCGGAGAGAAGGTGGTTAGTCTGACCGTCATTGATAATCATGGAAATATCAATGTTACTGAAATCACTTATACGGCTACTCCCAAAGGTTCGGGCGGCGGTGTTGAGGTGCCTACGCTGTCTTTTCCATCGTACTCTTTAATCAACGAAATCATGCCGGCCCCGGACGGCAAAGATGACGAAAATGAGTGGATCGAACTTTACAACAAGAACAGTTTTACTATCGATCTATCCGGCTGGTATTTAGATGACGCCGCGGGGAAAAGCAGTCCCTTCAAGATTCCGGACGGCACGGTTATTTCGCCGAATTCTTATGCTCTTTTTTCTGAACCGGGCTTAGGACTGTCTTTAAAGAATTCCGAAGATATGGTTCGTTTGCTGGATCCTAATAAGAACGTAAGTCAGGAGGTATCGTATTTTGATGCCAAAGAAAACTGGAGCTACGCCAGACGCGCTTATGATTTATTTGAATGGACGCCGCTTTTTACACCCGGATATTTGAACACGTTTCCGCCGCCTCCAAAAAGTTATCAATTGGGGGATTTGGTTTTTGAAAGCGTTCTGCCCAACCCCGAGGGGGAGGATTCGGGAAATGAAAAAATTATTCTGGCCAACAAAACCAACCAAAAAATAGATCTGATGGGGTGGACCATTGCTGATGCAAGCGGCGCTGAAAAGGCCATGCCAGATACTTCCGTGCCAGCCAGTGGAAAGGCGATGATTCTTTCTTCCGAGTTTAAACTTTCCCTCAACAATTCGAACGAAAGCCTTACCTTGTTCGATCCGACCGGTAATCTGATCGATGAAATCAGATGGAAAAATTCTGTGTCGGGAGGATGGCTTTTTAATCCGGATTCACTCAAAGATGGTTTGGAAGCCGAGGTGGTGCGAGTGGTTGATGGTGACACATTGGTTGTCAGATTTGATGAAAAAAAACTGACTGTCAGGTTGATTGGAATCGACACACCTGAAACGGTTCATCCCTTTAAGCCCATTGAATATTACGGCAAGCAGGCTTCGGCGTTTCTTTCTAACACTCTTTCAAACCAGTTTGTCAGGCTTGAATTTGACGCAAATAAAATCGACAAATATGGTCGCGTGCTGGCCTACGTGTATTTGGGTGATGACATGATCAACAAAAGAATTCTAAGGGAAGGTTACGGGTACGCGTACACCCGCTTCCCTTTCCGATATCTGGATGAATTTGTTCGTCTGGCGGACGAGGCGCGTGAGGCTAGAATTGGGCTTTGGCAGAACCAAAAAGTGGCTGATCTGATTGAAAAAATTGTGGAGGATGAACTTTTGTTGGAAGAAGATGAGGAATTATTGGAAGATGATTTATTACTTTTGCTTGAAGAAGAATTAGAGGATGAGATTTTGTTGGAAGAAGATTTCGTAGCTGAAGAGGTGGTAGATGAATCGATGCCCGATTGCTCTTCCGACTTTTTGAAGATCGATTCTTTTCTTCCAAATCCGCAAAAGGGCGAGGCGGTTGAGTACATTCGCCTTATCAACACAGGTTCCGAAAAAGTTTGTCTGCAGGGGTGGAAGCTTGATGATCAAACCGATGGCGGATCCAAGCCTTTTTCAATCAAGGGTGGCGCCATTGCCGCCGGCGGGGTGAGGACTTTCAGAAAACAGGAAACAAAACTGGCCCTGAACAACAGCAACGATTGCGTCAACCTCATAAATCCCGATGGGCTGAAGGCCGATCAGATTTGCTATGAGAAAACGCACAAGAATGAAGTATTCACCCATGCAGGCGGGGATTGGGTGCCCAAGCCTAAAGCCAAAAAGAAGACTCAGACTTCCGGCAAAACAGTTCGCTTTAGTTTCGGGCGCGATCTGATTTCTTATCAATCCGATCTGCCTACCAATAGTTATGTGGGTGCTGTTTCGGATATTGATGAAGAGTCCAAGCTTATCACCATGACACTCGAGACGGGTCAAAGTGTGGCCATTTCTTATGCAAGTTCTCCTGTTAACATTAGAGTGGTCAGGCAGTTGATTGATTTTTCCAGACAGGTGGAAATTCACGCTTATGAGTCCGAAACTTCCGTTAATCTTTTATCTATCGAACCTGTCCGTGAGAAATTAACAGTGTCTCAGGGGCAGGGGGCTGGTGGGCACGCCACGAGGATCATTTTACTCTTTGGTGTACTTCTGTTATTATCGCTTCCTTTAATTTTTAAAGTATGTCCAGACGTCTTTGCGAAACTACGCAAATAGATAGGTCTGTACCACCTGCTGAGTTCAAACTCAGAAAGGCTTTAATGCGTGCTCGCGGTGTGGGAATGTTATTGAATCTCGGCGGCAGGATTTATCGTGATAAATTTCGTGACTTATTTACCCACAAAAAGACGGATCATAGCGCCATTCCCGGCGAGATATCTGCGGACCTCGCGGAAATTGTTCAGTGCTGTATGCAGCTTAAGATTGAGACACATGGTGATTTTCCAAAACTCGGCGAAGAGGAGCGTGGCATCGTCATTGCCAATCATCCCAGCGATGAGCTTGTGTGGCCCTGGACAAATGTTATTGCGCAAAAATTCACTCCAAGATTAAAGGCAATTGCAAAAAAGGAGCTCTTGTACGATCCGAAAGCTTTGCCGCCTATTTTCGGTTGGCTGGGCAAATTGAGCGAATTGATGATCATGGTGGATCGCAGTAATCGTGAGACTTCTGTGAAATCGATCAGAGAAAGCTGTAGAACGATTTTTAATCCGGGAACTGCTGTTTGCATTTTTCCTGACGGGCATCGCCCGACCAAAGAAAGCATTGAGCGGTCTCACGCTGAAATGGCTAATAAAGGTTATCCCGACCTTCCTGAAACGATGCCTTACACCTGTCTTCCTAAAAGCGGTGGCCTGATGACTATACTCCGTGCTACAGAGGGTCATTGCATTCGCATCCTGAACACGACTGTTGGTTTGAGTACCGATGAAAATGGTTCTGATGTTCTTGGTTCCACGGCGCACATTTATGGTGAAGAAATTGAAAGAGAAGCTTTGGTGGGTAAAAGCTCCAATGCTGAAGAACAGGAAAAGCGTCTAAGACAGTGGCTAATTGAAGAGTGGAAACGGAAGAATAAGATGATTAATGGTTGGCGGGCCGCTTAGTGTGAATTGTCACCCCAGACTTTTTCGTGCGCTCGCCTGACGTTTCTTTCATGAGCCTTTTCGCGGTCAATTCCTTTATAATAATGCTCGGGGAATAGTTGCTGATCCACGCCTTCTGTGAAAAACTTGTCTATGTGGTACGTGTTCACGCCTTGTCTGTATTTGATATCGGCATATCCATCAGGTAGGAAGATCTGGAATTCATATGGGTGCCTCCTTCCATCCGCTCTGGTGATCTTCATCTTTAATTTGAATATTTTGAGGTCTTTTGAGCTTGAAGCGGCACTACCGGCAAATCCCCCGCCATCAAGGCTATCTTTTGGTTCGGATATTTCTATGTTTTGCTCAATATTATTTAATTTTTTCAGAATTTTTTTGCGCTCATCTTCATTTTTCATTTCACCCTTTATAATGCCTCTAAAAAATTCATCCCAAACCTCCTTGTTCTGATCAAGATTATCTAATCTCGCCAGGATTTCTTTGCGCTCATCTTCATTTAAATTACCTTCCAATCTTTCATGTAAGCCCTCTCTTATTTCGTTCTTTACCTTTGCTATTATTTGCATTCGAAAAAAATCAGCCCAGTCCTCTCTGTTATCAAAATTCAGTCTTATACCGTTTAAATCGACGTCTTTCTCGCCAACATGACAGCCGTATCGCATGGTTTTAATAAGTCTTGATTCATCCACTTTTGCGCGTGGAATTAATCCGAAAAATATTTCCCTTTCTTGGCCGGCTTCATTTGTTACAGTGGTTTTGTGGCTGGGTAATGGGGTTACTCGGGTGAGCTTATCACCTTCTAAATCCTCGGGTTGTGAATCCAGGATTTCAGTACTTTCTGTTGCCAGAGTATCCTGAGTGTGCCTGGAAACAAGATATCTTAGAGTTCTCGCGCCAATTTTAGCCCCCTTGGGTAGTTCAATGATTCTTTCGTTAAACAGGCTCATCATGTAATTCAGAGCTTCGGCATTATCTTCTTCTTTTTCGCTGCAATCTCTGATTTCTCCAATATATTGCATTAGCAGCAACTTTCTTGCTGCGTCAAATCTTAGCTTTGAATCCATATCATCATTAAAAGCCATCAACATTAACTTTGCCGGATTGTTTGTTGTTTCAACTGTGTGATCCATCTTCATCGTCTCTTCATTCGGGTAATAGTCGGCGATAAGTCGTTCGACATAAGCGTTCGTTGCACAGCCTAGTTCTTGGACTCCTGACTCCATATCTTCCGTTTTATACTTTTTCATAAAAGGTAGATTCTCTAGCATTGTAGCTTGTATTTGGGCTCGAGTTTTTTTTCTGTCTTCTGCTGTTGAAGATTTTAGATTTGGTACAAGAGGTACCAGATCAGTCCACTCATAGCCAGTTAGTTCCTGAATATACTCTCTTGTCTGCATTATTATTTTACGGCCTCTTTTGCCATATTTGGTCAGAAATGTTTTAAAAGCCTGACGATTAAAACCTTTGCCGAAACCTAGTCCTATGACATCAAAAAATTCTCTTGGCGTGACAGTAGCCTCTGTTTTTGAGGGATTGGAGGGGGGCATTTAAAATATTTATGGGAGTCATTGTGAGTTATTTATTACATTTTGTCAAGTACTTGCCATGTACATTGGAGGCACAAAATTTTAATATGTACGCAGTTTTTTTAAATCACTACATGCTCACTTATGTCCTCTTTGCCATTGGTTTTGTCTTTCTTATAAAGGGCGCCGATTATTTGGTAGACGGCAGCAGTTCGATTGCGCAGCGAATAGGCATTTCACAGCTCGTGATCGGCCTCACTATCGTTTCTTTCGGCACCTCCGCGCCGGAACTTATTGTGAATATCATGGCCAGTTTAAAGGGAGCAGGTGATATTGGTATTGGTAATGTTCTGGGAAGCAATATTGCCAATATTCTTCTTATTCTGGGTGTGGCGGGGGTTATTTATCCTCTGCGCATCCAAAAGAGCACAACCTGGAAGGAAGTTCCGTTAAATTTTTTATCGGCTTTTGTCCTTCTGGCTTTGGCCAACGATGTAATCATTGATGGGGCAAGCAGTTCTGTGATCAGTCGAATCGACGGCATCATTCTGATGCTTTTCTTTGTTATTTTCGTTTATTACACTATCGGTTTGGCCAAAGCTGAGAAGAGTAATGATGGTAATACTAAAAAGTACAGTATTTTAAAATCCGTGATTATGGTGGTGGTGGGGATCGTCGGACTAGCTTTCGGTGGCCAATGGGTGGTTAATGGCGCCGTTGAAATTGCCGCTTATTTTGGGCTTAGCCAAGCACTGATTGGGTTGACCATTGTGGCTGTGGGTACTTCTCTTCCAGAGTTGGCCACCTCGGCTGTGGCGGCCTACAAAAGGAATGCCGACATTGCCATCGGTAACGTGGTGGGCTCAAATCTTTTTAATATCTTCTGGGTACTGGGTCTGTCCGCTTTGATCAAACCCCTTCCTTTCCGTTCCGAAATCAATACTGATATTTTGGTTTATTTGGCTGCTGCGCTGCTTTTGTTTCTTTTTGCTTTTACCGGCAAAAAAGAGCATGTCAGCCGATCTGATGGCGTCATCTTTTTATGCTGTTATGGTGCCTACCTTGTTTTCCTCATCATTCGCGGGTAAATGAAAGCATTTTTTCGAACCATTATCGGCATCTTGCTCGCTTTTAAAGCTCGGTCATATTTAAAGCAACACAGGGTTCAGGTGATTGCCGTTACAGGCAGTGTTGGCAAAACCAGCACCAAGGAGGCTATTTTTAAAGTTCTCAGTTCTAAGTTCGATGTGCACTCCAGTAAAAAGAGTTTTAACACGGAATTCGGGCTCAGCCTGGCTGTACTAGGTGAGGAGGAATCCGGCTTCAGTTCTCCTGTGGCCTGGATACGGATTTTAACGCGCGTTTTTTTCCGCAAGAAAAAGGTCTGCAAAAAAATTATTCTCGAAATGGGGGCTGATAAACCGGGAGACATCAAAAAACTGGTCAAAATAGCGCCTCCAAAAATTGCCGTAGTTACTAACGTCAGGCCTGTTCATTTGGGCGAGGGGCAGTTTGCAAATCTCGAAGCTATAGCAAAAGAGAAGGGCACGCTTGTTCGCTGTCTGCCCAGAGAGGGGATGGCGATTCTGAACAATGACGATGAGCACGTGCGCGGTATGCAGACCGCCGCCGGTAAGTTCACCTATGGCATTCACGATACAGCCATGCTGATGGCGGAGGATATAAAAGCCGGTGCAAAAGATTTAAAATTTAGGGCGACGTATCATGAAGAGGTTGGTGAATTTACCGTGCCGGTTATAGGTGAGTTTCAGGTTTATGTTTTGCTTCCCGCCATTGCGGTAGGCTTGCAGCTTGGCATGAAGCTGGGTGAATGTGCCTCAGCCCTCAGTGATTTTCATCTGCCCCCCGGTCGAATGAACCCCATTGCCGGTGTGAACCGTTCCCAGATCATTGACAGCTCTTATAATGCTTCACCTACCACGGTGGCCACTGCTCTGGATTTGCTGAATCAGATTAAGGCGTCCCGAAAAATCGTGGCCCTTGGAACGATGAACGAATTGAGTGAAATGACGCAGGAAGCTCACATTGAGGCCGGGAAAAAGGCGGCGCAGGTGGCTGATCTACTTATTGCTGTTGGGCATGAAGCACCCACCATCAAACGCGGCGCCCTGGAAGCCGGTATGAAAGAAGAAAATGTTTTCACCTTTTTCGATTCCGAAGAGGCCGGGAACTTTTTGAAAGAACGTCTGAAGCCGGGTGATCTGGTTCTGGTGAAAGGGTCTCAGAACAAGGTACGAATGGAAAAACTGATGAAAGTGATTATGAAAGAACCGCATAAGGCCGGTCAGCTGTTGTGCCGGCAGGGGGCGACTTGGCAGAAGATCTGATTATTTTCGTTTGCGCAGAAGTCTGTAAATAAAATGACTTTCTTTATAGTAGTAGGTGATTGCCATAAGGCCGATTACGATTAAGGGGACGGTAATGTAGGCCAGATTCAGTTCAAAAAGAATATTGGCCGCCGTATGAAATAAAGTAGCCATCACCAGGCCTTGGGCTATTTTTTCTTCTTCGTAAACATCCGACTTTTTCATGCGCAGAATCGTGTGAAACCATTTGAATTTTATCTGGTATTTCTTTTCTTTGCATTCGGCGGCAAGAATCGGTTTGGCAAAGCTGGCCAGGCCATAATAATATCCAAAAATTCCTGAACATATCAGATGAATGGGCATGGTCAGCAGGGCTCTTGGCAAAACAATAGCCATATCACCAGTATTGATGGCGTAAATAATCGTTTCCACAAAAGCGAAGGCCAATCCGACCACAATGCTAAGCGTAATGGCGTCGTCCACGTCTTTTAGTTTTTTGTCGTCAATAAAACGAACGGTCAGATGTTTCACGTATTCTTCGATCACGGCCAAAAACATGATGACGCCCACCATGGTGTGAATAATGGATACATCCAGAAATTTCTCCAGTAATTTTTCCGAAAAAATCAACAAGGCCAGCATGGAACTCATAGTGACGTATTCGAATTCGTCGTCTTTTAAAGCATTTCTGATGTTTTGGAGTGTTTCATGTTTGAAGTGTGTCATCAGTAAACTTATAGTGCCCGAAAACAAGGTCAAAATACTTACCACAATCAGCATATTCACAAAAAAGAAGAGCAGTCCGTCAAAAAAAGCTGATTGCAATAAACTCTCCAGAATTCTGACTTCCGACAGCTGGGGCAGAAAATGAACGTAAACGTATTTGTAGCCAAAAACCGGCAACATCGAGAAAAGGCCGGCCACAAAACTGATGGCTATCACTTTATAGGGTTGCGGGTGATACTCCTTCTTATAGAATATCCAACCCCATATAAAGGTTGCTATAGCCAATAGGATTGCATAGAATAAGGTCACTTTTTGTTTTTGTTACGGTCGTATTATAACTTTTTTGCCACTTCGTGCATACACACCGTTTTTTAGTCACCGGCGGCAAGAAACTTGAAGGGGCTGTAAAAGTTAGTGGTTCAAAGAATGCAGCCTTACCTATTATTGCGGCTACGCTTCTGACGGATGAAGAAGTAATACTTACCAATGTTCCTGATATCGCTGATATCGCCATAATGGAACATATTTTGCACTATCTCGGGATTGAAACGAATTTTGAAGGCAATACTTTTACAATCCGTGCGGGTGCTTCGAAGAATCTTGAAATCAAGCATGAGCTGGTTAGTAAGCTTCGTGGTTCAAGTCTTTTTCTTGGCCCTTTGCTTGCCCGACATAACGAGGTAAAACTGGCTTTCCCGGGTGGCTGTGTTATTGGCAAGCGTCCCATTGATGCCCATTTGCACGCCTTGAAATCATTGGGGGCGAAAATTTTGGAATCCGAAGAATTGTTGCATCTTAAAACGGAAAAATTGGTGGGCAGTAAATTTACGATGACTGAAGCTAGCGTGACGGCTACTGAAAATGCCATTATGGCAGCAGTTCTGGCTGAGGGTGATACCACGATTCGTTTGGCGGCCAGTGAGCCGCATGTGCAAGATCTCTGCAATTTTTTGGTTAGCATGGGCGCCAAAATTGACGGAATCGGAACTCATACCTTGAGAATTAAGGGGGTGAAAGAATTACATGGAACGGAGCATCGGATAACACCTGATTATCTGGAAACGGGTACTTTGGTTTTGGCAGCTGCCATTACCGGTGGTACGGTTGATATTTTAGATATTGTTCCTGAGCACCTTGATATTTTTTGGCAGAAGCTCCGCGAAGTCGGTGTGCATTTTGATTTGGGCCGGGATTCTGTACGTGTACTTCCTTCTAAGCAGATGAAGGCGATTAATTTGAAGACAGCTATCTTCCCCAGCTTCCCGACCGATTTACAGGCGCCGTTTACGGCTTTGCTTACACAGGCCGAAGGCAGAAGTTTCATTTTCGAAACCCTTTTTGAAGGACGTTTTCAATATTTATATGAACTTGAACGAATGGGGCTTAAGCCAAAGATTTTAAACCCATATCAAGCTGAAGTTGAGGGGCCGAGCAAATTAAAAGGCGCTGCTGTGGCCAGTTGTGATATCCGTGCGGGGGCGGGCGTGCTTATTGCCGCCCTGGCGGCCGAAGGTCAGACCGAAATCAGTAACATCTATTACATAGATCGCGGTTACGAAAGACTCGACGAAAAACTGAACAGCCTTGGCGCTAAAATTGAGAGGCTAAAATAGTTCGCGTCTGCTACAATAACGCTTGTAAAAGATTCTTATGAAGTCAAAGATTGAAATCTTAAAATCGCAGGCGCTCGCGGCCTTAAAGGCGGCCAAGTCCGACGCTGAAGTTCGTGATCTGGAAGTGAAGTATTTAGGCCGTAACGGACTTTTCAACGACATCATGAAGAGTCTGAAAGATCTTTCTGATGAGGAAAAGCGGACAGTGGGGAAACTGGCTAACGAAACGAAAACCGAATTGGAGGCGGCGGTTCAGAAGAAGTACGCGGAACTTGAAATGTACGCTTTTGACGTGATTGCTGACAAGGAATGGATGGATGTGACGGTACCCGGTAAGAAACCTGATGTCGGTCACCGGCATCTGATCTCAAAATTCATCGATGACCTTGAAGTGGTGTTTGGGCGCATGGGATTCGCGGTGGCGGAAGGGCCTGACATCGAAACCGAACACTACAACTTTGATCAACTCAATATGCCTGCCGATCACCCTTCCCGCGATATGCAGGATACTTTTTGGGTCAAGAATCTAAAAAGAATGGTGCTTCGCACGCATACCTCCCCCGTGCAAATCCGCCACATGGAATCCCATAAGCCACCTGTTCGGGTAATAAGCCTGGGCAAAACTTTTCGCAAAGACAGCGATGCCACCCATTCACCTATGTTCCATCAGATTGAAGGGCTTATGGTGGATACCGATATTTCAATAGCCAATTTAAAAGCCGTGCTGACGCATTTGCTTCAACAGGTGTTTGAAGATCCCAGTATTAAAACGCGTTTCCGAACCAGTTATTTCCCTTTTGTGGAACCCGGTATGGAAGTCGACTGCACTTGCCCCATTTGCCATGGTGAAGGAAAACTTGCTGACAATGTTCCCTGTAAACTGTGCAAACAGTGCGGGTGGCTGGAAATCGGCGGAGCGGGCATGGTCCATCCGAAAGTACTCGAAAATGTTGGTTACGATTCCAAAAAATATACCGGCTTTGCTTTTGGGTTTGGAGTCGATCGCATGGTGATGATTCGGCATCGGGTAAATCATCTTCGTTTGTTATTCGAGAATGATTTGCGATTTATTGATCAATTTTAATTCAGGAAGATCTACTTAATGGTGCCCGTATTTCTTTTGGGGTACATTGGTGGAGCAATATTTTCTTTACCTTTGGTGGTAAATATCTCAATGTAGGTGATTTTAATATGGGCCGTTTTCGGCTTTTATTCTTCCGGTCGTGGCATGGTATATTTGTAGTCGTGAAGAACTTTTATGAAATTTTGGGGGTTATGTGCGATGCCAATGCTGAGCAGATCAAAAAGGCTTATTTTGTAATGGCTAAAAAGTATCACCCGGATTCCGGTGATGAGTCGGAAGTGAAAAAATTCCATGAGGTGGCCGAAGCTTATAAAGTTCTTTCCGATCCGGAATCCAGAAAGGTTTATGACTTAACTTTGGGGCCGATTGATCAGGAAGTGAAGAAAGTTGAAGATAAGCCTGTCAGCGAAGCAGTTCGAACCGGACATCGTGAGGCTTATCGTGATGATGAGCTTAAAGAATTTCATCGAAACCGTTACCAGAAGGCTGTTTTTCGGGTAATAGGCTTTTCGCTTTTGGTGGGCGTAATTGGGTACTTTACAGCCATTATTATTGGAGGTGTTGGACTTTTGGGTGGCATGGCAGGTTTTTTAATTGGTTTTAACCTTTCTATTCATAAAAATTTTAAAATTGAGTCTTTTTTTGATTCCAAAAAATCCCAAAAAGCCTTTCGTATTTTTACCTGGCTACTCTTTTTGTGTGGGTTGGGCTATTTTGTTTGGTTGATTGTGCAGGACTTTATTTAGTATTCTGTAATTACGTTAATCTTAGATCATGCAAAAAGTTATTATCGGATCAGACCACGCTGGTTTTCAGACGAAAGAGAGAATCAAAAAGGAACTTGGTTCCGAATTCGAGTTTGTAGATGTAGGAACCCATAATGGTGACTCAGTCGATTACCCTATTTACGCGGAAAAAGTGGGTCAGCAGGTAGCTGTTACTCCCGGGGTAAAGGGGGTGCTTGTTTGCGGTTCCGGAATCGGTGTTTCAATTGCCGCTAATAAGGTAAATGGAATTCGCGCGGCCCTTTGCTACAACAAGAGGTCTGCTGAACTCGCCCGTCTTCACAATGATGCTAACGTGATTGCCACGGTTGGCCGGGAAGAAACTTTTGATGATCCGGCGGACGTTGTCCGTGTTTTTTTAAAAACAGATTTTTCCGGTGAAGACCGGCACGCGCGCCGGGTTCAGCAGATAATGGATATAGAAAAACGCAACTAATGGATTTAAAAATAGCCCCTTCAATCTTAGGCGTCGATTATGGACGGATGAACGAACATCTGGCCGAACTGGCGCCGTTTTCGGACATGTTCCATGTGGATGTGATGGACGGGAATTTCGTCGATAACCTTACTGTTGGTGCGCCGGTGGTGGCCCGCATCAAAACCAAGGTGCCGCTGGACTGCCATCTGATGATCAACAATCCTCACAAGTTTATTAAGGATTTCGCGGAGGCGGGGGCTTATTCCATTACCATCCATGCCGAGGCCAGCCTGCATTTGGGTGATGATATCCAGAAAATCAAAGACGCTGGTTGTCGTGCGGCGGTGGCGCTGAACCCCGAAACCCCGGTCGACAAGATCTCCAAAGTACTCCCCATGCTCGATATGGTTCTGATTATGTCGGTTCATCCGGGTTTTGGCGGGCAGGCGTTTATTCCGGAAGTTCTTGAAAAAGTGAAATGGCTGCGTGAACATTATCCGAATCTGGACATCCAAATCGATGGGGGAATCAACGACCAGACCGCTCCGCTGGCTAAAAAGGCCGGGGCGAATGTGCTGGTGGCAGGGTCTTATATTCTCAAGAACAAAAATCCCGCCGGGGCGGCACAGAAGCTTCGGGATGCTTAGGTATTTAGGTGGTGATCACTGCGGGCGGCGTAGGTCATTCCGAACATCGCAAAAGAACCTAGGAATATGACGAGCCATAAATATGTTTCGGGTAAGAAGTGAAAGGCTATTGCCAGTATGGCGGCGGTGACGAAGCGACTGATATTCAGGTATACCTCCCGGCTAAGCATAAAATTAACAGGGTTTATTTTGTTGCCGTAGGCGTACAGGTAAGAGCTCAGCACGGTGTTCTGCATGGTCAGCATCAGCCGGTTCAGAAATTCCACCACCCACACGTAGGCCATGTGTGGCATAAAGTATATTGTCGCGTAAGCCATAATGGTCAAAGTCCGAATACGGCTAATACGAATAAGCAGGTTGGCCCGGCTTTTTTTGTCGAACCACATGCCGGTCAGCCAGATGATGAGTCCGGTAATCAGCGTTGTGCATCCGATTAAAATACCCAGATCCATAATACTGCCAATGAAAATCGCGAATATCAGCACCCAGGTATTGGTAATTGCCGTAAAGCTCACTCCTTCCCAAAAATAACCGGGGCTGACCGCCCGCACTTCTTCCTGCTTCAGGGTCTGCAACAGCTTTTTGTAAGAATATTTTTCAGTGTTTGCGGGCGCGTCAAAAAGGACAATAGGAATCAGGCTGATCAGTCCGGAGCAAATGCCAATGATAAAGGTGGCGTTAAAAGAAATCAGAAAGCTCACCGCTCCGCCGATTATCGGTGCGACGAAAGCAATAAGCGTCTGAATTATAAAAACAATGCTCATCTGCCGGCCGATCACTTTATAATCGGAATTTACGCCAATAAACCAATGCCGGACCATCCAGTAAAAGCTGATGTAAAGAGAATACATAACCACAGCGGGGATAATCATTGCTTTGTTTTGGGCGGTGGTCAGCGAAAAAAGCGAAAGAGCTGCAATGTAAAAAACAATGCCCGCCATCATAAAATATTTGGGCTGTTTCCACTTCATGGCCAGATTAAAAACAGGCAGGAAGAGTAAGCCGTGAATCAGATTCCAAGCCATCACAAACAAAAAAACAGCGCTCACCGAGTTAAAAAGCCGGTAAATGAAAATCGGCAGCACTAACATCAGCATTGTGTCGCTGAACTGAAAAAGAAGTTCGTGTAAGTAGAACAGTTTTAAATTACGATTTTGCATGTACTTTAACATGGTGCGCCAGGCAGGAATCGAACCTGCGACCTCCCGGACCGCAACCGGACGCTCTATCCCCTGAGCTACTGGCGCTCGCTGTCGTTTTGCTTCGAGCTCGGTAATTCTATTAAAAAGAATCATTGATGGCAAGGTGAAACTTCCCTAAAATAAAGCCATGATCAGTTTTCACAATGTCACCAAAAAGTACGGTCCCCATTTAGTGCTAGACAGCGTGAAATTTGATATTGAAAGCAATGAGTTTGTGGTTTTGACGGGGGCTTCGGGCTCCGGTAAATCCACGGTGATTGCGCTTTTGATCGGCGCCGAAAAGCCAACCCATGGAAGTGTCGAAGTGGACGGTATGTATGTCAGTGAAATGGAACAGGTCACGCTTCAATTGTTCCGCCGGAAGATCGGAGTGGTGTATCAGGATTACAAACTTTTGGGGAAGAAAACTGTTTTCGAGAATGTGGCTTTCGCCATGGAGGTATGCAATGAACCCGATGAACTTATCCACGAACGGGTGCCTGCCGTATTGGCAAAAGTCGGTTTGCTGAATTTTCAGGATAAATTCCCCGATCAGCTTTCAGGCGGTGAAAAACAACGGCTGGCCATCGCTCGGGCGCTGGTGCATAAGCCACGCCTGATTATTGCCGATGAGCCTACCGGCAATCTGGACGATGAAAATGTAAAAGGGATTTTGCACCTTTTAAAAAATCTTCATGCGGAGGGGGCTACGGTGCTTTTGACTACCCACGATCCTTTAGTGCGGGAACTCGCTCACGGACGCAGCTTGAGTTTGGAAGATGGAAAAATAATTTAATTTTTTATGGCAACTTACAAAGAATCAGGAGTAGATGTTGAACTGGGCGACCGCTGTTCCCGGGCGGCCTACAGCGCGGCCAAAGGGACTTTTGCCGGGCGCAAGGGTATGATCGGACAGCCGGTCACCGATGAAGGCGGGTTCGCGGGGCTTTTGGATATGGGTGATTTTTATTTGGCGCAGAATGATGACGGCGTGGGTACCAAAATTGAAGTGGCAGAAAAAATGCGGAAATTCGACACGCTTGGCTACGATTTAGTTGCTATGGTAGCCGATGACGCTATTTGTATGGGGGCGGAAGTTATTTCGGTCAGTAATACACTGGACGCGCCCAAGCTGGATGCCGAGATGGTAGAGGGTCTGATGGCAGGCCTGCAAAAGGCGGCGCTGGAACAAAAAATTGTGGTGCCCGGAGGTGAGCTGGCTGAACTTAGCGGGGCGCTTAACGGGGCGGTCTGGAATGCAACAGCAGTGGGAATTGTGGCAAAAGACCGTGTTTTAAGTGGTGCCGGTATTCAAATTGGCGATGCGATTATCGGTTTAAAATCGGTTGGTATCCGTTCGAATGGAATGAGTTTGGCAAGAATGATCCTCAGCAAGCAATTCGGTGAAAATTGGGTGGCCGAAAAATATGATAACGGCCGTACCTGGGGCGAAGTTATTCTGACGCCTTCAAAAATTTATCACGCGGCTATTCTGAATATCATTGGCCGGTATGGCGAAAGCAAGAAGCATCCCATTAAAGGCATTGTGCACAATACCGGTGGGGGAATTCGCGGAAATCTGCCAAGGCTTCTGAAAAAACATGGCTTTGGGGCCAAGCTGGACTCTTTGATTGAACCGCATGATTTTATGCTCAGGCTTATGGAACTGGGGCAGGTAAGCGTGGAAGAGGCTTACAAAACCTGGAATATGGGCGTGGGGATGATGATGGTAACTGGTTCAGAATCAGCAGACGGATTGATCGCGGCACTGGCAAAAGAAGGCGTGAAATCTCAGGTAATAGGTTATGTAACAGGCGGTGAGGAAATCCAGTTTTAGGTTCTAGCTTTGCGGATCCATAAAGGTTTTTCGCTGGTTGGTTTTAATCATGCGGATGGCTTTGGTGTGGTCTTTTAGGGTGTCATCCGTGGTCAGCAGTTTTTTTTCGTTGCGAATAAAATCCATAGCCAGGTAGCGGAAAAACTCCGACTGGCTGTTAAAGCCCCATCGGTTGATAGCTTCGTTGATTTGCCCGGCCAGTTCGTCGTAAATAAAAAAGTGCACTCTCTTCATAAAAATTCGGTTAAATACTAATTATCAATTTTGCGCGGATCGTAAATGTACATCATTTTTTTGTGATTTTCAAATATATTGATGCGACCTTGGGGTATCCTTTTTAGGATATGAAATTTTGTTGCACAAGGTTTGTGCAAGATCTGTGCAAGGTTTGTGCAAGATCTGTGCATCAGAATTCTTGAGGTCTGCCTGGTATGCCCCTGGGCTTCAGAAAAGCGGGGATGTTTGGTGGATTTTTGTGTTGATTGGGCTGATTTGCAATTTTTTTTGCCCATGATACTTTTTTGGCGCAGGATTTTTTCAATAATATTTTCATCTTATGAACGATGAGTATCTTTTTTTGTTTGCACAGTGGGGAATTTTTACGACCGAGCAGTGTCGAATTATTCTCAATAAATTCGGTTCTTTCAAAGCTGCATGGAAGGGGCTTAGCTATGAAGATATTCATAATCTGAATGTCCGTGGCGAAAAGGCCGAACGCGTTCTTGAGATACGCGAGCGGATTTCTTTTGAGCAGATGATGAAAGTTGTCCGTGAACTTGAAGTGAAAGTGTGTTTTGTTGATGATGCCGATTACCCCGTTACACTAAAGCAAATGGAGAATGGGCCGCCGTTTTTGTTCGTACGGGGCAAACTGCCGGATTTCCACAAGGCTTTGGCCGTGGTAGGTACGCGTTCTTGTACCGATTACGGCAGACTGGTAACCAAACGCTTTACGGCCGATTTGGTCCGGCATGGTTTTGTGGTGGTTAGCGGCCTTGCTACCGGAATCGATAGCGTGGCTCATAAAACCACCCTCGAAAATAACGGCATTACAGTGGCGGTTTTGGGTTCGGGAGTCGATGTAATCACACCAAATTCCAATCATCGTCTGGCACAGAATATAATACAGTCCGGTGGGGCTATTATTTCCACTTATCCTTTAGGTACGCTGGCTAAAAGGCATCATTTTCCTGACAGAAACATCATTATTGCGGGACTTTGTCAGGGGACTCTGGTAACCGAAGCCGGACAGCATTCAGGTGCGCTTATTACCGCCAGAGAGGCTCACGAACTAGGCCGCGAGGTTTTCGCGGTGCCGAACGATATTAACAAATATGCCTTAAGCGGCACCAATGAATACATTCGTGGCAGTAAAGCAAAACTGGTCGATAACATCGGGCACATTCTTGAAGATTTGAAAATGCAGATAAAAGATATGCGCCAGATACTCGATCTTTCTCATGATGAAAGAATCCTGCTTGAACGGCTGGCAAGCGGCGGGAAAACAATAGATGATCTGGTCATTGAGACAACCTTTGATATCCCCAAGCTTTGCGAAATTATTTTGCAGTTACAACTCAAAAACGCCATTGCCGAACAGAACAACCGCTTTGTCATCATTTAGCCGGCTAATTATTACTGCAGTTTTCGGTTGAAATCTCGCAATTATTGCATTCCAGTTCGCCGTCCGTGAAGCCGTAGTATTCGCATGTCTTCTCCCAAAAATTCGTGTCGTCACAGCGTTCATAGGTTTCAATGATGCCGTTCCCGCAAACAGGGCCGCGCAGAGTCACAGGGTAGTCCAGTTGCTGGATCGGATTGTCTTTTTGTTTCAGACGGATGTTCACGGTGACTTCTTCGCTGTCGGCCAGTCGGTCAACGCTGGTGGTAAAGGTAAGGTGTTTCGGATTGCCTTCACTATACTGGCCGGGGGTGCCGTGAGCTTCCAGGAGTTCGCGGCCGTCCAACGGATTGCAGTCTTCAGATTCCGGGCAGACTTTTAAAATATCCACCACTTCCGTTCCCACCAGTTCGGGTTTGCTCAGTTCGGTGGCGCACCAGTCGGCGTTGTTCCAGCACAGGTGGTCGTTCAGCATGAATTCGTAATTGCTTGGGTCGGCAATGATTTCGAAATTGTCTGTACCGAAACTGCCGACAAGCCGGCTGGTCACCTGAGTGGTATTGTTTTCTTTCACAGGCACATCTACAAATCCGTTTAGAGTTCCGCATTTACCGCGTATTCTGTGGGTGCCGGGTTCCGCGTAAACAAATAACTGGTTTTGGTCCGGCTGGCCATCTTCGCCGACACAGGGGTTTGCCTGTCCTTCATCCGGAAGGTTGTACCCGAATTCGCAGTCTTTTAAGGCTTCATTATTGTGGTCCACAATTGTTACGCAGCTGGCGCCGCGGTGCGGTTCGTCGCCACAGGCTGCTACGTTAAGGGCCGTAAGCGCAAGGGCGGCTTTTATAAGGTTTCGGAATCTGCCATGCAATCTGGCTTCCAATGAGGCAGGGCCGGCAGTTAAGTGATTTGGGGCCGATGATGAGGGTTTAAGTGGCTTGTTCAAAGTGCCAATATTAAGTTTGGCAGTTATTTTACAACTAAAATAAAAAGTTGTCAACTCTGAAATTAAAAGCTTTCTTCTGCCGGTTCTTCTTCAAACCACTCGTCTTCGTGGAACAGTTCCTCATCTGATCCACTGGGAAGGCCATACCATTCCTCATATTCTGTGGGCGCCTTCACGCTGTTTTCTTTGCCAATGTCCGACACTTTGTGGCGATAGTTCAGCTCAAGTTTCGTCAGCATGCCGGCATCTTTTAATCTGAACCTGAGTAACAAATTATCAATCAGCCTATGCGCATCATTTATCCTGTAAATTCCCGATAAGCTTATTTTGTTCAGCACCGCCCGGATCATCGTTTTCTCTTCGCCAGTCATCTCTTCACCAAAAGCCGTCGCCGCTTTTTCAATCAGGCCGATTATTGCACCCTTATTTAAGTTGAAGAACCTGAAACCCGCGTTTCTGCCGGAGATTATCTGTCTTTCGGTAAATAGTTTTGTTTCAAGGGTCAGGCGGATCACTTCCAAAAACTGGTTTACTTCATTTTCGGATAGTTCCGTGTTTGAATCTTTTAACCCCAGCTCAGAAAGTTCCAATATGGCGGCTTTGGGGTTCTCCTTCATCTGTTCATCGAGCGTCATGTATTTGTTTACATCAATTGTGTTTTCGCTCAGGCTATCTGCCGCCAGCGAATCGGCCATGGCATGAAACCAGGTTCCCCGGTATAAATCCGCCATTGCCGTCACGTTTTCTATGTCCATGATCGCGAAAGGCAGGGCTTCTTTTAGCCCGATGTTAAAGTTATTCAGTTTAAAATAAATATCCTGCTGGTCACGGACAATAAGTTCCGCGTTTGCCTGCACAGTCATCTGTTTAAACGGAGTTGAATCAGTCACCTCATTGTGATTGGTGAGTTTTATGTAAGCGCTCAGGCGGCTGAAATTGTCTGTTCTGTTTCCTCCATCAATCACACTGCTTATAATTATGCGATATTCGGCGCTGATGTGATTGTCATACTCTTCAAATTCCGCGGTACCAAAAAAAGACTGCGCCAGTTTGTAATCCTCAATGGCGGCAAAATTGCTGAGGGCTTCAAAAAAAGGCACATTGGTCGTCGCGGCCAAAAGCGGATTGGCGTGCAGTGATAACAGAGCACAACATAGTAATGACACAACAAGTTTTTTCATCGGATGCGGTTTATTGGATAACTACTTATTCAGTTTACTCTGTTTGCAGAATCAAATAAAATAATTTCCTTATTAAATTACAGTTCATGCGGGAAATCCTAAAAATGGCCGGTGGATTGCTTATTATTGCCCTGCTTTTGGCGCATATATTTTTGGTAGCGCTTTTTATCATTCCACCAGAAAAACTGCTGACACTGATCGTTAAAGACAGTCCAGGTTTTTTAACGGCTGAAGAAATTCCGGTATCTGTTGAGACTTTTCTGATCACCAACAAAATAACTGTTGAAGGCGACTATCAGTTTAATTCAGGCAATAAGGGAAAGCTCATTTCAGGGGTGCTTCAGTTTCGCAGAGTGCGTTTTATGAACGATTCCGAGCGGCTTGCGTTGGATATGAATTTACTGAATTATGGTGAGGGCATTATTGGTCTTAGGGCGGCTTCGGAATATTATTACAAAAAACCTCTCACGCAGATTTCCGAAAAAGATTGGGTTATGCTGGTTCATCTGCAGAAGATTTTTTCAAAAAAATAATTTCTTGATCTGTCAATAGCTTTTTGTCAGACAATTTGACTAATTAGACAACTTGGCTATAATGTATCGGCTAATTTAAGCGCTAACGATTGTGTTGAGGCTGCTAAGCGCCCCTGCCTGCCGGTAGGCAGGTGTCCATAATGAATTTTAGCAAGCCTTTATTTCGCACAATTGTTTTTCAACTATGGCTAAAACTAAAACCATGCCTGGCGGCAGGCAGGCCGCTCCCAAGTTGACTATAAAACCTACCAAGGTTCTTAACGGTCGACATTATTTTACCGAAACGGAAGATAGCTTTAAAATGCCGCCACTCATAGAAATTCAGCTCAATTCCTATCAGTGGTTTTTGACTGAGGGGCTCAAAGAACTATTACAGGAGATTTCCCCGATCACCGATTTTTCCGGTAAGAAGATGGAACTGCATTTTCTGAGTCATTCTCTGGATAAATCTAAGCATGATCCCCTGACCGCCAAACGAAAAAATCTGACCTACGAAGCTTCTTTAAAGGCGCACGTCCAACTTATCAATAAAGAAACCGGCGAAATTAAAGAGCAGGATATTTTTCTTGGTTCTGTTCCGCTGATGACTGATAAAGGTACCTTTATCATCAATGGCATCGAGCGTGTGGTGGTTAACCAAATCGTCCGAAGCCCCGGTGTTTTTTATTCCCGTAACGCTGCTGCGCCAAAATACTTTAATGCAAAAATCATTCCAAAACGCGGCGCCTGGCTTGAACTTGAAACAGACAAAAAGGGGGTTATTTCCGTCAAAATTGACCGCAAAAGAAAGATTCCTGTCACTCAGCTTCTCCGGATTTTTGGTTTTCACAAGGATTCCGAAATGCTGGACGCTTTTAAAGACGTGAATGTGGATCTGAATAATGATTACATTCAGAACACCCTGGAAAAGGATTCCGCACGCAATATAGATGATGCTTACCAGTCCATTTACAAAAAGATCCGACCCGGTGATCTGGCCACCCCCGAGAACGCCAAGCACCTTATAGAAGGGCTTTTCTTTGATTTTAAGCGTTACGATATGGGCCTTATTGCCCGCTACAAACTTAACAAGCGGTTTGGAACCGGTATTTCTTCCGATATGAAGCATCGCGTGTTTCAGGTGGATGATTTTGTGAATATTCTGAAGGGGCTCATTGAGCTGAATAACGGCGAAGGCGAGGAAGACGACATCGATCATCTTTCCAATCGTCGTATTCGAAGTGTTGGTGAGCTGGTGCAAAACAAATTCCGCATGGGCTTACTCCGTACCGACCGCATTGCCAAAGACCGTATGACCATTATGGATCTTGAGACCGCCACGCCTACCCAGCTGATCAACTGTCGACCTATTACCGCGGCGCTCCGTGAATTTTTTGCCAGTTCTCAGCTGAGCCAGTTTATGGATCAGACCAATCCGCTTTCTGAACTGGCGCACAAACGCCGTATTTCGGCCATGGGTCCTGGCGGGCTTTCCCGCGAGCGGGCTTCCTTTGACGTTCGTGACGTGCACGCTTCGCATTACGGGCGCATTTGTCCGATTGCCACTCCGGAAGGGCCGAACATCGGTTTGGTGGTGCATTTGGCTACTTACGGCCGTGTTAATCAATATGGGTTTATTGAAACCCCTTACCGAAAGATCGAACATTTTAAACGGCCCAATGTTTCTGAGATCACCGGGTTAATCATCGATGAGGAAGTAAGAAGCGGGCGCAAAATTGTGGCCAGAATGGGCGACAAGTTAACAAAAGAACAGGCGGGCCAGGTAACCAAAGTAAAGAAAGGCATCAAAAGTCCGGCGCCTGTGATTATCAAAAGTCCAGTTCTTTCCCAGCTTATAAATAGACTGGCTGTACAGGACATTAAAATGGGCCGGAAAGTCTTGATTAAGAAAGGGGAGGAGATTGATTTGGTGATCGCTAAACAGATTGTGGCCAACAAAAAAATCACTTCAGTTAAGATTCAGGAAAAACCTCAGAATCTGATAAAAGTCCGCGCCTTTATTACTGATGACATTCAGTATTATGATGCTGATGCCGAAAGGAACTTTGTAGTGGCCGAGACAAATACCGAAATTTATGATAATGGTCAGTTTGTCACTTCACGTGTGGCTGCCCGTAAGCGCGGCGAACCGAATTTTGTTCACGTTCGTGACCTTACTCACATCGATATTGCGCCCAAACAGATTGTTTCGGTTACCACGTCGCTCATTCCTTTTTTGGAACACGACGACAACACTCGCGCGTCAATGGGTTCCAACATGCAGAGACAGGCGGTATCTCTCCTTTCACCTGAAGCGCCTATTGTTGGCACCGGTATGGAGGCTCTTACCGCAGAAAGCTCCGGTCAGGCGGTTGTGGCTCGCGCAGGCGGAACCGTTGAGGCGGTAGATGCCGATCACATTGTGGTAAAATACAGTGATGGTAAAAAGGAAGAATATCCGATTCTCAGTTTCCAGCGTTCCAACCAGGCGACCGCTATCAATATGCGTCCCGCTGTTACCAAGGGGCAAAAAGTGAAGAAGGGCGATGTTCTTATTGACGGTGCCGCGGTACAGAAAGGTGAGCTGGCTTTGGGCCGGAACCTTATGGTGGCCTATATGTCATGGGGCGGGTATAACTACGAGGACGCCATTATCATTTCTGACCGGGTGGCCAAAAAAGGGCTTTATGACTCTGTTCACATTGAATCATTCACGGTAGACGTACGTGACACCAAACTTGGTCCTGAAATCGTAACGCGGGATATCCCCAATGTGGGTGAGGTCCGTTTAAAAGACCTGGATGTAGACGGCATTGTCCGCATCGGCGCCACCGTGCATGAAGGCGATATTCTGGTGGGAAAGATCACTCCCAAAGGCGAAACGGAACTGACCGCTGAAGAAAGGCTATTGCAGGCGATTTTTGGCGACAAGGCTAAAGACGTAAAAGACACTTCGCTTCGTCTGCCCGGCGGAGAAGGAGGTAAAGTTGTAGACGTGCAGATTTTCAGCAGGCAGGAAGGTGACGAACTGCCAACCGGCGTTATCCGGCAAATCCGGGTTTACGTGTCGCAGACCCGCAAAATTCAGGTGGGCGACAAAATGGCCGGCCGTCACGGTAATAAAGGTGTTATTTCAAAAATCGTTCCTTCTGAAGACATGCCTTTTATGACTGATGGCACGCCTGTCGACATTATTCTGAATCCATTGGGTGTTTCCAGCCGTATGAATATCGGTCAGATTCTTGAGACACATTTAGGTTGGGCGGCTGATCAACTTGGAATCAAAGTGGCTACGCCTGCTTTAAATGGTATGAATCTCGATCAGATTGCCGAGCTTATGAAGGCGGCAGGTTTACCCGCCGATGGCAAAGTTCAGCTCCACGATGGGCGAACAGGTGAATCTTTTCAGTACAAAACAGTTGTCGGAAAGGTGTACATGCTTAAACTTCTTCATCTTGTTGAAGATAAGCTCCATGCGCGTTCTGTTGGCCCTTATTCGCTGGTTACCCAGCAACCGCTTGGCGGTAAAGCACAACACGGCGGACAGCGTTTTGGTGAAATGGAGGTGTGGGCCCTGGAAGCGTACGGTGCCGCTTATACTTTACAAGAGATGCTCACAGTCAAATCCGATGATGTGGTCGGCCGCGCTAAAGCCTATGAATCCATCGTCAAAGGCGAGTCCATTAAAACCCCCAGTGTTCCCGAATCCTTTAACGTACTTGTTAAAGAGCTCAAGAGTTTATGTCTTGATGTAGAACTTCTGAAGTCTAAGGGTGATCAGCTTGAAGAGGTTGAGCTCGAAGAAGTGATCGATCACGAGGATGAAGCTGAGGCAGTTATTCCTGATGTCGATCGCATCAGCGATCTGGACGAAGGTCATGAGCCAGATGCTCAGGTTGAAGATGAAGTTGAAGGTGAAAATACCGGCATGAAAGAGGCTATCGAGGCATTCGAAGATGAACTCATTGATGACGGCGGATCAGATGCGATGATTTCTGATGAAGAAATCGATAATTTGGAAGAGGCAGTGGAAAAACGAAAAGGTAAAGAGAATAAGTAACCCAATTTTTATGAGAAGCGTTAATAAGGTCATTTTGGTTGGGAATCTGACTCGTGATCCCGAACTTAAGCAAACCACCAATGGTCAATCCATTGTTACGTTTGGCCTTGCTACCAATCGCGAATGGATGGTCGGAACGGAAAAAAAGTCTCTGGCTGAGTATCACAATATTGCCGCATGGGGAACATTGGCCGAAATCTGTGGAAGATATCTCAGAAAAGGCAAACTTGTTTATATCGATGGTTACTTAAAAACCCGTTCATGGGATTCTCCGGAAGGCGTTAAAATCTTCCGGACAGAAATTGTGGCCACGGATATGATTATGTTAGACAAAAGGCCCAAAGACAGCGAAGGGGAAGCTTTCTCCGAATTTCTGCCGGGTGAAGGAGGCAGTGAAACATTTGATCCCGAAAATTAATTATCAATTATCAATCATAAATCATTAATCATTAATCAGATTTTATGACTCAATTAAAAGGTCCGAAAAAACACGAAGATTTCGATTCCATCACCCTTTCCGTCGCGAGCCCCGAATCGGTACTGGAATGGTCTTATGGTGAGGTGACTAAACCGGAAACCATCAATTATCGCACGCAAAAGCCCGAAAGGGATGGGCTTTTTTGTGAAAAAATATTCGGACCAACAAAAAACTGGGAATGTTACTGCGGGAAATACAAAAGAATCCGCTACAAAGGTGTGGTTTGTGAAAAGTGCGGCGTCGAAGTGACCCGTTCCATTGTACGCCGTGAGCGCATGGGCCATATCAGCCTGGCTGTTCCTGTTACCCATATTTGGTTCCTGCGTTCCACGCCAAGCCGGCTTGGTTTAATCCTGGATTTACCGATCAAAGCCATTGAGCAGGTTATTTATTTTGCCGCCTACATTATTACCAATGTTGACCAGGAGGCCAAAAAAGAGGCACTGGAAAATCTTGATAAAGATTTTCTGATGTACAAGAAGCAAATCCAGGAGGAGTTCAAAAGTAAATCCAATGACCTTAAAATTAAGGCCCGTTCCAAAAAGAAGGGTGCGCAATTGACTGAAGACCAGATTGATGAACTGGATGAAACGGGGGAAGATGTGGGTGATCTGGTTCATGCGGAGGACTCTTACGCCCGGAAAATTGAGGAACTGACCATGCAGCATCATCAGGCAAAGGACGATCTTGAAAGTCTTGCTGTCGGTAAAGTCGTCGGAGAAATCGAGTATCGCGAGCTTTCCATGAAGTTCGGCCATGTGTTTCATGCCGGAACAGGAGCTGAATCTATCCGCAAAATCCTGGAAAACCTGGATTTGAAGGTTTTTATCAAGATTCTTGAGGAAGAGCGAAAAAGAAGCACGGGTCAGAAATATAAAAAACTGCTTCGTCGTATTCGTTTGGCATCCGCCCTTATGAAGGCGGAAATCCGTCCTGAGTGGATGGTGATCGTACAGCTCCCTGTTATTCCGCCTGACCTTAGGCCCATGGTACAACTCGATGGCGGCCGTTTCGCCGCTTCCGACCTGAACGACCTTTACAGGCGTGTAATCAACCGTAACAACCGTCTTAAAAGACTCATGGCGATCGGCGCCCCGGAAGTCATTTGCCGAAATGAAAAGCGCATGCTTCAGGAAGCTGTTGACACCTTATTTAACAATGCCGCCCGTGCGGGTCGCGCTGTGTTCACGGCTGGCGACAAGCGTAAATTGCGCTCCCTTTCCGATATGCTAAAAGGTAAGCAGGGTCGCTTCCGCCAAAACCTTCTGGGTAAGCGTGTAGACTACTCTGGCCGTTCGGTTATTGTGGTTGGTCCTCAGCTCAAACTTTCTGAATGCGGTATTCCCAAAGAAATGGCTCTTAAATTATTTAAGCCTTTCGTGGTCGGAGAACTGATTCGTCAGGAGCTTGCTCACAACGTGAAGGGTGCCGAGCGTCTGATTGACGAAGGTAAAAAAGAGGTTTGGGACATTCTTGAAAACGAAACTTCTAAACGCCTGGTTCTTCTCAATCGTGCACCGACCCTTCACCGTCTTGGTATACAGGCTTTCAAGCCGCTTCTGATTGATGGTAAAGCTATTCAGATCCATCCGCTTGTTTGCGCGGCTTTTAACGCCGACTTCGATGGTGATCAGATGGCTGTGCACCTGCCGCTTTCTGAAAATGCGCAAAAAGAGGCCCGCGAACTTATGCTGGCTACCACCAACCTTCTTAAGCCGTCCGCCGGTGAGCCAATCATTACACCATCACAGGACATGGTGCTTGGCGTTTATTATCTGACGCGTGGATTCAAGGGCAGGGAAGGTGAGGGAATGATGTTTTCGGATATCAACGAAGCGGTTAATGCTTATCGTCAGCGCTTTGTTCATCTTCAGGCTTTCATTTCGGGTCGTGCCAAGGGCAAAATTGTGGAAAATACCACAGTGGGCCGTATGATTTTCAACACTTTTTTGCCTGAAGAAATCGATTATGTGAACGAAACAATCGGTAAGAATGGTCTGAAAGCTCTACTTGCACAAATTCTGGACACTTGTGGCCCTGAAACCACGGCTAAAGTAGCGGATGAGTTCAAGCGCGTTGGATTTAAGTTTGCGACCAAGTCCGGTATCACTATTTCGGCTTTTGACATGCTGGTTCCGGAGGAACGAAAAGAAATGATTGCCGTGGCAGATGAAACGGTCCGAAAGATCAACAATCAATACTGGAAGGGGTGGATCACGGAAGAAGAAAGGTATAATCATGCCATCCGTTTGTGGTCATTCCTAAAGAATGACGTGACCAATAAGATGATCCAGAAATTTGATAACAGCCCTGAGAACAATATTTACTATATGATTGATTCAGGTGCTCGCGGTAACTGGGGGCAAATTACACAGCTTTGCGGAATGAAGGGGCTTGTGGCCAATCCGTCCGGTAAAACAATCGAGCTGCCCATTAAGTCTAATCTGAAAGACGGCTTCTCGATTCTGGAGTACTTTATTGCCACACATGGAGGGCGAAAAGGTAAATCCGATACTGCGCTTAAGACCGCCGAAGCCGGTTATCTTACCCGTCGTTTAGTCGATGCGGTGCAGGATATTGTCATCAAGGAAGCCGATTGCGGCAATGTCCAGGAACATCTTATCACCCGTGAAGAAAGTAACAGGATCGGCGAGGGTTTTGAAAAACGTATTTTTGGCCGTACGATTGCCGCTCATATTGTTAATCCAAAAACCGGTGAGGTGATCGCGAAGAAGGGTGTGCAGATTGATAATGACATAGCCGCTGGCATCAAAAAGGCTCAGGTAGCAGAGGTATTGGTCCGGGCAATTATGACCTGTAAGGTTGAAAATGGTATTTGTCAGCAGTGTTACGGGTTTGATCTTGGTACCAATAAGATTGTCGATTTGGGCACGGCGGTTGGTATTATTGCCGCTCAGTCAATTGGTGAACCAGGCACACAGCTTACCATGCGCACTTTCCACATGGGAGGTGTGGCGGAAGGAAGTGATATTACGCAAGGTCTTACTCGTGTGGAAGAACTTTTTGAGGCCCGCAATCCCAAGGGGGCGGCGGTTCTGGCAGAAATTTCCGGCAAGGCTTTGGTTAAAACACAGAAGGGTCAAATCGAAGTCACGCTTACGGCTCAGGAGCTCGGAGAGGATTCGTATCAGATTCCGCCTGACTTTGAAGCTGTGGTAAAAAAAGGTGAAAAGATTAAACCTAAGCAGATTATTGCCCGATCTAAGACCGAAAAACATTCCGTTAAAGCGACTGATGAGGGGCAGGTCGTCAAGGTGACCGGTTCTGAAATTGTTACCAAGCACACCCGAAAACATGAAAAAGTTTATACTTTTGACGCGAAAGAGAAACTGCTTATAAAAAACAATGATTTGGTAGCGAAGGGCGTTGCTCTTAATCGTGGACATTTGAATTTACAGGAATTGATGGAGTCGACCAATGTCTATACGGCTCAGAAGTATATTATGACTGAGGTACAGCATATTTATGCTTCTCAGGGGCAGACTATTAACGATAAGCACATCGAGATCATCGTGAAGCAGATGTTTTCTAAGGTGCGCGTTATCAACCCCGGCGATTCCAACTTCCTGCCCGGTGAGCTGGTTAATGCTGAACAATTTGAAAATTCTAACGAAGGGCTCAGAAAGGCCAAAAAAAATGTAGCTCGTGCTGACCGCCTGCTCTTGGGTATTTCCCGCGTGGCTATCACAACAAACAGCTGGCTTTCGGCGGCCAGCTTCCAGGAGACCATTCGCGTTCTTGTTGAGGCGTCCACTACGCGAAAAGTTGATAATTTAAAGGGCTTGAAAGAAAACGTGATTATTGGTAAACTCATCCCCGCTGGTCACATTTATAAAGCTAATTACGAAAAAAAAGACGCAGAATAAAGCCATTAATTCAATTATATTCTATGCCAACTATCAATCAGTTAGTCAGAAAATCCAGGCGCACACCCAAAAAGAAGAGTAAGGCTCCTGCGCTTCAGTTTACGTTTAATTCTTTAAAGAACAGGGCTGTTATGCTTGAAGGGGGGGCTCCTCAAAAAAGGGGTGTTTGCATTAAAGTGACCACCATGACTCCCAAAAAGCCAAATTCCGCGTTGCGCAAAATCGCTCGCGTGCGGCTGACCAACGGCAAAGAGATCAATGCTTATATTATGGGTGAGGGTCACAACCTGCAAGAACACTCTGTGGTGACCATTTATGGGGGCAGAGTAAAAGATCTTCCCGGTGTGCCTTATCATATCACCCGTGGAGTGCTGGATTGTCAGGGGGTCCAGAAGCGCAAACAAGGGCGCAGTCGGTATGGCGCTAAAAAACCTAAAGAATAATGGCAAATGACCCAGTGACTAATTACCAATGACTAATGACCAATGAGCAAAGTTAAATACATTCCCGAAGGATCCACTCAGTGGCAGGAAAAGTTTATCAACTGCATGATGCTTCGCGGCAAGAAATCCATTTCAAGGAATATTTTTGGCAACGCTATGAAGATTATTCGGGATCAGGGGGTAAAAAATCCTGAAGAGGTTTTTGAAAAGGCAATTCGCAACGTAATGCCAAATATGGAAGTTCGTGCCAAGCGTGTTGGCGGTAGTGTGTACCAAATTCCTGTTGAGGTTAAGCCAAAACGTCAATTGGCCCTTGCCATGCGATGGATTATCGGCGCCTGTCGCTCAAAAAAGGGCAAGTCTATGTCCGAAAAACTTGCTGTTGAATTTTTGGAAGCCGGTAAGGAATCAGGTACTGCGTTCAAAAAGCGCGAAGATGTACACCGAATGGCGGCGGCTAATAAGGCTTTTGCACATTTGGCCCGCTATAGCAGAGGTTAGGTGCAGGCAAATAAATTTGCATTGAAAGAGTTATTGTGCTAAACTATTTTCGCAAAATAAAAATAAAAAATAACAAAATGAATATAAAACAACGAAAAATTTCTATTTATTTAAAAAAGCTGAGTGTGGCGCTTGCTGTACTCACTTCCTTTGGTGTGATTGCACCTTTGGCGATGGCACAGGAATCTGCCTCGACAGCTTCCGGTACCCAGATGGTAAGCACGGGTTACAACGATGTGAGCCGGACTCACCCAAATTACACAGCCATTACTTATTTTAGTCAGGCGGGAGTTATTGGTGGTTACGCTGATGGCACTTTTAAGCCGGATAACGCCATCAATCGGGCTGAAGTTCTCAAAATTATTCTTAAAGGTTCCGGTATCGAATCGAATGAAGCGTATGGAGCGTACTTTCCCGATGTTACCGAAAAGGACTGGTTTGCCCCCTTCGTGATTAAGGCCCGCGCGCTTGGGTTTGTGAAAGGCAATGATGCAGATGGAACATTCGCTCCGGGCAGGCAGGTTAATCTGGCGGAATTTCTGAAAATGCTCTTTGTCGCTAGCGGTGTTGATGTGTCCGCGCTTGAGGGCAAGCAGGTTGTCCCCAATATTCCTGCGGATGCCTGGTATGCCAATTATGTTAATTACGCGGCCGTTCTTGGTATTGTCCCAAAAGACGCGAATGGCAATGTGGATGCCGCCAGGCCGCTGAGTCGCGGGGAAATTGTGAATATGATGTATTTGCTTTCGATTATTCTGAACGGCAAAGACACCCAGTTTCTTTTAAGCCGGGCTGAGGCGGAAATGGCTCAGATTGAAGTTTACATTGCGGCTAACATGATCGCTTACGCAAAAATTGCGTCCGAACTGGCTTATGATATGACTCAGCAGGCCTACAAGAATATGCCGGATAACGCCGTTGTTTTGGGTGCCGCCAAGATTGCCAAGGCTTATGACTTGCTGGTTGATTCTTTTATTCTGGGTATTCAGGGGCAAAATGAGGCAGCGGCACAAAAAGCGAACGAAGTTATTGATAAGGCCACTGAAGCCTGGGAAGCGAATAACGCGACTCAGCCGATTGCCAAGCACATAAAAGATCAGGCCCGTAAAATCCTGGCGCAGGTGGGGGGAGTTGAGCAATAATATTTGAGAGCTTAGCAAATCTTTTCGATTACCAGGATGGAAGCTTCCATTCTAGTTGTCGTACAGTTTTTGCTTTAGCCCGTTAATAATAATCTTTGCCTTGACTCCGCCTGAAATGATAAATTCCTTAAGCGTTGCGTCTGCTGCTTCTTCGGTGCCAAAGGTATAAAAAGTGGATGGTGAGTTTTGATTGTTATAAGAAGTTTGAATCCAGTCAGCTGAACGGGCGGTATTTGAGATCCTGGCTTCATCAATAATTCCATCAAAATAGGATGCATTGGCCGGTTCGTCCGAACCAAATGTAAGAGGCGCGGAATTTGATGTAAGTGTACTTAACTGAACTGTATAATCGACAACAAGCTGAGGTGCACCCCCCGCATAGGACTCTGCAACTCGCGTACCGGTACCGTCAATAATGATTGAGACAGCATTTCCGCTTGACCACCCGACTCTATCAATAACCTCTTGAATGACAGAAGAAATATTTGGAGTACGTTGATCAACACCTGCTTCACCAACCGTGTTCCAGGCAGGAACACTATTCCAGGCCACTGAAGCGCTTGTTTTGGTTCTGCCTGTAATATTATGGGTTGAAGACGTGAAAGTTGATGAATTATCTGTGTCTTCTCCGTAGACCGTAAGATTTGTGGTTCCGGAACTTGTTTCATCTACTTTAAATTGTACATAGGCATTTGTAATAGTTGCCCCTGAAGGAATAGTGATGTTCTGGAACCTCATTCCGACTTCCTGATCGGTACCACCTTCCATAACCAGTTCTAAATCCGAACTGCTCAAGTCCATAGCTCCATTCGATACATACTCTTCAGCGTCGTCTGATTCCTGGGATACGCTGACTGTAACATTTCCGGATGCATTCAGGGAAGTATCAGAGTCCACCTGGGCTCCATCAATATACAGATATATGGCGTCATTACTGCTTTTGACTGCCGTGAACTGGTGCCAGGTATCGTCATCGTAAGTACCGGAGGATTCAATCTCTATATCCGGCCCCCAGTCGCTATCGTCATCAATGCCAAAAACAAATTCTCCGCTTCCTTTCAGCCAGGTTTTGAACCCCTGATCATCATAACGGGAAGTTACAAACTGAGTGCCGGTACTGTATTCAACATGAAGGGCCGGACCTGGATAGTCAGGATTATTGTAATCTACCGCTTCGCGTTTTCCGGTTCCGATATCCGTAAGAATAGAGATATTGGTAACTCCGGAATACGTATCAACAAGCTCCTGAATAACAGATGAAATATCCGGTGAATTATACGTATTGCCGGTAACCCATGTCCCGGGACTCCATGGCACACTGGCGCTTGTTTTAGTACGGCTTGAAATATTGTAGCTGGCAGTAGTATATGTCGCGGGGGTGGCGGAGTCTTCCGCGTAAATAGTGGTCGAAGTCGCGGTGCTGCTGCCGGATTTTGCGTAATAAGTAACATAGGCGTTTGTGATGGTCGCGTTGGCTGGAATGTTTACGTTCAGAAAACGCGTGCCTACGTGATAAGCTCCTACGTCCAAACGGTAATAACTTAGGTTTACAGATCCCGCAGGAGACTCATGGCCGTCATCTGAGCTTGCAGTTACACTGACATCTGTGCTTGTGGCGCCCCCACCAGGTGAGCCGGCTGTTTTAAACCATCCACTCGTAGTAAAACTTCCGGTGCCGAAATTAAAATCCGTGTCATAGCTTCGGCTGATATAATCATCGGTTCCGTCAAGATCCAAACTGCCGTCAATCTTTCCCGCTACCTGATCACCCGATGTCATTGTGCCGCTGGAAGTCATGTGATTACCGTTGCTCGTGCTGTCATCCATTTGCGGCGCTCCGCCTGATGGATCCTCTTTTAAATGCCAAACACCTTTGTAGTTGGAATTCCAAACACCTGTAACGTTTTCCTGTGAAGTACTGATACCACTGTTACCGTAATATATATAAATTATTGTGTCATCGTTGTAATCAAGGGTTGGAATCCTTACCCAGGCTACAAATTCACCGGTAGTAGCCACATACTTTTCGACTTCAAAGTCTAAGTTGGTTGTGCCATCAGAAGCGGTGAAAATAATGTCATAACCATTAGCATTTTGCACATGGCCACCATTTCCTGTTGTTCTTAAATCAGTATCTGTTTTGTTTATAAGAACAGGAAAATTGGTGTGGTCAGCGGAACCGCTTACTTTAGTATTATCTATGGTGACTGATTTGCGATACGAGTATCCGGATTCCCAGTCAGCGTGAGCTTCGTGAGCTCCTATATTGAATGAATATAAGCTAACTATTGTCAGAATTAGCAGCTTGCCTAAGAAACATTTGTATTTACCTGTTTTCTCGTTTATTAGACAGCTCATGATTCATTTCTTTTTGGCTTTATAAATCATAACTCATCAACACATCGCCTATTTCTGTCCAGGCGGCAGTATCTACTGCGCCCTTACACACAACCGCGAAATCATTATCCGGAGTCCATGTTTCTCCTCCGTCTGTTAAATTGGCGCTTGTGATTGCAATGGTTGCTTTACTTGTGGATGCCGCGGCAGATGTACTATGAGCCAGAGCTCCCGCTGTGTCATAAACCGAACAGGAAACGCCCGATGTTGTAGAAGTCGCGGAACTGGTTTTGTATGTGATAGTTATCGCATTTGTATCCCACGAGCTGAAATCAGACGGAAGTAATGTCTGGTAGGCAACGTCTATATCCTGGTCATCAGAAATACCTGTAATTTTGTTATATTGTTCCAGGTCAGTGTAATCGTAAGTTGTTTCTGAGTCACAATTGTTATTTGATCCGTCAGCCTGATGGAGCCCTCTCATGCCTTCAATTAACGATTTTTCGGTACTTAAGCCGATTAAATCGGCCCAACCACCATTGGCGTAAACAAATAACTTATCAGTATCTGAATCATAGTAAATACTTCCTTCACTGGTTGTGTTTGGCGCGGTAGAAAGCGGACTAATAAGCAGCGGTGCTCCGCCTCCTTCTGACATGCTTATTTGTAAGCCTGCCGTGTCATTGGTTGTGTTGTTGTTATCTACTAATAGTCCGATCATGTTTTCGGAATTATCAACTTCCACTTCAAGTTTTCCGCCGGCAGAATTTGTACCAATGCCAAGCTTCTTGCCG
The DNA here is from genome assembly GCA_018825145.1 of Patescibacteria group bacterium. Classification (GTDB taxonomy): domain Bacteria; phylum Patescibacteriota; class Gracilibacteria; order UM-FILTER-43-11; family UM-FILTER-43-11; genus JAFGTE01. The sequence goes on from JAHJFD010000003.1 coordinate 61,855, forward strand.
TCCGAATTGAAGTAACTGTCATCGACGCCTGAAAGTAATACTACTGATGAATTATCCCTGAAGAATCGCATCTCACCACCACTAGGTGTGGACTGAACCTCCATTGCGGCTTCTTCTGCTCCCGAGTCTGTTGATCTAACCATTAAGGATGCAATATAACCATCAGCTCTTACAGGCTGAATAAGAGCATTACCATTTGTAACCTGAAATTTTTCACTTGGTGTCGTTGTTCCAATGCCAACCCTATTATTATCTGACTCTATAACAAATGTATCTGTATCAACAATGAAATCATCGCCTGCTCCACCGCCAAGAGTGAAGTTAAATCCATCCGTGGTTGAAGAGAAATTCATATCACTGTTCGAATCTGTGATTCCGGTATCGCTCAAGGTTAAGCTCGCTCCGGCGATGAATGAGCCGTCAGTGTAAACATTACCTTCAACTCCCAATTGATCCTGAACGAACAGATCTCCGGCAGCCAGCGTAAAGCCTGAATTTGCCAGTGTTTCTGCTTGGTCAATACCAACAATCACACCTTCGTCGTCTTCATACACTCCATTGGTACCGTCTTCCCAAAGTCCGCTTCCGCCACTGGCAAGTGAATCCAGACTTGTCCAGCTACTCTCATCTTCATCACGGTATTCCATTTCACCGGTTGAGGCATTGATTTTAATACCAGGATCATTTGTATAAGTCAAAACCCCTTCCCAGTGGAAAGCGGTAGTGTTTCCAAAAGTGGAGGCGTAAATATAATCATCTGTGTCACCACTTGGGATAAATCGTATTCTGTCTGCCGGTTGCAAAATTAAATTACCGGAAGTTGTCGTTTGAACGGTTAAGTCGGCAGAAGTTTCGTTGATTGCTGCATCGCTATAAGTGGTTGTTCCGGCAGTAAAGCTTCCATCGGTGAATACATCACCTTCCACACCGGCAGTGCCGGCTACAAAAAGGTCATCTCCGCCTAAGCTAAAGCTGCCGTTATCGATAGTCTCTGAGCTTGAAGTGGAACCTCCTACTACCAGGTCTTCATCAAATCTTACGTCTGCGCCGTCCGCCCAAATGGAATAAGTATTCGCATCGGCAACATAAATTCCATAATCAAATGTTGTAGCATTAACTCGAAGACCTGTTCCAATACCGCCAGTTTCTGTTGTTTGAATAATCTTAATCGCATCTACTTCACTTGTAGCATTATCCGCAGCATTGCCATCAAGATCAATCAACATACCGCCTTTATGAATTCCGGCATCCAATGCAGTGATTACATCAGTTCTAAGCCTCAATCCATATTGATTATCAGATGTTCCCGTGTACAGATTGTGGTCAAAGTTTGTTTTAGCCATGTTGGCCTGATTGGTATTTCCTGTAAAGGTCGTGTAATCAGCAACTCCTCCAACACCAAATGTTAGATTATCTTCCGGATCAATAGTCAGGCCAGCTGTAGATGTGATCGTATCTGTTCCAGTGCCCAATGCCAGATTTCCAGAATCTGAATCAAGTGTTAAGTCACCGCTTCCGCCTGATGAAATACTCAAAGCGCCCGATCCTGTAATTGAGCCGTCTCCGTAAGTCGTTGTAGCGCCGACGATGAATGAACCATCTGAGTAAACATTCCCTTCCACACCAAGCTTATCTCCTACAAAGAGGTCGTTGTTTCCGGCAAGGACGAATCCGGCATTGGACAAAGTCTCAGCTACGTCGGGTCCGACTATTGTGGCCGCGTCATCTTCATATACACCATTTGTTCCGTCTTCCCATAATCCAGTACCCGAAATATCCGAAGTGAACGCTACTGTTCCTGATCCATCCTGAAATGTAATAGTCCTGTCCGCTGTTGGGTCGGTAACAGCAAAAGTTGTTTCAAAGTCATTGGCTGTGGCACCTTCTAACACGAATGGTGAAGCTCCTGCCCAGGTACCATTTGCGGTCAGCACGTCTGCGGCGGCATCGCCAAGAATTACTCCATCGTCAAATCGTGCGTCATCGGCATCTACCCAAAGCGCATAAGTGTCGGCCCCTTCTATGTATACACCGTAATCATTTGTACCAGCGGTTTGATCTGCTACATATAATCCATAAGCATCCGTAATGGTTCCGCCACCAACATTTTGCGCGTTCACAGCATAAAATGCAGTTGCCTCCTCGATTGTTCCTGTGGTTGTGTGGTAGACCAAACCGGTATTACCGGCACCTTGCCCTACAGTGCCTATTGGTGTTGCGCCCTGTGTGTAAAAAACACCTAGTAAACCGGATGCCTGACTCACTGTTCCTGTGGAATTTTGGCTAAATATACCTGCCATACCGGCGGGTGAGCTGCCTAAAGTTCCACTTGTGCTGGCAGAACCATCTAGAACCGTTACTGCCTGTCCGGCATAAACTGCATTGGATTGAGTGCCGGAAGTGATTAAATAGCCAAGGTCAGCTGCAACTCTAGCTGTACCTGAGCCAGCTGAGCCAGCTTCAACATCTAGAGTATGTTCAGGTGTATTTGTTCCTATACCTACCCTGTCTTCGCTCGCGTCTACGAAAAGTAAATTTTCTTCTGCATCACCTTCTACACGGAAGTCACTATCGGATCCGCTTTCATTGAAAACAATATCTCCTGAATCAGTTCTGATTGCATAATTATCCGTTGCTCCGCTTACTTCTCCAATATCCAATCCAACATTTAATGTTGAACCGAGATCCACGCCAGGAATAGCAATACCGTATTGGTTTGTTATGGTATGGCTGCCTCCTGAAGTATCATCGAACATAAGGCCAAGGCCGTAAGAATTGGTCGTCGTTCCTGCGTCACTATAACTCGATAATCCTAGTAAGCTGTAAGCATTGCTGACGGTTCCTGTGCCGTCATGCTCAAAAGATCCTTCTGTACCAGCCATATAGCTGATTGTGCCGTTCGCTACTGCTTCTACCTGGGCGTATCCGGCAGAACCGACCAAAATATTTCCTGTTCCCGTGCTGTTGAATTTGGCCCTTGAGCTGGTACCAAAGGCGCCATTGCTATCCACGGATGAGCCTGTATATTCAACTTCGTAATTACCAACAATTACTTCTCCGGATTGTGTGCCCGAGTTGATGGTTGTTCTAATGTTGGTTTCATTAATTGTGTTCGCACTACCTGTTAAAATGGATTCAATATTAAGGGCGGATCCTGTTGTTAAACTATTAGCTTCAATACTTACAGGATTACTAGAAGTCGCGCTGGAAGTAACGGTGAGCGCTGTTTCATTTACATTGTTATCTATAAAGAAAGCACCGTCGGTAAATATATCACCTTCCACACCTAATTCATCTTGAACAAACAGATCACCTGCCGCAAGTGTAAATCCTGCGTTAGCCAGTGTCTCCGCTTGGTCAATACCAATTATTACTGCCGCGTCATCCTCATATGTTCCGTTCGTGCCTGTTTCCCATAATCCGCCACCTCCAACATCTGATAAGAAAGCAACAGTTCCTGATCCATCCTGGAAGGTAATAGTTCTGTCCGCCGTCGGGTCGGTGACCGCGAAAGTGGTTTCATAGTCATCCGCAGTGGCACCTTCTAACACGAATGGTGAAGCGCCAGCCCATGTACCGGTTGAGGTAAGAATGTCAGCGGCGGTATCGCCAAGAGTTGTATTGCCATTTAGACTCGCCAACCCGGTAACCTGCAAACCGCCTGAGTTCATTGAACCTGCCAGACCCATATTACCGCTGCTATCAATATTGTTTGAAGAGCCAAAGAACTGAACCTGACCGGTCGGATTAAGAAGCAACGCAGTTGAAGCGTCAGTATTCGTAATTGTGTTTGTTCCGGCTCCCAGTGTTAATATGCCTGAATCAGAATCAAGTGTTAATGCTCCGCTTCCGCCTGAAGCAATGCCTAAGGCCGCTGAACCGGCAACTGAGCCGTCGCCGTATGTTGTTGTTCCGGCAATAAGGGAGCTATCGGTGTAAACATTACCCTCAATTCCGGCTGTGCCGGCAACGAACAAGTCATCGCCGCCCAAGCTAAAGCCTGCGTCAGTTATTGTCTCAGTTCTTGAAGTTGATCCGCCGATGATTGTGTTTGCGTCAAACACTACGTCATCAGCGTCAACTAAAATAGCGTAAGTGTCGGCACCTTTTACGTAGATGCCGTAATCATTGGTGCCGGCTGTTTGGTCATCAACATATAAACCGTAATTATTTGTAATGGCTCCGCCGCCAATATTAAACGAATCTGCGCCATAAAGTCCGCTGGCATTTGTTATTGTGCCTGTTGTTGTATGAACAACTGTACCTAATGTACCAATGGCATCTGTAACTGTACCTATTGGTGTTGCGTCCGCTGTGTAGAACACGCCGAGCACGCCTGAGCCCTGGGTAACTGTACCTGTCGAGCCATGATAATATGTTCCGTTCATACCGGCCATTGAATCGGTAGTTGTTCCAGTGCTGGAAGCTGACCCTGTGACTGCTACTACGCCATTTATGCCATAAGCTGAGCCTGTCTGCGTACCGGAAACAATACTATAAGCACCTTGTGTTCCAATTTGAGCCGTAGCGCTTCCGACAGCGCCATCTTCAACTGTTAACTTATAATCAGGTGTAGACGTTCCAATCCCGACATCTCCGTCATTGTCAACAACAAATGGACTTAAATCTGAAGATTCATCATTAATCCATAGCGCATGGCCAGAGCCAGTTGTTTCTATAAATACAGCACCTCCGGCTCCGCTGTTTGTCGCCACTAAAGCTTCATCTGTATCATCAGTACCTGTCAGGCGCACTGCGCCGCTATCAACATTGATTGTTCTGCCAGCTCCCGCACCGCCTTGGTCATATGCGGCATCCAGGGTATTGCCGGCTGCTGAAATATCCGAAGTAAACGCTACCGTTCCTGATCCATCCTGGAAGGTAATAGTTCTGTCCGCCGTCGGGTCGGTGACCGCGAAAGTAGTTTCATAGTCATCCGCAGTGGCACCTTCTAACACGAATGGTGAAGCGCCAGCCCATGTACCGATTGATGTAAGAACATCAGCGGCGGCATCGCCAAGAGTCACACTACTTTGAGCATCAAGTCCGCCAAGTACTCGTGTTACAGTGCCATCAATTCGCAAGCGCAAACCACCACCTGTTGCAAAACCTATATTGCTGGCTGATGGCCGGTAAATACCAGTCGTTGTGTCGTTGGTGAAAGAAAAGGATGGTGCGCTAGCCGCTCCGTCACTAGCTAAAACCTCACCTGAGATAAACGCATCACCGTCTGTATACACATTACCTTCAACTCCCAATTGATCCTGAACAAACAGATCGCCTGTCGCAAGAGTGAACCCTGCATTGGCTAGTGTTTCCGCCTGGTCAATTCCCACAATCACACCTTCGTCGTCTTCATAAACACCATTTGTGCCATCTTCCCAGAGTCCGCTTCCACCACTTCCAATTGCGGTAAACGCTCCTCCATCGTTACTAATTTCCCATTGGTTGGTCGTTGCGTTATAGCGTAAAGTACCGTCATTATCTGAACCCTGGTTAGCAATAATATCAACATTAGCTCCCGCACCGGTGTTACTCGCGTCTAGCACAAGTGTTTCATCACTGAAATCAAAATTTGTGCCGGTATCATTCCATTGTATGTATTCACTTAAAGTTGTGCCGAATTGAAGCGTTACATCACCTCCGTTATCTTCCGCATCTAAAATGAATGTGTTGGAAGGTGAATACATCGTGGTACCATCGGTACTTGAGCTTACGGAATCCGTGGGTACAAAATCAGTTTCATCTACGGCGGCATAGGCAAAAGGTATGTTTGCCATCACCAGTATTCCTACTAAAGCTAGATTGATGAATTGCTTATGTTTCATATTTCCGTATTTTTGTTTGGATTATTGAAGTTTCTTACCAGTGTATTCAATTCTTACACCGCTTAAGTGCGCATTACCTGTGAAAGTATCTGAGCCACTGGCGCCATCCCGGTTCACGGACAGTACCACCATTTCATCAGCTGCGATACCGGCGTTGGCAACGGTAAATGTTTGTGTCTGAACCTGGTCGGTTGTTCCGCCTGCGGCTTCTGTTGTACTGACATCTGTGAAGTCTCCCGCGGTTACCGTGTCACCATCCGGAATGCTTGCGTAATCCACATCCCAGGCCACATTACCTGTGTCTGTGTTAGAAGGTGACCAGAAAAGTGTTGCCAGAATGTCTGTTCCGCTTACCCAGTCGTCCGGTACAAGGAATGACCATAGTAGCCGACTGTCGCCATCTGCATCAAGTTCTTGTACTGGCAGTAAGCCGCCAATCTTTGAACCTGTGGTTACCGCAGTCGTTACTGCTCCGTTAATATCAAGTGATTGGTATTTGGTAGCGGTTGCATCTGTATATATGGCACCTTCCACACCGAGGGTTCCCGCCACAAACAGATCATCGCCACCCAATGTGAAGGCTCCGCTTAGAGTCTCTGTTCTTGATGTACTGCCGCCTATAATCGCGTTTCCGTCAAACACAACATCTCCGGCGTCCACAAGCATAGCGTAGTTATTTGTCGCCGCCGCGGGGGCGTCCTGAACATAAATGGTTGCCGCGTTTGTCAGCGTTCCGCTCTGAGTGAATGTGGTTGGAGCAGCAATCCAAAGCGACGCGTATTCATCCACAGTTGAGCCAAATGAATTAGTAACTGTATTAGGCGCGATCTTGAATGTGCCCGCGTTATTCGTGGAACTGTTCATTGTGTATGAAGGTCCTACGTAGGCGAAGGCATCAGATCGGGCATTTGTACCAATACCAAGTCTGCCGGCATTTGCGGCATTTCCAAGATCCGCGTCAACATGAAGCATGTAGTTCTGCAGATCACCTTCAACACGGAAATCAATATTTGCCTGCTGTTCATTGAAGACTGTTTCTGAACCGCCGGTAGCGGCAAGAACGTTCGTATTTGTTCCGCTGGTAATAGTGCCTGCTGAAACAACATTACCGCTTGAACCGGTTACATCAAAGTTTGTAAAATTAATATCAGCAGTCGTACCGACTATATCTGTCGCGCCAAGATTAAGACCAGTGTCAGTTGCAGCACCTCCATCGATTAAAATGAAGTTGCTAACACTTGGCGCACCAAGGGCGCCACTTCCGTCTTTTACAAGTCTTATATAGTTCTCCACATCAGTGTCCCAGCTTCCTGCAGTTGGACCATTTGTTATTACCAAGCCTTCAGGGTGAACAGTACTTGACTCTGAAACACTACCGATCTTAATTTTTAAAGCATCGTAGTCTGAACTGGTGTTAGCTCCATTGATTCCATCGATATTCAGCATTGTAAATGCTCCGGCTCCAGTGCTTGCTTCGGCAATATCAATATCCAATCCGATTGCATTGCTTGTTGATCCTGGTGTCATATCAACTAGTCCTGTGTCGGTAACTGTGAATCTAGGTGTGCCTGCATCCTGAACAACAAAGTCCTGAGTGCTGGTAAGATTGAATACCAGGTCTCCGGACGCGTCCACGGTAATGGACTGACCACCGTCGTAAGCGGTATCCAAAGACGTAACTGATCCGCCTCCATCAAGCGCTTCCCATGTATTGGTGGCTGTACAGGCCTTAATCGTTCCGTCAAAAGAGTTTACGTAAATGTCTCCTACAGCACATGTAGCTGGGTCACCGGTATCACTCTTCGGATCAATATTAAGGAATCCGTAGTCGCCTTGGTCCTTAATAGCTGCAAGTGTGTTTGTGCCGTCCGTGAAGGTAAGCGTACCGGTGTTGCCGATGGCTACTGTCGCGGCTGTGTCGGCGAGCTGTATATCTGTTACCGCGTCCTGGATTCTGAGACCAATGGTTTTTGTGGTATCCGCGGGGTTCATAACTGTTTCAAAACCGATTATGTTGTACGCGCTATTAGCCTGAGTTGTAATCATGTCAACATGCGCGCCGGTGACATCGCCGGTAAGACTGCTGGATTTTTCGTGTTCGATGTTGAGTATTCCCGGGTCTGTGTCATCAATATCGTTATAAGATTTTAAGCGAATCAGATTTTTAGAACCAACATTGCCGCCGTCAATTTCCAGGCCGGAAACATCTGTGGTGGGTTTATGGTAAAGGCTGCCATAAGCGTTTAATCGGTAAATGTCGGTGCCGCCGTTGGCTTCAATAAGGAATAATTCATCGCTCTGTCCTGACGCGCCAACGACGCGCAATCCTTTTTCCGCGGAATTATCGCCTATTACTGCCAGTTTGGCATCCTGATCCACGGCCGCGCCAATTACAACGGCATCTCCCGCGGTAGTGTTGTAAACAACCGCGCCGCCGTCAGTCCATCCGCTGGCACCACCGATATCTGATAAGAACGCCACTGTTCCCGTTTCATTCTTGAAGGTTATGGTGTTGTCAGCTGTCGGATCAGTAACCGTGAAAGTGGTTTCGAAGTCATTCGCGGTAGCGCCTTCAAATACTAAAGGCGAAGCGCCGGCCCAGGTGCCGTTTGCTGTCAAAATGTCAGCAGCGGCGTCACCCAGGGTGACGGCGCCATTAAGCGCTGAAGCTCCGGCAGTCGTTAGAACACCGTCAAACTGTGCTTCACCTCCCTGTACCCACAAAGCCATTGGGTTCGTGATTGTTGCGTTTGTTCCCGCTATCGGCGCGCCGGAAATGGCAAGAGTGGCGGCGTCTGTTATTGTGCTTGCGCCTACAAATCCATAAGTCGGTGCCTGGATAAGCACTTCTCTTTGGGTAGCAAGCGCGCCAGTGGCGAATTGTTTTGTGGCCGCGAAATTAAGGTTCGCGCCAATGTCTTCGGTTGAAGCCGCGAGAGTCGTATGTGCTCCGCCTGTTAGCGTGAAAGCTGTCGGAGAGCCGCTGGTTGCGGCTGCTTGCGTAATAGTCGCGGAAGTTGGGGCGAGGGTGAACATATTCGCGCCGTTACCCGCGAAACCGAGGGTATTTGTGGTGCTACGATACATTCCGGTATCAGGGTCATTAGTGAAGGAATGACCTGGCACACCTGCCGTACCGTCGGTAGTTGCAAGAAAACCAGTCACAATTCCCGATGTGCCTACACGCAGAGTCTGAACACCGCCTGCAGAAAATCCAATAGAATCCGATCCTACGCGGTACATACCGGTGTTGGAATCACCTGCAAAGGTAAGGATTGGCGCGCCCACGGTGCCATCAGTGAGGGCGGTGACGCCGGTTCCGGAAATGGTTACAAGGTCAGTTCCTGCGGAATTTTCAAACACTGCCAGATTACTGGTTTGTGTTGCATTACCTTGCACCAGGAATTGGATTTCGTCGGTGTCGCCATCAACAGAAAGCTTGCCAAGTGATGCGCCGCCGATTCCGATATTATCGGTGGAAGTAGTCAGGTTAACGTCTGTGCCGCCATCGGTCCAGCCGCTGGTAGAAGGAACAGCGGCAAGATCGGACCATGCTGTGCCACCGTCGGTATTAACATAAGTTGCTCCGGCCTGATCCATGAAGAGAGAACCTGCCTGAGCGGCAAGAGCTCCATTCGGAGAACCTGTACCGGTGTAAATACTGACAGTGTCAATGTTGGTTACGTCGTTTAAGGTAATAAATGCTGTATCTTCAGCTTTATCCACGTTAAACGTGTTGTCCGTGAAAATTGAACCTTCCACACCCAGCTGATCGGCAATAAACATATCGCTAGCCGCCAGAGTAAATCCGGTATTGCTCAGGGTTTCGGCAACGTCACTGCCGACAATAACTGCTTCGTCATCTTCATAAACTCCGTTAGTGCCATCTTCCCAAAGTCCCGTTCCGGAAAGTGAATCAAGAGTAACCCATGAAGCGGAGTCTTCGTCACGATACACAAGCTGACCCGCATCGTTTATCGAAAGTCCCGGATCGTTAGTATATGAGAGTATTCCTTCATAGTACATTGCTGAAACGGTTTCAGCGCCTCCGGCTTCCGCCGCGCCGGTTGATAATCTGATGTAATTGTTTGGATCGTTATCCGGTTGCAGGAAGATATCGTCATTTGTATCGCGAATATAAGTATCGTTAAGCTCCAGACTGGATCCGGCAATAAATGATCCATCAGTATAAACGTTGCCTTCAATACCCATTAAGCCCGCGACGTATACGTCATCACTGCTCATGCTGAATCCCGGATTGGCCATTGTTTCAGAAGTTCCGCCAACCAATAAACCTTCGCCACCCGAGAATCTGGCCGTTTCCGCTAATGATGTGCCGGCATTCCTGGTTCGGAATGTGATAGCGCTTGTTTCTGAACTGCTTGTTGTGTTTGTCAGAATGCCGCTTATTCGCGCGGTGTTTTCGGTCTGGCCCGCGCTGTCCTCATTTCTGAACAGCAAGCCTGAACCAATACCGTTACCTACCACGCCGGAAGTTGTGTGATCGATTACAGCAACGTTTGTTACGGTGTTGTTGTTTGCGTCATCAATGGCAACGTTGAATTTTGAGCCTGCCAACGGACTTGCCGTACCCAATCCAACCTGGTCGGTTGCGGTAACAAGTCTTACAACTGTGCCGTCATCAGTCCATCCGCCACTGCTGGTTGCGTTGGCCCACGTAGAACCATTGTCTGTATTTACGTACAGGGAGCCGGACTGATCCAAAAAGAGAGAACCTGCCTGAGCTGAAAGTCCGCTAGGTGTTCCGGTACCGGTATAAATACTGACAGTATCTGTGTTTGTTGTATCACTGAGTGTTATAAATGCCGTGTCTTCAGCTTTGTCTACGTAAAAAGTGCTGTCTGTAAAGATTGAACCTTCAACTCCAAGTTCGTCAACGACAAACATATCGTCGGTTGTCAGTGTAAATCCTGTATTGTTCAGTGTTTCGGCTATGTCATCGCCTACAATAACAGCTTTGTCGTTTTCATAAATACCATTGGTACCGTCTTCCCACATTCCGGTTCCGGAAAGCGAATCAATGGTAACCCAGCTTGCTGAGTTTTCATCGCGGTAAACCAATTTACCTGAGTCGTCCACGGAAATACCGGGATCATTGGTATATCCAAGAATTCCTTTGTAGTACATTGCCGGTACGACTTCGGTGTTAACTTCGGTTCCGGTTGAAAGTCTTATGTAGTCATCATTATCATTATCCGGTTCCAGCAGTATGTCGCCGTTTGTGTCACGGATATACGAATCGTTGAGCATTAACCCATTTCCCGCGATAAATGAACTGTCTGTGTAAACATTTCCTTCAACACCTGCCATGCCGATCACAAAAAAGTCATCACCGGTCAGGCTGAATCCCGGGTTATCAATGGTTTCATCGCCGGAAGTTCCGACCACAACGTCATCATCATCTTCATAGGTGGCAAAGGCGCCGGATTCCCAGAGACTTGCACCTGTTGGGATATCTGATATGAAGGCCACTGTTCCGGTTCCGTCTTTAAATGTGATTGTTCTGTCAGCAGTTGGGTCTGTAATCAGGAAAGTAGTTTCTGCGGCATTAGCAGTGGCACCTTCGAAAACAAGTGGTGAACCGCCCAGAAATACCGCTCCGGTAAAGTTGTAGTCACCGGTACCGGTATCGCCCGTGTCAAGCAGGTATCCTGCTGATGTATCGCCGGTGAAAGCCAGTGTTCCTGAACCGTCTTGTATGGTAATTGTTCTGTCTGCCGTTGGGTCGGTAACGGTTACAGTCGTTTCAAAACCGTTATCGGTAGCTCCTTCAAAAATAATATTGCCACCAAGGAATAGGTTGGCCCAGTTAAAGGTATCAGAACCCAGATTATCCGTATTCGTCGTGTCTGAAAGCAAGGTAGTGTTAATAGCTACCGCTACCAGATTGGAAAGTGCCGTATTGGCACCGCTGCCGGCAATTAAATCGGTCCATGCGGTGGCTCCGTCGGTGTTAACATAAGTCGAACCGGTCTGATCCATAAACAGCGAACCTGCCTGAGCGGCAAGAGCTCCGTTCGGAGAACCTGTACCTGTGTAAATACTTACGTTATCAACATTAGTTGTGTCATTCAAAGTAACAAAGGCTGTATCTTCCGCCTTGTCCACGTTAATGGCGCTGTCCGTGTAGATTGAACCTTCCACACCAAACTTATCCCCTACAAACAGGTCATTATTTCCCGCAAGTGTGAATCCTGCATTAGATAAGGTTTCAGCGGCATCAGGGCCGACTATCGTAGCCGCGTCATCTTCATATGTTCCGTTGGCACCTACTTCCCAAAGGCTTGCACCTGCTGGGATGTCTGAAGTATAAGCAACCGTACCACTGGCATTCTGGAAAGTAATCGTATTGTCAGCGGTCGGATCGGTGAATGTGAAAGTGGATTCAAAGCCGTCCGCAGTGGCGCCTTCGAAAATAAACGGTGAACCGCCGGCCCATGTGCCGCTTGCGGTCAGAATATCCGCGGCGGCATCGCCAAGAGTAACCGCGCCATCCAGTGTTGTCGCGCCGGTAACATTTAGAGCACCGCCAACCTGAACTGCGTCATTAAATTCGAATCTTGCATCAACGCTGTCCCAAAGAAGGCTTTTGGCATTTGCAGTGTCAAAATATATTGGCCAATTGCTGTCCATTCTTAATGGCATGCCAATCAAATCAACGCCTGAAGTGGTAAATTGCGCGTTTGATCCGATTATAAGTGAACCGTCTGTGTAAATATTACCCTCTACACCAAGTGAATCTCCGACAAATAAGTCATTGTTACCGGCAAGAGTAAAGCTCGCGTTGGATAATGTTTCTGCCACATCCGGGCCGACTATTGTAGCCGCGTCATCCTCATAAGTTCCGTTAGCACCTACTTCCCAAAGGCTTGCACCTGCAGGGATGTCTGATGTGTAAGCAACCGTACCGCTGGCATTCTGGAAGGTAATGGTACGGTCAGCCGTTGGGTCAGTGAACGCGAAAGTGGATTCGTAATCGTTAGCCGTGGCACCTTCAAATATAAATGGTGAACCGCCGGCCCATGTGCCGCTTGCGGTCAGAACATCATCTGCCGCACTTCCAAGCTTTACTGCATCATCAAATCTTACACTTCCTTCGTCAACCAGAAGAGAATGACCTGTTCCCGCATTATTGATTACAAGTACGTTCGGGTTGTTAGTCGTGTCATCCATGTCGAGCAATAAACCGATATCATTGTCGGTATTGTTGACCTGGATTTCCATTCTGGCAAGCGGATCGGTTACGCCGATACCGATATTACCAAAACGGTCAATCCTCATTCTTTCTGTATTGGAACTGCCCGGATCCTCTCTTGTCATGAAGTACAGTTCGCCGTCTCCTTCATTATCAAGCCGTTCGGCTCCAATGGCGGCAGCAATGTATGTATTGTCTCCGGAAAGATTGAAGTCAATCTGCGCGCCGGTGTTATTGGTTGTGGCGGTGTTGGTAAGTTGCAAAGCTGTTACATGACTGCCTGCGCTGGTTTGCATTGTTTGTAAAATTGCGTTTGGCGCAGTAGTTCCGATACCAACACGATTGTTATCAGATTCGACAACGAGAGTATTTGTGTCAACAATCAAGTCATCACCGGCCGCGCCTCCGAGGTTGATGTTATATGCCGTGCCGGTTGCCTGAGTAAGAGAATTTTGAGCGTAAGTGGTGTTTGAACCTGCAATAAGTGCACTATCTGTATAAATATTGCCTTCTACACCCGCCATTCCTGCGACAAACAGATCATCGCCACCAAGTACAAATCCTGCATTGGCAATCGTCTCATCTCCGGATGTTCCTACAATGACATCATCGTCATCTTCGTAAGTTCCGAATGCGCTGCTTTCCCAAAGGCTTGCACCTGCCGGAATATCCGAAGTGTACGCAACCGTACCGCTGGCGTCCTGGAAGGTAATGGTGTTGTCCGCC
>JAHJFD010000041.1 GCA_018825145.1 Patescibacteria group bacterium
ATCGATTTTTTGGGCGATACGTGTTTCACCCTCATTTTTCCCCTCTTTGCCTTCAATGTTAGCAACAAATCTAAAGTAGGTGAGGATTTTGTCGGTATTGATTGTTTCCGTGAATTTGGATTCGTTCGCAAGCGATTCAATTTTACTGTTGGTAGCTCGTATAGCATTTACGGTTTCACCGGGATTCGCGTAAAGCTTATCGATCTCATCATACAGCCTGACCAGATTCGGAGATCTGAGGGACGCTGTCATTCTGTCTTCGTAAGGGGTAAACAATCTGTCATGCACCACATCTTTCCTGCCTGACTGCTTTGCTATATCGGCATTCTCTTTTTCGACAAGCTGGTTCAGGTTCGTGATTGCTTTTGTATATACTGTTTTAAGTAAATCTTTAGCAATCATCAAATTTAATTCTTCGGGCCTTTTTGTATGTTCTTCAGCAGGTTTCGTTTCATCTTCTTTTTTTGCCGTCTTTTCCGTTGCAGGCAAAGCCTCTTCCCTCTTGGCGATTCCCGCAAGGGCCGTATTAAATTGCGATTTAACTTGTTCGGCAAGTACTCTATTTTGATTTTGCCTTTCCAGTATTCTCTTTCTCAATGGATCCTGAGCATCGATAGCTTTCTGCAGCTGATGCCCCCATGCTCTTTTTTGGGGATTATCGCTCTGCAATAAATCTTTCGCTTTGTTTTCAGTGGTCCTGATAACGTCCGTGGCTTCACGGTTAGCTTTTTCCAGTGGTGTTTCCATAGGAACGGACTCCTGTGGAGCAGGTTGTTCTGGCCCACTCATAAAAACGGGGCGGTTTGGGCTGAAAAATGAATTATCGGTTTTCATAATTTGTTATTACTTATCAAAATATTCCAAGGAATTTTTTCCTTAGGTTTATCCATAACTTCAATCTCTTCCAGCAAGGCTTTCACATTCTTCTTTTCAGAGGCCCTGTCTACAGCTTCAGCTTCAACGAGTTCAGTCCTTTCCTCTTCCCGAATGGCTGTCTTAATGTTACCAATCTCCTCAATCAAGTTTTCTTCCCGCTGTTTTTCTTCAGCGGCGGCCTTTTCAGTAGCTTCCCGATCTTCTTTTAATGCCTGAATTCCCTGATTAAGTTGTTCATCAGTTGCATTCTGATAACTATCCCGAATCGCAGTCTGCTCTTCAGGACCAAGTAATTTAAAGCTTTCCGAAGCTTCCAGAAGGATCAGAAATTGATTTAGAAGTTCCTGGTTCATTTACCGCGATATTAGTTTTATCCTTCGACAGTCACTCTATGTTCCTACGCTGCCCTATAACCATATCTGCCAGCAGTTTTATAAGCTAGAAATTGTTTGCCCAGAGCCTTAAAAAGCACAGTACCTCCTGTGTCAAGCTTGGCCCTTCCGTCACCGGTAACATTATTTACAATACCATTGAGTACTTTATTGACTTCCCGGTCTCTGAGGGCATAAATTCTCTTGGTCATAGCATCTCCGACTCGTCCCATCAGTTCACTGTTTAAAACAAGTGCAGCGCCGATAGCATCATATTCCGAAGACTTCTCAGCTTTTCTGGCTGTATCCAGCAACTCCTTAAGATATTGTTTCTTCTCAGAATCAGGCATCTTTTTAAGCTTTGCCTCAGCTGATGTATAAAGTGATTCCCGGCTTCTGGCGGTCATCATTGGCTCACTAGGAGCTTCGATCTTTTTTGGCATTTTGAGCTCAATGCCGTGTGCTTTGGCAATGCTATGGGCCTGATCCAGGAGTATCTTATTATCAGTAGCTATTGCCAGTGCTGCTTGCAGTTGAAGAGAACGACTGATTGCTTCTTTTTTTCCTTTGCTCTGACGAGCTGATTCTACCATATTTAATAGAGCAACCCTTCTTTTAGGGTCCGTAATTTTATCCTTGATGTGCTTATCCATTGCAACAAGGGCAAGTTGACGACTTTCCGGTGTGGAAAGAGGTGTTGGAGGCTTCGCTGAAGGCGTAGTTTTTGGCACATCAGGCGGTGGAGTCATGTAGACAAACCTGTTTAGTTGATTTGAAAAAATATCTTTAAACATAATATTTATATTTATTATTGATTTAATGTTTTCATCACATTATACCATTTATTCACTACATTTACAAGAATATTTTAGTTCCCAGGATATTTTTTTATAGCAAAAAGCCCCTGCATTCGAAAATGCGGGGCTTTAGCCTGATTCGTTCCAGAGAGTCATCGCACGGGAAGAAGAAAGTACTTCTCGAAGCAATGCTCGAAGCTCTGGGTGCCGGGCTGGCGGCCGGCAGCCAATGGCTCTTCCACCCGCTTTCCGTCCAGGGTGAAAGCGAGGATCAGGCGATCCTTCTTCTCTTCGAGGTGAACCCCATGGAAGGGGAGCGGGTATTGACCTAGCGCATTAGCTTCGACCCAGAGGTGACTGCCCCCCGAAAGTTGTTCCCCTGCGAGGGTCTGCTGAATGCACATGTTCTCCAGTAATACCCTGTGAGGGTCCGACTTTTGGTCTAGTGTCAGTACGACGCCCGTGTAGGCGCAGTTTTCTGGCATGTTGGGCCAGTCGGATGTGGGTGTACCGACGATCCTCATGTCGAACACCAGGGAGGGCGGAGCCTCGGGCTCAGCGGACCGCCTGATCACACTAATCTCACTGGCGGGTGCGGGTGGTGCGGGAACCGTTGTATTGGTGGGTACGATCTGTTGACCTGCGCAACCGCAAGCCAAAAAAACGCACACGAAAACGATGAGCTTGGTCATCTGAACTCCTTTTTTGTGAACGAGCAGGCGAGCGGCGAGCCGGCCTCTCAAAACAAGTTTGAACAACCGGCAACATGCCGCAATTACTCTATTTGTAACATTGAATTCCAATTATGTCAATGGATTTGCCCTAAAAAGACCCCAGTTTTTCGGGGGCGGTTTTTCGCGATGATTTGAGACAAGGCCAAAAAAGGTGATTTAATTTTGACGCTACATCAAATTAAATTAACCAATTCTGGCATGTATAAATATATTCATGATTCCATCAAAAACAATAGCAGATGTGTGATTAAGGAGCTTTCCATACCACAGCAGAAGGCTGTCAGTGAGATCGTGAGAGGGCTTTTTACGGCGGGCAGACCAATCCTCCGGCATCTTGCGCAGGATGAAACCAAATCGGCTAAAAAACAGGCTGAAAAATACTCGCACCATCTCGGAAATATAGACATCACCGGTAAGGTTGATGAATTTGCCCTCAGAAAAGCGCGGAAACATGTCCGCAGGAACACCGTGATCGCGTATGATCTGACTGATATTTCCAAGGAATCGTCGGAAAAGATTGAGAAACTTGCCCGCGTTTTTGACGGCAGCAGAAGGCGGGTGACAACCGGTTTTCTGCTGCACGGCGTCGGAATCAACGGTATCTTAACCAGGTTTCAGGTTCATGACGGCGGTCTTTTCACCACCAATCAGGTCCGCCTGAAAATCATCACGGAAATATCGGAAAAACTGGATAAAAAAGGCATCTGGGTGTTTGACCGGGGCAATGATGATAAACAATTCTTTAAATATCTTCGTCACAACCTGAAAGTTGATTTCATCGCAAGGTTAAAGGCAGATCGGCAGGTCGTATTAAAGAAAACCGGGGTCATAACGCAGGTCAGAAACCTCGGACAGGGAAAATATCCGGTTTACCTGATGAACAGGAATAACAACAAAGTGGATATGACCTGCGAATACACACTTGTCATCAGCAATCATCTTGAGGACAAAGAGCCGATACGGCTTATCCACAGCCTTAAATATGCCTGTCCGAAAAACCGGATTGTCACCCTGTATCTGGAAAGATGGGGAGTTGAAAATATCTGTAAACGCCTGAAAGATAAGTTTGAACTGGAAAAAATCCGCGTGCTGAAATATGAAAAGTTCGTCAGTTTCGTCGCCCTGATACAACTGGCCGTTCTGGTCTCAACAATCACCTTTCTGGCCATACAGCAATCCACAAACGCGCTGATAATCGGGGTTCTTTTATACTACAAAAGATTCATCAGGCTGAAGACGCTGGGGTTTAACCTGGATTCCTTCATTTCCTTCATGCAGGCCTCTCTGAAGCCGTTAATCCACCCCGAAAAACCGCCCCCGGAGCAGCTCACGCTGCTCTCCAGGCGCTGCCTGGAAAAACTGGGGTCTTTTTAGATTTGCCCTAAATTATCCCCAGTTTTACCGTCTGTCTTCCGGAAAACAGACTGAGTTGTCCGGGTGGCGGTCTTTTTCTGATGATCAGATGAGTAAGGGAGGCCTTCATGAATGTGATGAATGAGTCCAGGTTATGGGTTAATGACTTGTGTTTAATAAAGCGTTTATAAAGCATGAGAGTACCCGTGGTGAGAGCGCTCACAGTCTGCCCCATTTTATTAAACACAAGTG
>JAHJFD010000042.1 GCA_018825145.1 Patescibacteria group bacterium
CCGAGTTCTTTCTGGCGGCGGGAAAGGACTGCCTCGGAAGCGGCCAGTGAAGCGGGAATAAGGTCATCAATGTCGACCCCCGCCTGATGAACCGCCTTTTCAATATTTTTGATAATGGTGGACTGGCCGGTGATGATATGGGCATCGACCTCAAGGCGGACCCCGATCATACCGACCGGATTCTTGATGCCGCGCTGATCATCGATGGAAAAAGATTTTGGAATAATTCTTAGTATTCGACGATTGGACGGCATATTGACGGCCTGCGCCGCTTCGAGCACCCGGTTGATATCATCTTCGATAATTTCGGAACCGGCATGAGAAATAGCGATAACACCCTTGGAATCAAAAGACTCCACGTGTGAACCGGAAATACTGACAAAAACATGGTGAATCGGGGCACCGCTCATACGCTCCGCATCCTCAAGAGCCGCCGAAATGTTACTGATTGTCTCATCCACGTCGATGATATTCCCCTTTCGCATTCCGGTTGATGGAGCCACACCTACACCTATAATATTTGGAACCTTCTTATCATCCTGAAGCAGTGCGATCACGGTTCTGATTTTCGAGCTGCCAACATCCAAGCTGGCGATGATTTGTTCCTTAGCCATTTAAATTGGTAAATGAATAGATTTTTTGATCACATAAAAATCGGCGCTGACTAGATCAAGGCCAAGTCTACAACAAGGATTTTGACGAAGCAAACCTTTTTTTAAAAAAAAGCCACAAGACCATATGATGTTCAAAATTCTTGTTCAGTTTTCTGCTGAAGCAATAAACAAAACCCATTGAACAAATTTTTAAATTTTTTTTACTTGAAAAAACCCTTTATCAGCGGTAATTCAGCATACTTTTTGTACTCAAAAATTTAAACACAAAATCAACATGAATAAAAATTGTATACATTCCTCCGAAGCAGGCCACCATGGAAGCATATTTAGAGAATGACAAATCTGTGAATAAATTTTTTATACAATCCACTTTAGTGCTTGAAGTATTGATATAAGCCAAAAAAATTGTACAAATATTTTATACGTTTTATTAAATTACAAGAGGGCGCCTACATTCTTTTCAGACAATAGCAAATCTTACCCATAACTGCACCTCTCAATGTATAGTCATCACTACCTCTATGGGTTAAAATTGCAAACAACTACAAAGTCTCCTCTCCTGCTATCTTCCCAAGTACCATCTTCTCCACCGCAAACATCTCCTTATAGTCCTCATCCTCATTATGGTCATAATCATGTACATGCAAAATACCGTGCACGATCAACCTGGCAAGTTCATCGGAAAGTGAATGTTTGTAGTCCTTTGCCTGCCTTTCAGCCGTTTCCACGCTCACATACACCTCCCCTATCAGACTGTCAGGTCCATAACTAAATGAAAGGACGTCCGTTGGCGCGTCTTTGCCTCTGTAAGCATTATTGAGGGCCCGGATATACTTATCATTCACAAAAACCACATTAAGCACGCCGTCCATCAGCTCAATCGACTTCGACAACCTCTTTATATAAGCCGAAAAAGGGGCAATATCTACCCTAAACTCCTCCTGATTTAAGTACTTAACCTCCATGGCCACCTGGGCTACTTATGGCCATTATAGCACAGATTAAAACAAACTCATCTGTGTCTCTGGCTGCTGTTTCTCATCTGGTGTCATCTTTTTTAATCTGCCCCGCAGGCTCTTCATCTCCATTTCCTCAAAAAAGCGGTCCAGACCCAAATAGTCCAAAGCCGTCAGATCTGTGTCTTCTTTTTTGAACCCATTGGGCACATTGGTCACAATACGGGCCATCTTCTGGCTAAAATAAGCGTCTTCTTTGCCAGCCACCAGTTTATCATGGATGGGGCCTTTGATCTCATCAATATGCTCATAAATGCCATCGAGCGTGCCATACTTATTCAGCAGTTGAAGCGCTCCTTTGGGGCCAATCCCCTGCACACCCTTAATATTATCGGATGTGTCCCCCATCATCGCCTTATAATCCACCACCTGCCAGGGCTCAATGCCATATTTTTCTTTCACCCTTTGCCGGTCATAAATAATAGGCTCACGGTAACCTTTATGAGGAAATGCCACCCGAATATCCGGCGTGATCAACTGCATGGCATCCATGTCACCAGTTACGATATAAACCTCCATCCCATGCTCCTCCGCGGCCTCTTTGGCCAGCGTTCCAAGCATGTCATCGGCCTCAAAACCCTCTTTGCTGTAAACCGGCATTTTAAATGCGTTCACCATCTCTTTGATGCGTGGAATCTGCGCGTAAAGTTCATCAGGAGCCTTCTGACGCGTGCCTTTGTAATCTTCGTGCATTTCATGCCGGAAAGTAGGCGCGTGCTCATCAAAAGTCATGGCGATATAATCCGGCTTTTCGACCTCGATGATATTCAGAAGCATGCTCGCAAAGCCATAAATGGCATTTGTCTGCTCTCCGGAGGAAGTTTTGAGCGGATTTTGAATCGCGTAATACGCACGATGAATCAGATGGTTCCCGTCAATGATCACAAACCGCTTTTTATCCCTTTTATTCAAGCCAAAAATATGATATAATAATGAGAATATTTAGATTTTCCCCACTCAAAACTCCAAACTCCCAACTTATGAGCACCCTGACACCAGCCTACGACAACAAGATCTATCAGAAATATAGCAAGAAAATGCTGCAGAACAAAGAGAAAAACAAGATTGCCTTCTGTCAGGATTTTGGCTTGAATTACAACAAAAAGACCCCCCTTCTGTGCCTGACCTTTCCGCTAACAGAAAAGAACAACCTTGGTATGCTGCAGGACGTGATTCAGGGGATTTTAGAACAAGACGTCGTCATGGCAGTCACCGGTATCGGAACCGAAAAATATCAGAATTTCTTCAACGAACTCGCCAAAGAAAATCCGAAAAGAATTGCCATCATCAGCGATAATGACGGCAATAAGCGCAAGATTTATGCCGCCAGCGATATCTATTTAGCGACTTCCACTACCGAAGAATGTAAAGAAGAAATTGAAAAGGCAATGAACTACGGTGTAATTCCGGTTTGTCCGGAAAACGAACTGGTCACTGATTATGACGGTGCCAGAGAAGAAGGCAATGCCTTTGTTTACAAAGAAAACAGCCCATGGAGCTTCTTTGCTTCACTGATCCGGGCTATGGAAAACTTTAAATTCCCCTACGACTGGAGAACCATCCAGCAAAGCGTCATGAGCGAACCGGAAAATAAAGAGGAATCGGACGAGGAATAAGCGCTAGCGAAGTCCTCCGCCACCGGGATAGCTACTCCCTCCTGAACCGACGATCCGGTCGATCAGTTGGCTCATTAAGAATGTGATTCTTTCCCAGCTGATTACTGAAAGCAAATCAAAACCAAAGATAAAGCCGACAATCTTGATGATGGTGACAGACAGAATGGTCACGATCAGACCTATAATCGCATAACGAATAGTATGGATGGCTTGCCTTATCTTATCTTCCTGTCCGCCGGAAAGAATGAAAGAAATACCGCCCACAAAAATATAGAATACCGAAAGACCGCCCGCGAGGATAATCGCGATAGCGACCCCTAAATTCAGAAGGTCGACAATATTGAATTGTTGCGTGACCATCAGACCGCCATTCATAGTCTTCTATTCATTTATTGAAATATCCCCTTCTAAAAAGCAACTATACCTCCAAATCCGGATCATCCAGAATGCTGGTGGAAGCGGCTTCATCTTCCAGTTCACCGCCTCTTACTTCACCGCCTTCCGGCTCAATGATCTTCATGTTAACCCGGGTGTTTTCCTTGGACCCGATCACGCGAAGTAGGATGCGGATGGACTTGGCGGTTTGCCCGCTGCGGCCAATCACTTTACCCATATCTTCTTTTGCAACCTGAAGGGTCAAAAGGACGCCCATATCATCAACGGTGCGGGTAACCACCACCTTGTCCGGCTGACTGACAATGGACTTGACTACAAATTCTACAAAGTCCTTATCGACTCCGGACGAAATATCATCAGCCATAATATATTTTAATTAAAGATTAAAAATTCTAGATTCAAAATTTTTGACTAGGCAGGTACATCTTCCTTTTTCTCTCCTTCTGCAGAAACCTCGGCGGCCGGTTCAGCAGGCGCCTCAGCTTTCACTTCCTCTTCCTTCTTTTCTTCCACTTTGGAAGCCTCTTCCATGGCAGGAGCGGCCTCAGCGGCAGGAGCAGCCGATGCCTCCGGCTCTTCTTTGGGGTTCTTCACCTTTCTGTCTTTCATTTCCACAATAAAAGGCTCCATGCCTTTAATCCCCTGCCCTTTGAGCAGGCGCGCAATGGTATTGGTGGGTTTGGCACCTTTTTTGATCCATGCTTCAACTTTGGCGGTATCCACCACAAAACCATGCTTCTCCACAAGCGGATCAAAGGTTCCGAGCAACTCAATATAACGCCCTTTGATGGGGGCGGAATGCTCTGCAACAACAATGCGGTAGTTCGGTCTTCCTTCTCTTCCGGAACGCTGTAAACGTATTCTTAGCACGAGGATTGATTAACGAGTATTAGAGTTTTTCTCAAGCGCTGGCAAGTCTAAATAAATTTCAACTGCTTGTCAAACTTTTTA
>JAHJFD010000043.1 GCA_018825145.1 Patescibacteria group bacterium
CTTTCACTTTTCATATGTCAGATACATAGAAAACAGGCTCCGTGAAAAATTCACCTTTACCGGCACACCAATTAAGATTGAATATAGGGAGAAGGAGAGGTTGTAGATTGGGGATATGAGAGTGCTTCGTATAAAACCTAGGTATGCCAACAAGTTTTTATACGGAATACTCCAGTGCAGAAGTACAGTGCGACCTGTAGGCCATTCCCCTACAAACTCTCCAGATACGCCTTAAAGGTTTCAGCGCCGCTCCATCTGATAATCTGGCCGTTCACGTAGAGGGTGGGCGTGCCGGGAAGGCCTCTTCGCTTGCCTTCCGCCATATGAGACAGGATCTTTGCCTTATGGTCATGATTATCAAGGCAGGTGTCAAATTTCGTGCGATCCAGATCCAAAGAATTTGCGACATTGTCAAAAAAGTCCTCCGACAGACTGTGCTGGTTTTTAAACAGGGTGCCTAAATACTCAAAGAACTTACCCTGGTCACCCGCGCATTCCGCCGCCTCGGCCGCGATAAAGGAATATTCATGATATGAAAGAGGGAAGTGGTAATACTCCAGTCTGACAAGATCCGGATTCTCTCGTACAAGTTGCTCCACCGCAGGGCTGATAACCGCGCAGGCGGGACACTGCGGATCGGAAAATTCCTCGATCAAAACTTTAGCATCCGTGTTCCCGAGCATCCGTGGTCCGGTATTCGCGCTGCCGTTAGAACAGGCTGAAAGGAATATAAACGATAACAATAAGATAAGTGAATATTTCTTCATGTGATTATTTTAACGATAGACCTATCTTAGCCGACAGGGGGTTAAAATTGCAATAAAAACCGCCATCGGGTATAATTTATGCCTGCCCGGGCCGCCCGTTAAATGTGACTTACTAACCAAATCACAATGTCGTTTTACCTAAAATACCGTCCACAGAACTTCGCTTCACTGGTGGGTCAGGATCACGCCAAAAAAACTATTCAAAACGCCCTGAAGAGTCACACTCTTTCGCACGCCTACCTTTTTTGCGGACCGCGCGGCACCGGCAAGACCTCGATGGCCAGAATACTGGCCAAAGGGCTCAACTGTGAGAAACCGATAAACGAAATAGAGCCCTGCAATCAGTGTAACATCTGCACCTCCATCAACGCGGGCAAATTGGTGGATCTTATTGAAATTGACGCGGCCAGCAATCGCGGTATCGATGAGATCCGTGAGCTTCGTGAAAAGATCGTTTTTGCCCCGTCACAGGCAAAAACAAAAGTCTATATCATAGATGAAGTGCATATGCTGACTAAAGAAGCCTTCAATGCGCTTTTAAAGACACTCGAGGAACCGCCGTCCCACGCCTACTTTGTTCTGGCCACCACGGAAGCCCACAAAATTCCTGAAACCATTATTTCAAGGTGTCAGCAGTTCACCTTCAGCCGGATCAGTGTTTCAGATACCAGCCGGAGATTACAGGAAATAGCCGAAAATGAAGGGGCGGT
Organism: Patescibacteria group bacterium; assembly: GCA_018825145.1. Classification (GTDB taxonomy): domain Bacteria; phylum Patescibacteriota; class Gracilibacteria; order UM-FILTER-43-11; family UM-FILTER-43-11; genus JAFGTE01. The sequence goes on from JAHJFD010000043.1 coordinate 1,478, forward strand.
TTACGAAAAGGAAGCGCTCGACCTGATCGCCAAACTAAGCGCGGGCGGCCTCCGCGACGCCATCGGACTTCTGGAACAGATGATGACGGTCGGGGATGTGACGGCGGAAAAGGTCAGCGAAAGCCTGGGGCTGACAGGTAGTGAACATCTCGAGAAATTTTTCGCCTACCTGCTGGAACGAAAAGCTCTGAAGGCCATCGAGCTTCTTAATCAGATCAAATCCAAAGGCAAGAGCACAGCTCAGTTCCTGAGGGAATTAATCAGCCATTTCCGCGAGCAGATGCTGATCAATCTGGGAAACAGCAAAGACACGCAGATCATTCTGGATTTTATCGAAACGTTCACCACAGCCAAACAGCAGATGGATCTGAGCCCAATTCCGGAACTCCCGATCGAAATCGCCATCATTAAGGCATGCGGATTCGCGGTTGAAAAACCCAAAGATGAAACTGTGCCGCAGTCGGCTCAGAAGAAGGAAAAAGAAGCTTCCGCCGTACCCGCGGAAAAACCGGTGACGCCAAAGCAGGAATCTCAGGGTGAACTGCAGATGGAACAGATAAAGAAAGACTGGCACCGCGTGCTTGAGGCGATCGATACGCCTTTTATCAAAATGTCCCTGCTGGACGGGGAACCGATTCGTTATGAAGGGGGAATTCTCACGATTTCTTTCGCTTCCTCCGCCTACATGGAAAAAGTGAACAACGCCGCGAATCAGGCCGTCGTCCAGAAAGCGCTCGAAAAAGTCTTCGGAAAGAAGCTTTCCCTGAACCCGGAATTGAGAAAGGTGAACTTAAGCCCTCTGACCCGGAAGAAGGAGGCCCCTGATACTAAAGTACCCGGCGCCGTCGAAATGGCGGCTGAAGTCTTCGGTATTAAACAAGATCAGAATCAAACATGAACAAGACAGAAATAAGAATTAAATTCCTGAAAAAGCGCAACGCTCTGACACTGGAGGAACGCGAATCGAAAAGCGGAAAAATTATTTCCAGTCTGGAAAAGTCTGAAGTGTTTCGTAGTGCAGACAGGATTCTGTGCTACTACAGCGTTGGCACCGAAGTGGAAACAACCGGATTTATTGAAAAGTGGATAAGGCAAAAAGAAATATTACTCCCTAGCTTATCGGACGATAGCTCCTTTATAGCGCTTCCGGTAACATCCGTTGATGAACTAAGGCCAAATCGTTTCGACATTCCCGAACCGCCACAATCCGGGCTGGTTAATCCGAAACCTGACCTGATCATTGTGCCGGGCGTGGCTTTTGACCGGAAGGGGAACCGGATCGGCATGGGAAAGGGTTACTACGACCGTTATCTGGCCGACAAAAAAAAGGTATTAAAAGTGGCTCTCGCTTTTAGTGAACAAATTCTTGATAGTGTGCCCAAAGAGCCGTATGATGAGGCAGTCGATTGGATCATCACAGAAGATGAGCTCATTCGATGTAAAAACTAGTTCATAATATTGCCCTGTTATGTACGAAACCATAAAAAGCCAGGATCCCGGGGTTTACGGTTCCATGATCGCGGAAGCGAAGCGTCAGTCTGAAGGGATTGAACTGATTCCTTCAGAAAACTACGTGTCACAGGCGGTGCTCGAGGCCAACGGCTCGATTCTGACAAACAAATATTCCGAGGGTTACCCGGGCAAGCGTTATTACGGCGGCCAGGAAAACGTGGACGTCATTGAGAATCTGGCCATCGACCGCGCCAAACAGCTTTTCGGCGCAGAGCACGCGAACGTCCAGCCTTACTCGGGCTCGCCGGCCAACACAGCCATCTATTTTGCCCTGTTGGAATTCGGTGACACGGTCATGGGGCTGAGGCTTGACCATGGCGGGCACATAACCCATGGCCTTCCAATCGCTTTTTCGGGCCGGGCTTATCACTTTGTGCAGTACGGGGTGAATCCCGAAACAGGCACCATCGATATGGATGAGGTGCGCAAGATGGCTCTGGAGCATAAGCCCAAAATGATTGTGGCCGGCTTCACAGCCTATCCGCGCGACATAGAATGGAAGAAATTCAAAGAAATCGCCGACGAAGTTGGCGCTTTGACCATGGCCGACATTTCGCACACGGCCGGCCTGATCGCCGGTAAGGCGCTGGAATCTCCTGTGCCGTATTTTGACGTCGTGATGACGACCACCCACAAGACTCTTCGCGGTCCCCGCGGTGCCATAATTTTATGCAAAGAAAAGTACGCCAAAGCCATTGACAAAGCCGTCTTCCCCGGTCTTCAGGGCGGGCCTCATGAACACGCCATTGCCGCCAAGGCGGTCGCTTTTGGAGAGGCGCTCAAACCCGAGTTTAAGGAGTACGCGATGCAGGTCAGAAAGAATGCCTATCACCTTGCGGAAGAAATGAAGAAGCGCGGCTTCAAACTCGTATCGGACGGAACAGACACTCACCTGATTCTGGCTGATTTGACGAGCAGGAATGTCCCCGGAAAACTGGCTCAGCAGGCTCTGGATGAAACAGGTATTACCCTGAACAAAAATACCGTTCCGAACGACCCGCGTAGCCCCTTTGACCCCTCGGGAATCAGACTGGGAACGCCGGCCGTAACAACCCGCGGCATGAAGGAAGCCGAAATGGAAAAAATTGCCGAATGGATTGATAGGGTTATTGCCGACGCGGAAAATACGGCCAATCTTAAAACCGTTAAAAAGGAAGTTGAAGAGCTATGCTCTAAATTCCCGGTTCCAGGTATCAAACTCTAACATATAAAACCCTTATTAATCATGCTCAAAAAACTACTTACTTCATGCTTTGCGATTCTCGCGTTCATTTCAATATCTCCCGTTAGCTTTGCGCACCAGTATAAAGATGTGCCACAGGGTTCGGCTTATTATTATCCAGTGGATTATTTACGTCGCAATGATGTTTTTAAGGATACGGAGTATTTTCAGCCCGATATCCTGATCAACAGAGCCGAGTTCATCAAATATCTGGTGATTCTGAACAGTCCTGATTTTAAGCCAAAGGGTACGGTGAGCCTGCCTTTTGAAGATACGCGGAATAACGCGTGGTACGCCCCGTATTTCAAAGAGGCCATCATACTCGGGATTCTTGATGACCGCGCCAGAAAGGCCGAACCCGACAAAAAGCTGACCATGATCGACGCGCTGACCCTGCTTTTTCATTCACAGAGCATTCCGATTCCCAACGTGTACAAGGGTGGCATCCCTTATACCGATGTTGTCCGTAACAAACAGGCGGCTCCGCTGATCATGCGCGCCCTTTCGCTCGATATAATTTACCCGCAGCGCGAGGATTACGTTGGAATCTACCAGCGTGTCACACGCGCCCAGGCGGCCCGTATGATTTATAAAATGGATCTGGTCACACTGGGGTCCGCTTATTCTAACGGCCTGCCCCAGGTCAGCAGTCACAATCCCGAACTGGACAAGATCATCAGTGTCTGGGAACTTATTGAAACAAGTTATCTGAGCAGGGACAATCTGGACAAAGCGGAAATCGCAGATAAAGTTTTGGGGAATCTTGTCCAGCAGCTCGATGACCCGTATTCCGTCTACATGAATTCAGTTCAGAACCAGAATTTTCAGGATGGGCTCGATGGTGAAATTGAGGGGATCGGAGCGGTTATCGGTTACAACGAAAATAACGAAATCGTTATCGTCAGCCCCATAAAAGACAGTCCCGCGGACAAAGCCGGTTTGATACCCAAAGACATTATCGTAGCGGTAGACGATAAAGATATTACCGGCATGTCGCTGGAAAATGTTGTGGGTCTGATTAAAGGACCTCGCGGAACGGAAGTGAAACTGAAAATTAAAAGATCAACCGCGTACATGAACTTCACTATAACCCGCGAACTTATTGAAATTCCATCGGTTGAATACGAAATTATCAATGGTGGAAATATTATGCATCTGATAATGAGCCAGTTCAATTACAATGCCGCCGCTGAATTCGGAAAGGCGGTCAGCGAACTGATGTCGGATCCAAGCATCAAAGGGCTTATCATTGATTTGAGGGGAAATCCCGGAGGTTTGCTGGATGAATCACTGCGTATTTTGGGATACTTCGTGAAAGCGCAGGAAGCGCTCGTCACAATCAATTACGCTGATTACACTCAGGTATTGCTCAGTCGCGGAAACGCGGAGCTGAACTCCTTCCCAATAGTTGTACTTATCGATGAAGGCAGCGCGTCCGCTTCCGAAATCGTGGCTGGCGCTCTGCAAGACTACGAACTGGCAACCATTATGGGCGATACCAGTTTTGGCAAAGGAACCGTGCAGGAAATGAACTACTTTATCGATAATTCAAGTCTTAAGCTCACGGTTGCCAAGTGGCTGACGCCCGACGGCCAGGACATTCAGGACGGAGGTATTAAGCCCGATATAAGCGTTTCCGACAACGCCGTCACAGAAACCGATGAACAGTTGGACAGGGCAATTCAGGAGCTGAATAAACTCATGAAGTAGTTATGGCAATCATACTGGCCTCATCCAGCCCCCAGCGAAAGAAAATACTGAAGATGCTAGGCCTGGAATTCAGGGCTATACCAGCAGACATCGACGAACACCATTCAGGCTTCAAAAGGCCTCACGCCATCGTTAAATCCATCGCAAAAAGGAAGGCTGAGGCGGTCTCTAAGTATCATCCTGATGCCTGGGTGATTGGTTGCGACACGATAGTTCTTTTGAGCAACGGTGATATTTCCGTGAAACCAAAAAACCGCGATGACGCCGGAAGAATACTCAAAACCTACCAGAACAGTTATTGTGACGTGTATTCCGGACTCGCCTTCATGCATTATGCCGGCAAAAAGTGTTTTGCTGACTTTGAGCGCACTAGAATTCATTTCAGGGACTTCTCTGACGAAAGTATGGAGGAATACCTAGATACCGGTGAATGGCAAGGGCGCAGTGGCGCCATGACCATTGAAGGCAAAGGACACTGGACAAGCAGTATGGAAGGGGAATACTGGAACGTAGTCGGGCTTCCGGTGGATTTGCTGAAAAACTATTTGAAAAAACTGCGATTATTGCCTGCTTGATGGGCACCCGGGCATTGATATTTGACTCTCGGCTGGTCATTTGATAGCCTAGATAAGGTCTTTTAACCATCAAAGAGTATGAAGATGTCCATCAGGAATGCCGAGGAACTCACCAGAAAACTTGGGCAGGTTGTTTATGTTGCGGGAGCCCAGTGGGGCGACGAAGGCAAAGGAAAACTGGTGGATATTCTCTCACAGAAGTACGACATTATTGCCAGAGCCGCCGGAGGAGCGAATGCCGGACACACGATCTGCGTTAACAAAAACGGAAAATCCGAGAAATTTATCTTTCACCAGCTGCCTTCCGGCGTTCTGCATGAAGGCAAAATCTGCATTATCGGAAACGGCTGTGTAATTCACATCGCCACCCTTCTGGATGAGATTCACCAGCTTAGAGAGAAGGGGATTGATGTGATGCGCCAGCTGATGATAAGTGACAGAGCTCACATTATTTTTGATTACCATAAGGAGATCGATGAGATTCAGGAGGATCGCAAAGGAGACAAAAAAGTCGGAACAACAAAAAGGGGAATCGGCCCTGCTTACACCGATAAAATCAGTCGTTCCGGTATCCGCATGGCGGATCTTCTTGATTTTGACGGCTTTGCCGCCAAGTTCCGTGCAAACGCTGAAAGGAAGATGAAGCTCTTCGGTATCAAGATCGACATCGAGAAACAGATCAATTTTTATAAGGACGCGGTTGAACTGATTCAGCCACTGATAATCAACACCATCGAATATCTTGAAAAGGCATACAAAGAAGGTAAAACGATCCTCGTGGAAGGCGCGCAGGGGTCGCACCTGGATATCGATTTCGGCACTTATCCGTACGTGACTTCAAGCAGTACAACCAGTGGTGGAGCCTGCACAGGACTTGGAATCGCTCCATCCAAAATATCATCCGTGGTCGGCATTGCGAAGGCTTACACCACCCGTGTCGGGGCCGGACCCTTTCCGACAGAACTGGGCGATATAGAAGGAACGATGCTCAGAGACAAGGGGGCAGAATTCGGTGCGACCACCGGCAGGCCAAGACGCTGTGGCTGGTTCGACGCTGTTGTCGTAAAAAACGCTATCACCATTAGCGGCATCAATTCCATCAACCTTACAAAACTGGACGTACTCACGGGTTTTCAGAACATCAAAATTGCGGTGGGATACAAACTGGACGGTGAAAATATCAGTTTCGTGCCGGCTTTACTCAACGAGTTTGAAAGAGTTGAGGTGAAATATATCGATATGCCGGGCTGGACAGAAGACATTTCAGACGCGAAAAAGTTTATGAACCTGCCGAAAAACGCCCGGAATTACGTACTTAAGCTTGAGGAAATACTGGAAGTGCCGGTCAATTTTATAGGCGTTGGTGTTCACCGGAACGAAATGATTTATAGATAAAACTTTGTTCTATGTTCGAGGTGGAGGCCAAAGTGCCAATCAGCAAAAAGGAATTCAGGCTCTTAAAGAAGCGGCTGCAAAAGGAAGCAAAGCCCCTCGGGACGACAAGCTGTGCAGATACCTATTACGCAAAGCCAAAAACCGCCTATATCCGTATCCGGAAAAGGGAAGGGGACTACACTTTTGACCTAAAAAGAAGACAAACAATACAGGGGATTGAATCGAATATCGAAATGGAATGGCGACTGAAAGATCCTGGCAAGTGGCGGTCCATGCTGAAAAAGCTCAACTTAAGTCCCGGCATACGGAAAAGCAAAAGGAGCACCCGTTTTACGAAGAAAAACTTTATTATCGAGCTCAATCATGTCAGACTACTGGGGTACTATCTGGAAATCGAGCGCGTGGTAAAAAGTCAGAAAGAGGCCGTTAAAGCAAAAAGTGATTTAATTAAGATGTTTGACAGCCTGGGGTACTCCCGAAGGCAGTTCGAACCCAGACCCTACCTGGAATTACTCCAAAATGTTTGATTTTCTAAAAAGGAAACCAAAGGACAACGCCATCCTGGCTCTTGATATCGGCACCGAGATCGTTAAAGCGGCGATCTTCACGATTGAAGAAAAGCAAAGTGCCGCCGGTGAAATAATAGGCAAAAGGGCGATTATAAAAGGTTTCGGGAAGATCAGGCAAAGGCTGGGGGATATTCAGAACGGAGTCGTCACCGATATTGCCAGTGTCGTTCATAACTGCAAGGAAGCGATTCGTATTGCCAGTCAGGAATCAGGCCTCACCCCCAACCAGATGGTGATGGGTATCGCTGGCGAGTTTGTGAAAGGGGCCACTTCAACAATCAGCTACAACCGTGATGAACACGACGCTAAAATCAATCTCACGGAACTCCGGAATATTGTTCATAAGCTGGAGTGGCGGGCCTTTGCCGAAGTCAGAAAACAGCTGAGTAACGAAACAGGCTACCCCGAAATCGACATTAAACTTGTCAATACTGCCATCGTTGACGTGCGGATTGACGGGTACAAAGTAACCAATCCTCTTGGCTTTCAGGGAAAGCAGGTACAGATGAGCATTTTTAACTCATTTGCCCCGCTGGTGCACTTCAGCGCCCTGCAGAACATTGCCGAGGAACTTGATATCGACTTACTCAGCATCGTGTCGGAGCCTTACGCTGTTGCCAGATGCCTCGATTTTGAAGACGGCAACGTGTCTGCCATTTTCATGGATATCGGAGGAGGAACAACCGATATTGCCGTCGTTGAAAATGGCGCGGTTATCGGAACGAAAATGTTCGCTCTGGGTGGCCGCACCTTCACAAAGAGACTTGCTGTTGAGCTCAATATATCTTTTCAGGAGGCCGAAAAACTCAAGATCGCCTACACTTCCGACAAACTGGAACAGAAATCCAAGAAAATCATTACCGACATAATCCAGAACGATACGGAGGTCTGGCTGGAAGGCGTGATTCTGTCTTTGGCGGAGTTCAAAGACCTGGAAGTTCTGCCTTCAAGGATTCTTCTGTGCGGTGGAGGAACGCATTTGGGCGAAATCAAAGAGACACTGAATGAAACAAAGTGGTACAAGAAGCTACATTTTGCCAGAACACCTCAGGCCAGCTATATGAAACCCTCCGATGTCGGAAAAGTCATCGACGCAACGAAGAAAATCAAAGACCAACAAGATATAACACCCATGAGTCTTGTCAATATCGGCATTGAACTTGCCGGTGAAGAAACAGTAACGCAAAAAGCACTCCGAAAAGTAATCGGAATTATGAAAGTTTAGTAAATCCGGTGGCAGAGTAGGGTATTTTAATCAAAACAAAGAATCCCGTACAATGTATCTTGTACGTAATTAATAATGGCATTTTTAGCTAACTGACGTCCTCAGCCCTTATGATGAGTCGTCTTAAAGTTGTCCCTACCGGCGTGCAGGTCATCAAAGTAGAAACTTTTTTGTCATGAGGTTGCTGAAGCACATTAACATTGTCTGGTTGTACTTCAAATTTCTCAGTCACTTTATAGGTGTACTTTCGCTGATCGTAATAAACATAATATTCGTCACCGACTTCAAGTTGCCCAAGAACGGCGAAAACATCCTTAAACTGTCCCGGATCCCAGGGGTAATAGGAACTGTGGCCGGTGATAAACACATTACCGATCTGGCCCGGTTTGGCGGTGCCGGGGTAATGGACAACGCCCATCTGAAGCCCTGACTGGATCTGTTTTTCCAGCTCGGACCAGTCTTCACCCTCGATGTTTTCCGTGCCCATTTCAACCAGCGGCACACTTCTACCAAGTCTGGGTATTACCAGACGGTTATCGGTGGGAACCACAGGGAAATCAAGCCACGCGTAGTTTTTCTGCGTTTCCGCCTCACCCTCCATTACAGGCAAAAGCAAATCCGGATCAATATCGGCCGCGGAAGCCGTCAATATCTTCTCGGCCTCCGCATGCCCCTCGGAGTTAAGAACGTTCGCCAAAATTGACGTATAAGCCTGATAATTAAGCGCGAAGAAGCTTGCTGCAAAGATCATACCGGTTACCACCAGAAAACGGATCATTTGCCAGACCTTGTCAACCACTGTGACTTCTTCAAACGTGACAGCCTTTGCTTCAGAGATTTCTTTCATAGTTACAGTCTATTTATTATACCAAAGTTTTGGCTTGTTTTCAATGAATATAATAGGATAAAAGGGTAACACCAAAAAAGCATTTTGTCAACAAGTGTTTTGTTGCAGAATCAAGTTTACAGTTTCACGGGTCGGGTTTGAGTAGTGAAGTATGAGCTTTTCGGCTGGTGTTTTTCCGTTCATCCCGAGGCCGGTATGAGGCCTTTTAAAGCGGAACAGGTTAAGCCATTGGCCAA
>JAHJFD010000044.1 GCA_018825145.1 Patescibacteria group bacterium
TATTTGTGGTTAATACAAGCTATAAACCTTCATTTTGAAAAGTGACGCAGATCGCCTATTTTTTCTCAAAAAGAAGCCAAGAATATACTCAAATTCACCTACCGTTAAGTACGCAGTGGCAAAACTGGGGATAATTTAGAACAAATGCTTGACAATAACAATTACTAGTGTTATAAATATTTGCCGTGATTGATTAGTTTTATACACATGGTAGAGCATTTTGATCGCAAAGCAACTTATGGATTTTCATCTGCACTTGAATTAGTTCGATCTTTGGCAACACCCACAACTTTTCGCTCAGCTATGGTTGCCCTAATGGTTTCGGGCTGTGCTTCCAATGGAGTTCAACAAAGTGTGAAGGAGCCAGAACCAATATCTTCAATAGCATCAAAATCTACAACCAATACTGGAACATCTGTATCTAACCATGATCAACTTGTAGAAAATAGCGCACATCATCAAGCTCCATCGGATAAACATAATGCTAAGGAAAAGTTTGATGCTGTTTGTCAGGCAACGGGTGAGTTTAATATCACGTCCAAAGATGATCTTCTTATGGAGATAATGTGTGTGAAAGATGCTGTTGGGTTTGCCAGCTTTCGAACGGAAGATATGGAATTAAGAAGTACCTCAAAGTGCCATCCAGATATTCCTCTGGCTCCTTTTGCAAATGAAGCTTATATTTCCATTGAAAGAACTAGGGATCAGGTAACTGTAACCCTTTCTTTTAGAGACAAAAAAGGTGCTTCTAATCATATCGAACTTCCCAGAATACAGGAGGGAGCATATAAGTACTCTTTCGCCGATTATGTTCCCAATGACATGATTCCTGAAAATGATTTTCGCACATTTGAATGATAGATATAGGGAAAGATAATTTTTGACTGCTTACTAACTAATTGTCTTTTTTGCTGCTTCCACTCCAGTTTTTGCATCAGTGAATGCTGTGTCAATTGAGTCAATTTTTTTCTTGAATGCGGCCCACTGACTAGGACTTGCGGACCAAAATTCTTGTGCCTTTTTTGCAAGTTTGCTCTGGTTGTCCATCAAATTATCCTTTGTTAGACCTAACCCAACTGGCGGCGCACTCCACTGAAGAGCATTATTTACTTCTCCAAGGTTTTCATAGACGTTGACATTCTTTTTCATCTTCCCAGCCAAGATGTCGTTACCACTGCCACCATCCCTAACAGTTTTCACCAATTTTGGGAAGAGTGTGCCATCTATTATTTTTGTGTAGCGATCCGTTATTTCGCGCCTTGCTGTAACTAAAGGTGTCATCTTTTCTTCCAGTGCAGTCATTGTTTTCTTTACTTCTTCTTTTTCTTTACCAGATGTGCTTTTTTGTTTTTCTAACAGTTTTTCCATTTCCGCTTTCATCGGGTCAAGCTTTTTGTCTATCTTAATTATTGAGGCTACTCTGGCAGTTTCTAAATCTTTAAGGTCCTCTCCCCTTTGATGAAAATCAGCTATTTTACCAAAAACGTTTTCAATTTCATTAGTTCGTTCATCTGACTCTTTTTCGGACAGTTGAATTGGCTCGGAAGGATTGAAATCAAGATTTAGCGGATTGTCTGGTGAGAGTCCTTTTGGTTGGTCTAATTCTGGGCCTCCCATATTTTTTGTATTAATTTTTAAATTTTCATTTTATTTTATCACATTTTAAACAATTCTTCAAGTATTTTCTCAGCGTTTTGCTCGTCCTGTTTACGGTCGCCGGCTTCCTCTTCATGCAGTGCGGCCATTTTTTCTTTATTCTGTTCCAGATGTTTTTTCTGTTCATCCGCCTTATCGATAATGGCCTGGTCTTTTTTGCGAATATTGTCCATGGCGATGCCAATGTCTTCGTCAGAACGATCTTTGTAGGCAAGGCAGGCATTCCATACATCTTCTTTCGATATACCCTTAAAAGCACTGGAAGCCATTGAAACCTGAAAGAGTTCTTTGAGTACTGCTTCTGAAGCCATATAAAATGGGGTTAAACCTGATACAAATATACTTTATCTTCTTTTTTGAGTGGTTTCAAATTGTGAATCTCAAAAGCATTTGAGACCACCCGAGTGCCTTTTTTGAGCCTGGGCCAGACTTCCTTGTGAAATTGCTTCATGGCGCCGGGCAGTAAGTAACAGAAGATGACGGTGGCGTCGCTGTAATCCTGCTTCCAGAGATTGCCGAAGCGGATGCGGGCTTTTGGATGAAAGAGGCTGAGCATTTTTCCATAGAGGACCAGCGGAATGGAAAGGTCGTAGCCGATGGCTTTTTTGGAGAATCTGGCGGCTGAAAAAACCAGGCGGCCGTCTCCGCAGCCAAGGTCGTACACAATGTCAGAGTCAGTCAGATTCGCCAGCCTGAGCATGGTCTTGTGACGTTTGCGGGCGGATGGGACAAAGGGGCCACTGGTAAATGCCGCATATAGGCCGGGAGCAATCAGAAGTGTCAGAAAAGCGATAACCCAGTAAGGACTGATCCATGTCAGGTTAAAAACGTAAAGAAGAATTACTATGAGCGCTCCGACGATGACAATAAAAATCATTGCTTCAGCCATATGTCCACGTTACCAGACTTTTTGATATACTGCCAAAGTCTTATCGGCCATTTTTTGGGCTGTAAAATTGGCCTTAACAGTTGCTAGCGCGGCCTTTTCGATATCCCGTTTTTGGTCGGGGTTGGTGAGGATAGTTGCGATGCGGTCGGCAATGATCTGACTGTTGGCTGGCGGAACCAGATAGCCGGTGACGCCGTCTTTGATGATGTCGGGGATACCGCCGTTGTTCGTGGCTACGGTAATCACGCCGCTGGCCATGGCCTCCAAAATCACCTGCCCGAAAGCCTCTTTGAGCGAGGGGAGGACGAGAATGTCGGAGGCCCGGAGGATTTGGGGTATGTCTTCGCGCCAGCCAACGAAGTGCACATTCGGAATTTGAGAAGCCTGATCGCGCAGTTCACGGTCGGCCTGCCCACTGCCGACTAAAACCAAGTGAAGCCGTGGGACATGAGTCTGAAGTCTTTTGAAAGCCTCTAAAAGGTAGCGGTGACCTTTGCGGTGATGGAGTTCCGCGATGCAGGTTATGATTTGAGCGCCTTTTTGGACAGGTAATTCCGCCTTGTCGCGATTGTCCAGAAATCTGTCTATCTCGATGCCATTGTGCACTAATTCAAGCCGTTCTTTCAGTACCCCATAAAATTCGTCAAGCAGTCGAAAATTGTCCATACTGATGACGATTGTGCGATTTGTTTTGGCGAGACAGGATTTTTTGACCAAGCGTTTTATTCCGGTGAGCTCAAAGGGATCGTGTTCGGTAGTGACGATGGGGAGGCTGGTTTTTGAGGCCGCGAAAAAAGCGTAACGGCAACTGCCCGGATTCCATAGGTGCAGATGGATCAGATCGAATTTGTTTTTGGCAAGAATTTTTCTGAGCTGTGAGTAATGGCGCGGATCATGTTTGTGGAGCGTGCTAAGGACGAAGATCTGTTTGCAATACCTGGCGAATTCTGCGTGAAGTTTGCTGATTTTGCTGTATCGGCCATAAGCCAGAGAAACCTGCACTTCCTTTGCGCTGAGGTACTTTGCCAGAAGTAGCATGTGTTTTTCCGCCCCGCCAAGATTTGGGGTATCGGTGTAAAAAAGTATGTGTTTCATGCGTCCATTCTAGCATTTATTTTCTTTTCTAATTCAGTTTTTCAGCCGTTCTTTCTTCGCTTGCTTCGGCAGGTAATTGTCCTTTGAAATTATACTTCGCCCAAGTTCTTTTTCTGTTGCTTCTCTCGCTTTGCCTGCCACAGAACCGCCTCGTTTCGCTACCTTTGCATTTGATGGTATTTCTTTTGGCTTTTCTTTCTGTGAGATCTCAGTTGTCACCCTTTCGCCCAGCATAGTAAAGATTAATTCAAGATCAGTCATGTTATCCCGTAGATTTGCTTTGGATTTAGTCGGGATATTTTTGTAACTTTTGTACTCGCCTGGAGTCATGCCGAAAGTTGCCCTGGAAATTTCTGCTTTCCATCAATAGCCTTCATCTTCAACTGTCGACAAACTGTCGACGGTTCAAACCCATCATCTTCTTTAACGCGAATTTTCATTTTATACCAATAATCACGTGAATTCTCACTGTCGGTAAGAGCACCGATCACATCTATAACAGAAAACCACCATTCATCATGGTGCCAGATTCGGCGTATATGTTTGGATTGAAAAAGAATAAGTTTGCTGGATTGATTCATTTCATTAAAAATTAATGCTACAAATAAACTCTAGTAAACAAATGTTCACTAGTCAATAGTTTTTTAGCGGGTCAGCTGGGAACCCCTCTCGCTTCGCTCGAATACTTCGTTACGAACCCCCCTCGCCCTTCTCGTCCCAGAACCCTATTTTAAAATATTGGTGGGTGTTCTGGGACTCGAACCCAGGACCAATAGGTTAAGAGCCTACTGCTCTACCAACTGAGCTAAACACCCTCGTCGTCGTTACTTGGGGAGGCCCTTTCATAAAAAAGCTTTCACACCTTAGCACATGAGAACTTAGCGTTCAATGCTTATTTGCCGACATCACCAAAGCTTAATTGAGATTCATTAAACTTTTTGTTCTCTGATATAATTCAGGTATGGAAAAGGACTGGTTCCTGTATGATCGGGAAAAACAACAGATAACAGTGCGGCTCGCTGATAAAAAAGAGCTCAGGATCACTCCGGCTGATGTTTTGCTTTCTTATTTTTCCGGCGGACCGGGGGGTCAGCATCTGAATAAGACTATGAATGGTGTGCGCCTGATTTACCATATTCCTTATGATTATCTGAATGCTTTCCAGAAAACGCGGCAACTGGTCAGCCGTTCTATCAGCCAACGGAGCAAGGAGCAGAACATGAGGCAGGCCTTTGATCAGTTGGCTGAAAAGGTTAGGCGTTACTTTTACATGCCTCAGAAAAGAAAGAAGACCAAGGTTCCAAAGGGGAGCAAGGAGAAAAGATTGCAAAGTAAAAAGATGCGAGGCAAGCTGAAACATGACCGAAAAATGGTTGATTACTAATTCTTTGCCTGATCATGGATATTATTTCGTTTAAGGATTTCATCAGAAGATATTATTCAGGAGAAGATTTTGTTGTTTTTGATACTGAGACAACAGGCCTGAACACTTTTCATGATGATATTATTGAAGTGGGCGCCCGAAAATGGAGCAAGAAGGGGCCGGGAGAATTTTTTGAAGAGCTTATCTGGGTAAATCCCGGCAAAATGAATCAGGCGGCCTGGGAAATTCACAGGATCCCGACAGAGGCGATTCAGCAAGCCCGAAAACCCGAAGATGTGCTGACGGATTTTTTAAAGTTCTGCGGAAACCGACCGCTTGTGGCGCACAATATAAAGTTTGACTTCCCTATGCTGAATTCCAATCTGGTGCGGAGCGGCCTCAGGCCCTATCAGAATGATCAGGTAGCCTGCAGCCTGATTTACGCCAAAGACAAGCTGCTGCCCGGCAAACTGGAAGAACTGGCCAGCCATTATAAAGTAGAAATGCAGTCCGATTCTTTGCATCGCGCCCTTTATGACGTGGATCTTCTGATTGAAATTCTGAATATTCTGATGAAGGAACATGAGCCGGAAGAAATGCAGTACTCACTTGTTTTGTAATAATGGAGATGATAATTTTTTGGTTTGGATAAAAAATGCTTGCTAGAATGAAAAAATGGTGTTATTGTATCGTACTTTAAGTGCGATCAATGATGACTAGTCGTGACCCGCTAAGTCAAAAGAAAGTACTCCTGACATCCGGACGGTACCCAAATCTGCACCCATTGGCGACTGTTATACATGACGCCAATAATAAACTGCAACTAGTCCTGGTGGGACTGGAAGAGCGCAGAGGCGAATTTGATGAGTCTTGTTTTGAAACAATGACAACTGTTGCCGAAAGGGTCCGCAGTAAAATACAGACCCTGCTTGAATCTATAAGATCAGGAAACATAAAAATGGATGAATTTTCGGAGAATTTGACTTATTTGCGCGGCCGGCTCGGACCAATTCCGGAACATATCAGGGATGTTGGAGGAAGAAAATTTTTTGTTTCCCATAATGCGTTTGAATGTGCCGTCAGTGAATTCGATATGCTGATGGAGCGCGGTCTGCATTTTATTCAGGCCCAGCCCCCCGAAGATCAGCCGACGCCTGGGAATATTTCGGAGTATGTTTCAGGTATTGTGCTGGATTATCAGCGTCTATATCCGCATATTTGCTTTCAGTCTTCAACTGAAGTAAATTGTGAGATCCTTTTTCATCCGCCAAGTATTAAGCGGGCTGTGGAAAATTTGTTGATCAATGCGATTCAGGCGCTTCCTGAAGAGGGAGGTAAAATATTGGTCAGAATCGAAGACAGATTTTATAATACTGAAGACAAACCATTTGCTGAAATTGATGATGGGGCTTACATCAACATAGAAATAGAGGATAATGGTTCCGGTATTCCTGAGGATGTGCTGGATGAGCTACGTCATTCCCCTGTTACAACCAAAGAAGACGGCTCTGGTTTTGGTTTGGTGAGCGCCAGAAAAAGCATGATCAGACACAAAGGCCATCTGATCATTGAAAGCGGGGAGGGTGGCGGAGCCACGGTAACCGCCCTTCTTCCAAGCAGTCACCCGCCACTAATAACGACTTCAGAGCCTGATGATGAAGGGGATTCAGAAGAAACCGGTAAAGCTGTGTTATAATCGTTGCGCTCTTTGACATGTGGGGATGTATTTGGTTTTGACGTTAATGATTTAAGTTAATTGATGGCAATCCAGGCATCGCGCTGTCTGCCTGCCAATTAGCCCAGCGCATTATAAGTGCAAATACTTATAGATCTTTAGCTGCTTCTGCAAAACGAATGGCTGCAAGAGTTTCGACTCCTGCTTTCGTTCCTTTTTTTGCTTAAATAGCTATTACGCCCCGCTGAGCGGGGCTCGTCTTGCATAGCGACACCTGCTGACTGTGTAAGGCGTAATTTAGCAGGTTAAGCCCCGACGACGCCTTTGGAGGTGTCGGGGTCGAAAAAATAACCCAGATAGGCTAAGTCGCTTTTGTTCGTCTTTATGGCTTAGATGAAAATTCTAAACGAACTATGATTGTAGAGGTTTATTGACTTCATTTTCGGACCCCGGTTCGACTCCGGGCATCTCCACCACCCATCACTGAGCTACTGCTTACGAAGACACCTTAAATCAAGGATGCCTTCTTCAGCATACGCTCACTTCTGGGTCCCTCCCCACAAAATCCTTCTCGGTCTTCGACCTGCGATTGAATTTTGCGGGGGCCCCGTAATCAAACCCCCCGATAATCATCCGGTTCAAGATTTTCGTAGCCGGGTTTTTTGGTGAAAGGGGCAAGAGCGCCCTGGCCGACTCGCTTTGTGACGGCGTAGCCTCCGGTAACTGTGGCGCCAAGAATTATGCCCTCCAAAATACCCTGAGAATTTGGCTTTTCGGCGTAACCGAAAAGCGCGCCTATAATAATAGCGATGGTTGGGCAGAACTGAGAAGGAATGCCATACTGTTTGATGGCTTCGGTAATACCGATGATTGCGACAATTTTTTCGTTCGTTTCCATTAGCTTTCTTTGATTAGTTTGTAAAGGCGGTGAAACTTTACCGCGTCACGCACGTCTTCGTCATTGCGTACTTCAAATAAGTGGTTTTGGTTGACCCAGGTCACCGCTTCCGTCGCCCAAATAGGAATCCTGACTTCACCGAGTTCCTCAAAGAGCCACGCTTTGGTGATCGCTTTTCCCGGGCAGGACTTGGATGAAACATCACGATGAAAAAAGATGTTCTGTTTATCGATGCCCAGCTGATTCATCAGACACTTGATGACTCCCAACGCGTTTTCTTTGGTCTTGCCGGTCCATTTTTCATTGTCGTAATCCCCCACCACTTCGATGCCTATGGAACGGTGATTGAGCTCGCCGGCATGAATTCCGTCACTTCGCATGGGAGAAAAAAGCCAGATCCCGTCGTCTGCCACAAAAAGATGAGGGCCTGCAGGCCAGGCCTTGCCTTCGTAGTAATTCTTGAGCCCCTGAATGGAGACCGCCCCTTTCCACTGATCTTTGGTCGGGCGCCATGTATGATGAATCACCAGCTTATCGGCCGGTTCTGTGCCAAAGTTGTAGCCAGCTATGTAGTCTATGAACTCGTGTAAATCGAGTCGTCGATTAATGATGTCCATGAATAATCCGCGGGTTTAATAAAAGGAGATCATAGTAATATGGATCTGCTTTTATTGCAAACTTAGCGACCTGATTGCCGCTAACTTCCGCAACTTAGTTTTAGCAGGCTCAGCCAGTCGGGTGCCTGAACTTTTGTCTGAATTCCGCTCACCAGGCCAAAGATATTGGCCAGTTCCATCAATGTGATCTGATCTTCCTCGATCTGGGATTCCTGAATTTTTCCCCAGTTCTGCTGGAAGGTGATAACGTCAAGGAGGTCCACGCCGTAAAGCCCATCCAGGTTACTTTCGTTCCAGAGTTCGGGCTGCTCGGAAATCAGTTTGCCCCAGGCAAGGATGTCATTTATGTCGATAACATCGTTGGATTCGTCAAAATTGCCGTATCGGAACTGACGATCGTAGGCAAGGTTGAGGTGGGCTTTGTAACCGCCTCCTGTTTTGGGCTCAGCGGCGTTTAGAGTAACCGCGGATACCTTTGGCAAAACGTAACTTTGATTGGCCAGCTTTATTTTGATGGTGTACTTAGCTCCCGCACTGAACTGTCCCAGGTTCATGTTTTCTATTTCGCCGAAGATATTGGTTTTTCCGTTTGTCTGATATACCTGATTTCCTGACGAATCGTATACCTGAATGCTCAGCTCAGCCGCGTGTGAATTATCTTTGAAATAGGCTTCAACTTTGTCTTTGACGTCCTGAGAGCACTTTGGAATGCCGGCGCACATGATCAGTTCTTTCTCCGTGTCACTGAATTCGGAAAGATTTTTGTTAAGGTCCAATTTGGCCAGCCCGCTATCCACTAATTTGAAGATGGCGGTTGTGTCAGTAAGTTCACTATTTAGCTCTTCAATAACAGGTTTCATGTATTGATCGATGATCACGGTGTCGCTTTCCGTGTCGTTGAGTTTCAGCGCGATCAGCAGGGGCGGAATGATGTTGAGCCGTTTTGCCTGTAGCTTAGAGCTCAGTTCAGGACCGCCATGGCAGGCCAGAATGTAATTCATCACATTGTCACTATTTATGTCGGCATTACTCAGGTTTACTCCGGCCTCGAAACAACTGAGTGTTCCGTTGTTTTCCGGGGCAGTGGTTATTTGGCCCGAAGCTGAAATTGCCTTGTTATTTTTTTTGGCCGCCTGCACCAAAGCCTGCAATTTTTCCATAAAAAGAATATCGTAGCCTTTTTTGATTTTCACTTTGATATCGGCGTCCACGTCTATTCCTGTTCCCGGTTTTAATTCGGGATTGATATAAGCGTTACCTGTGGAACCTGTTTTTGATTCACACGCTGTTTGGGTCACCAGATAGTATTTGTGGTTTTTGACGCGGCCGGTCGTGTTCAGCGGCACCGTTTCATCAATGTACGAAGTGAAAACCGGATTTTTTATCGTATGAATCAATTTTCCATCACGGTAAATCATCAGGGTGAGATCATCAGAAGTCCCCTGAGAAACCGGATTATAGTGAGCGTTGTAGTAGTCACTGAAAGTATCTTTGTAAGCTGTAGCGCCGGAGAGAGATTTTTCGACGTTCAGAAGTTCATTGATATACTTCAGAACCATTTTTTCCGCATCTTCCTGAACACCGGGATCATCCATCATTCTTTCAATGGCCTCCAGCAATACACCTGAAGTATCTTCGTCACATACCTCATTTTGTTTCACAGTTTTCTGAATCAGGTCAAATCTCGCGTCGTTCACGGATTGCATCAGGCTTAATTTGTAGGCCTCTTTAAGACAGCTTTCGATTTTTTTGACGATATCTGTTTTGAAGAAAACATCTTTGAATTCCTGAAAGGCGCTGTCGGTTTGGTAAAAGTCAATAATGCTCTGAATCTTGTAATTGTTCGCCCAGCTGAAAAGCAGAGCGTTTATATCTGACTTCAGACTGCCGACGGTACTGTCCATAAAATTCTGATCCGCTTTCAGAGCGTTTAATTCTTCGCCAATGCTTCCTTCGTTTTTTATTTTCGCGAGTGAATCCTTCAGCTGTTTGTCGTATTTTCCGTACACGCTGTTTTTTTTGCCGGGGACAAAATCATCCAGCGTCAGGCCAGCCGTTACTTTGCTGACGCACTGCGCCGCCTTGGATTCCTGAGGGCTTTTTTTGATTTCAAGTAAATTTTTGAGCAGGGTTCCAATGAACTGCTTGTAGCTGAGCGGCTGGGGCTTGAGCGCTGAGGAAACGGAAGACATAAAGATGTCCGCCACCGCCTTGCTGTTTTTGAGTTTATCGACTGTCAGGTACGCCCACCAGTCGGAAAAATAATCATTTTTCTGGCCGATGCCAATGGAATTCAGAATATCGAGGACCGGTTTTCCCTGGCTGTCAGACACAGCCCTTAGGTAATCCTCAAACGCGTTTATCAGGCCGTCGTCGCCGGAGTCATAAATCTGCTCGTACATATGCCGCGTAAATATGCCTTTCAGAATTTTTCCGGTACCGTCCAGTTCAGGCGTCGGGCTTTGTTTCAGGTAATCGAAAAAAATCTGAATTTTATTGGCTGTTGCCGCGTCACGAGCCTGAGCGTTGTCCCATCTGAGTTCTACCACTGATCTGCCGTCCTGATGCAGGACATTAAGTTCCGGTGGCAGGTCCAGTTTGGCGGGATATTTGGTACAGGCCGCTCCCGCCCCGCCGCCACCCGCAGCTGACGCGGTAAGGTCGTCGAAATACTGCATGTAGAGGTCCATGTCGAAAGCCGGTGTTTCATCCTGACAGACAACCACCACGCCCGTGCCTCCGTCAGAGATCATTATTCCGTTTATCCCGTCTATACCGGCGCCGCTGGTTATGTTTATTCCCTCTCCGGCAAACTCAACACTGCCGTCGCTGGCAATATGCTGAAGTTTGTTAATCGGCCACGCTCCCCCTTCGTAGCGTGCATAAAGAAAATACGCGCCGCCATTACCGTCCGATTGCGCCGTGCTTCTGTCAGCGGTAACAAACCAGTCTGTCTGTCCATCCGCGGTGTCAGAAAGTGCTATTGGGGCCGCCGCCCAGTTGCCTGTCGCGTCAAGCGCGCCCGCGGAGGTTATGTGATGAGCGTATATGTCATCAGTCGCGCCGCCGGCCGTATGCCAACCAATAATAGCTCCGCCACTGCCATCCGAGGCTATTCTTGGCTGACCGATGTAGCCATCAATATTGGTACTGCTCGCGATGACACCGGTACCCCATTGGAGGGCTCCCGCGCTGTCTATTCTTTGCGCTTCAACTGAAGTTGGTGATCCGAACGGACCGCTTGCAAAGCCAACGATTACCCCCCCACTGCCATCGGCAATAAGGTGCCTGCCAAGATTACCGTTACCGTTCGCGTCAATTTCCAGGGGTGTGCTCCATGGCGCTCCGGCCATGACGCCGATTGACGAGAACTTAGTTGCCGCGAAATAAAAGGCAAGCAAACTGCTTTCATATACGGCCACTACGTTTCCGGCACCGTCGTCTACGATATGGGCGCTATTTTCTCTAGCGCCGGGTACTGATTCCGGGAACTGGACATGCCTGAATGGACCTCCTCCGGCCACATTCCAGGTGGGATCCACAACCCCACCGGATGTAACACGTGTAATATAAAGTTCTCTTGTTAGAGAAGTGTCAGGATTCGGGCCTCCGTCTCCCCAAGCCATATAAAATCCTCCTGACCCGTCCGGAATCATCTGCATGAAGGATTCACAAGTGCCAAGACCATTGGTTACGTTTAATCCGCCGAATGGGAATTGTATAGTTCCGGTTGAGTCCAGTCGCTGAATAAATATGGCACAAACTCCACCGCCAAAATCCATATTCGTGGCAACATATGCACCTCCGCTGGTGTCCGGGATAATTGCGGTTGGTGCATCAAAAAGAGCAATGATAGGAGTGCCGCCATTCCACGCTGCCACAGCGGAGCCATCGGCAGCTGAAAACTTCTGCACATAGGATCTTCCCGTTAAGCCGTAAGCAACAATGTAGTCTCCATCACTTGTCTGGGTAATATATTGTGTATCTTCGGTGGCCACTGTGTTAGCCACGACTATATCACTTGGCGCCGCGGTGCTCGGCCAGACCCCCTGGGTAGCCGCGAAAGCTGACTGACAAAGAAACAACACACTGCACGCTGTAGCCAGCGCTGTGATAATAAAAGGCTTCGTGGTTCCTCGAATTTGCATTTTGACGTTTTAAATTTTTATTTTTATTGTATTATTTTATCATAATTAAGCTTAAAAGGCCATATAATTTTGTTTCACAAAGAAATTAAAATCTTCGGCAAAAAAGTGCTTCTGACAATGCGCAATGAGGGTGATTATGCCATTGCCCATGAGCTTTTTCTGGATCATCAGTACAAATATTGTGATGAGGTGATCCACAATGCTAAGCACGCGGTGATAGATATTGGGGGGCATTTGGGGTTTTTTAGCCTGTATGCGTCGCTGCTGAATTCAGGTGTGCCTATTTATTGTTTTGAGCCTCATATCGGAAATTTTGCCTTGCTCAAAGAAAACTTAAAAAATAACCGTGTCAGAAACGTAACTGCGAAGAATCTGGCCGTGAGCAATAAGATCGGCGAAGCTGAATTGTTTTTGAGCAAAGAGGATTTAAATCACTCAATTGTGTGCGCCATTGAACCGACCGATGAGGTTCAGAAAATACAGACGATCACGCTCGAAAAAATTCTTGATAGACATAATATTGGACAATGTGACCTGCTTAAGATTGACTGTGAGGGAGCCGAATTCGCCATTTTGGAAGACAGTCCGCAGAAGGTTTTTGACAAGGTGTCGCACATTTTTCTGGAGTACCATGACTGGGCCGCGTCATACGGCGGGCAGGTGACAGGCGAGAACCACAGGCGTCTTAAAAAATTCCTGGAAGCGCACGGCTATAAAGTGGAAGATTATCCGAATTCGAAGATGAAGGAATTGGGGTTTTTGTGGTGCAGGCGGTGAGACAGGTGATGAAACGATAAGTTGACGCGCGCTTCAAAGATATTCGAGTAAACTAATTTTGAGAGACAAGGGGGTATACCCTGGAAGGTTAGAAATTCCGTTGCACAAGGTTTGTGCAAGATCTGTGCAAAGTTTGTGCAAGATCTGTGCATCAGAATTCAGTACTCCAAAGAGGATACCCTGACCTTGCCATTTTTTGGGTTCGCTTTTTTTGATGGTTTGTTATGGTAGAATCAGCCTGTGAAAACCTATAATGAAGATTTTTACCGGCTCTTCAATGAAATCGCGGATCTGATGGCGATTTTGAGTGAAAATTCATTTAAAATCCGCGCTTATCGGGAAGCCGCCAGAAGGATTAAAGCGGATATTCATCCGATTATCAAAAAGAATGCTTCGAAGCAGGCTTTTGAGAAACTGCCGGGCGTGGGAGAGGCTATAGCGGAAAAAATGATGCAGTATATTGAAACCGGCAAGATTCCTTTTCTGGAAAAACTAAGGAAACAGGTGCCTAAGCCGGTGCGCGAAATGCTGGACATTCCGCATCTGGGGCCGATCCGGGTGCGGGATCTTTACATAAATCTGGGTGTGAAGAATAAAAAAGACCTGATACGTGCGGCTAAAAGCGGTGAAATCGACAAACTGCCCGGCTTCGGAGAAAAACTGGTGGAATCAATTCTGGAAGCCATAGAAAAGAAACAGGAAAAAAAGAAACGGCATGACCGGAAAGCGGTGGCACCGATTGCGAAGAAGCTGATTGCGATCCTGAAAAAAATGAAATCGGTCAGCAGTGCCGAAGTGGCGGGAAGTTACCGCCGCGGGGAGCCAACGGTGGGTGATCTGGATATTCTGGTTATCGGCGATCTGGATAACAAGAAATTCGAGAAGGCGGTGCGAAAGGAGTTTCCGGATATCGCGATTCTGGGCAGTGGAGAGACAAAGATTTCCTTTGTGATCTTTCCAAATAACTTACAGGTGGATATACGGTTTTTGCCTAAAGAAAGCTATGGGGCCGCCCTTTTGTATTTTACGGGAAGCAAGGATTTTAATGTGATGATGCGGAAAAAAGCGATTGAATCAGGCTATCTGCTCAATGAATATGCCCTGTTTAAAGACGGCGAATATTACAAAGGAGCCACCGAGGAAGAGGTTTTTGAGGCGCTTGGCATGAAATATGTGGAACCGACCAAAAGAAAGTAATATAATGGCTTTGCTGAAATATACGCTTTCTTATTGATCACTTTTTTTTCTTTATACATCACATTAAGGGAGTCTCATATTTAATCCCGCCATGGCGGGATTGTGCGGACACCCACCTTGCTTATCAGGGGAAAATAATGTGCATATAAGGGCGGTATTTTGGCTTTTTAGGTAGTTATTGACAAAAATTATGAAGTGTTTATAATAAGTTCCTTAACTTTCCTTTCATGTCTATCAATAAACCTTGCGGCGTTGAAGGTATGGCTAGCAGTCGTTTTAGAAAGGCAATTCGGCTTGTTCTTGTATCCTCCTTTTTAATGTGCCAGCCAACTGACGCAATCACAACTGAACCGACTCAGAAAAAAGAAGATTATTTTGAGGGAATTGAAATTGTTCCGGATGACACACCTATTAAACGGCCTCCTGAAAAAGATAAGAAGAAACATGATGACTCCAATGGACCCAGCGCTCCTTTTTGCACATCTGACAGCTGTAAATACGCGTAATAGCTTGATTTTTAGTGAAAATTTTGGTATAATTTGATGAAAAATTAAAAACAAAACGTGACTGACGAGGAATTTAAATCAACCCTTAAGAAATTCAGATATTACCTGAAGCCCGCTCTTTTTACGGTTCTGGCCGAAAACGCGGAAGTTTTTTCCGATACGACCAAGAAAGAAATAATCGATAAAATAATGGAAGCGGACACTCAGATGAAAGAGCTTTATGATTATCAGGAAAAGCGAAATAACATCATGAAAAGGGGTCTTGAAAAAATTGAAGAAGTGTACGCCAATGTTAAAGCCAGATTTAAAGCGGCCGGCGCCAGTGAAAAGGAGCTGGAGAAAGCCGAGGCTGATAAATTAATATCTAATCTTTAGTATTATATGCCATTTGAAGAAGCATTCGAGGTAACTAAACCAAAAGGAAAGGAGGCTACAATGAGTTTGGACAGAAATATCTTTGAAATAGAAGGTAACATTGGTGAGTCAGTGGCGGAAAAAATAAATAAAATCAATGCCCTTCTTGTTATCATGCAAGCGAAAATGGAGGATAAACTCAGTTCTGATGAGATGAAAGCTGCTATGTTAGCCATTGAACATAGATTAGAGGGGGCGATGCCTACCAATTTTTTGAAGCAATATAGAGAGGCTGCCAGAGAGAATTGGGGAAAGGCAGCTGAAATAATCCAGACGCATATTCTGGATGATTTAAATCGATTTGTGCTTGAGAAGACTTTGGACACCGCCAAAAAGAAAAAGGCGGCGACTGAGCTTCAGTGGTATATACAGGTTACTGATAAAGAGGATTGGATGTATCTGGATGCAGATCAAGCTGAAAAAATTCTAAGAAAACTGGACCCAAAAGTTTCCGGGGAAGAAGTTGCGGTGTTTCGATCACGCTACAGTGACGACAATCTGAGATATAGGGAAGATGTATTTACCGGGGGCAAAGAAGTGCTTGCGCGTGGCTATGGTTCAGAATAAAGAAATAAAAATAAAAAATGGCTGAAGTAAAAAAGAAATCTATCGTAAAAGCTCCCGCGATCAGCGCGAAAAAAGGTCCTGTACCAAAAAGCGGACAGGCCGAAAAGTTCACCAGGGCCGTGGATCAGGTTTTTGATAAACTCAAAGCCCATTTTGATGCCAAGAAAGTGGATGCCTGGCAGGAAAAGTGGCTGGCGGTTCCGGCAAATCGTAAGAAATATGAAAAGCTTGCGGACGCGCCGGAGGTGGTAGGCGAGGAGCTGGTCGCCATGACGAATGATATTATCGACTTTGTTCAGGGGGAGGAAGGCGGTAAATCAAACATCTTTAAAAAGGTGAAGAGTGGTTTAGGCGGTTTCTTTAAACATCCTGTTCAATTTCTTCAGGATAAAGCAGCTAAGGGCAAAGCTATGGCTGAAAAGGCCAAGGCCACCGCAGACAAAGCAACTAAAAAAGCAGGCAAGACAGCTAAAAAATAATTACTAAACGAAACGACGGCACAATGAAACGACTTTATTTTCAGGGTGTTTTTGTTGTATGGTTATTGCGTTATCGTTACTTCGTTATTTCGTTGTAAATATGAAAATCAGTTTGGACTGGCTCGGCGATTTCATCACGATCACTGAAAAAGATAATCAAAAGATTAAGGATATTATTACGGAACGTTCGGCCGAGATCGAGACCATGGAAGCCCAGGGGGATCATCTGGATAATATTGTGGTTGGCAAAGTCATCGAAATTAAGAAGCATCCGAATGCTGACGCGCTTCAGCTTTGTATGGTAAATGATGGAAAAGAAAATATTCAGGTGGTCTGCGGCGGGTCGAATGTGAAAGAGGGAATGCTCTGCGCTTTTGCCAAAATTGGCGCGGTGGTGAAGTGGCACGGCAGTGAAGTGGTGAAGATGGAAAGGGCGAAGATCCGCGGGGAGGAAAGTTTTGGCATGATCTGCGCTTCGGAGGAGGTTGGGCTGGAAGACATGTTTCCGAAGACGTCGGAAAAAGAGATTGTGGATCTGAGCCACCTGAATTTGAAAGTGGGACAGCCGCTGGCCAAGGCGCTGGGACTGGACGATGTGGTGATCGACGTGGATAACCACGCCATTACCAACCGGTCGGATTTGTTTTCGCATCGCGGATTCGCGCGGGAGTTTGTGGCTAATGGGCTTGGCAAATGGAGAAAAAGTAATGAGTATAAGCCACCTGTAAGCAGTTCCCCCGCGCCGGTTGAACTGAAAATTGAAGATAAAGATTCATGCAGTCATTACATGGGCGTTTATATTACAGGAATCGAGGTCGCGGAAAGTCCTGAATGGATGAAGAAGCGGCTGGTGGCCTGCGGCGTGAATCCGATTTCGAATATTGTGGATATTACCAACTACATTATGCTGGAGCTTGGAATGCCACTGCACGCTTTTGATCTGGACCAGGTAAAAGGCAAAAAGTGGACTATGCGAAAGGCTAAAAAAGGTGAGAAAGTTGTGACGCTGGACGAACAACAGCATGAGCTGAACGGAGGGGAGATAGTTTTGGATGACGGCCATGAACTTTTTGACCTGTGCGGCATTATGGGCGGTCTTTCCAGCGGTATCAGTCAGCATACCAGGGCGGTCTGGCTGCATTCACCGATTTATCACCCCACGCTGATCCGCCAGGGAATGAGAGGGCTGGGGCATGTCAGTGACGCGGCCATTATTTACGAAAAGGGACTTGATCCCGCGCTGGCGGAAGACGGACTGGTGCGGGCGGTTGAGCTGATTCTGGAACTTTGCCCGAAGGCCAAAGTGGCCAGTGAGGTTATTGACGTGTGGAATGCGCCTAAAGAAAACAGAGTGATCGATTTGAGCGTGGACCGAGTGAATTTACTGATCGGCACGAAACTGAAACCCAAAGAAATCGAAAAGATTCTAAGTGATTTAGGGTTTAAGGCGGCCAAAGCGAAGGGCGGTTACAAGGTAACTGTGCCAAGCTTCCGCCATAATGATGTGAAGCGTGAATCCGATGTAATTGAAGAGGTGGCGCGGATTTACGGTTTCAACAATATTCCATACAAATCACCCGTTAAGGCGATCGATCCGGTTTCCCCCGGCAAAGACCGCCGCTATTGCCGTGAGCTAAAAGAAGCGCTGACGGCCCAGGGATTTGATGAAATCTATACTTTCGCTTTTATCGGGCCTGAACTTTTGGATAAGTGTGGTATGGAGGTGACGGGTGAAATTGTGGAGGTGGCTAACCCGATTTCGGCGGACATTTCGCTGATGCGCACCAGTTTACTGCCCCGCATGATGGATACCATTGCCGGCAACCTCCGCTACAAAACAAGTTTTAAGCTGTTTGAACAGAGTAAGGTTTACTTCCGCAAGTCGGATACTGACTGGGAGGAAAAACCAGTTTTGGTGATGGCCGCCGTGAATGAGGATTTCAGAGTGCTTCAGGGAGCGGTGGAAAGTTTGGGGATTCAGGTCTTGCCGCCCAGAGCAAAAGACCGTGTGGCCGCGCATCATCCCGGACGTGTGGGTGAGCTTGTGGTACTAGGTAAAGTGGTGGGCTACTTATATGAAGTGCACCCGCAAATCAGGAAGAATTTTGATATTAAGCCCCGCGTGACGGTGGCCGAAGTGGACGTGCAGGCAATTCTGGACATGAATATTGATACCCGTAAGAAGTACACGGAATTGCCAAAATACCCTTCGGTTCAGCTGGATGTGAGTATGGTTATTCCCAAGAGGAGTATGGCTGGCGACTATTTGAACACGATTCAGAAAACCGATCAGAAATTGATCACCGGCGTGGAACTTATTGACGAGTATACCGGTGATAAGATTGCCGCCGATAAACGCGGTCTGACTTATTCAATTACCTATCAGGCGCCTGACCGCACGCTGACCGAAGCTGAAGTTGAAGCGGTGCACAGGCAGGTATTGGAAAGGCTGAAGAAGAATGGGGCGGAGATAAGGTAAGGGCGTAATGATGAAGGCATTCAATTTTGGGCAACATTGCCCCAACAATGCTGGAAAATTGCTAGGTCAATGTGTCTTCTTTTATGGTGTCATTGATATATCAATGATGACTTTTTTTGATATGGAAGAGGCTCGCCTTTTTTAGTCCGCCAGCTCAATGTATTTAGCTTTATCAACAGTGTCGAGGGTGCTGGCTTTCACGCCGCCCTGAGCGATACTATAAAGGAAGTCACCGATGTAGATGATACGCTGGATATTCTTGTTGTAGTCGTATGGGAAGTAATCGTAAAGGCCGACAGTCAGGTCATCATCGCTAAAGTGGGTGACGCGGCCGCGTTCTTTGAAGCCGTCTTTTAGATTGAAAGTGTAAACCAGTGCGCCCGAAAACGTTGTTTCATAACGGTCGTAACTTGGGTCCGTACAGCTGCCAAGGCCCTCGCAGTCATCCGTGCAGACTGACATACCGTTTTCCAGATGGCATTCGGACGGAATACAGCGCTGTTCGCACATTACTGGACAAGTGCCGTAAAGGTATTTTCCGCACTGAAGTTCTGCTGAGCTGACCTTTTCCTGAATCGTTATGGGGAAGGCCAGAAGCTCTTTTTCTTTGTCGAAAAGCAGGGCCTTGTGGTTGTTAAGAAGTTCGGAATAAGTTCCGCTATCGCCAATATATTCGACAAATTTCTGTTTGGGGTTGTTCGGGTCACTGACGTCAAAAATGGCCATTTTAAAGCCGTCGGTGACGGTGCCGCCCCATTGGTTTTCGGTAGTTTCCTGACCGAAACCAATGATGTTGTTTTCGTCGTAAGGGTGGATGTACTCGCTGAAGCCCGGAATCTTGAGTTCACCGAGCACAACCGGTTTGGCGGGGTTAGAAAGGCCGATCACAAAGAGTGGATCGATCTGTTTGAAAGTGACCATGTAAAGGCGGTTGCCGAGAAATCGGGTGGAATAGATTCTTTCGCCCTTGGCCAGCCCTGTCAGACTGCCCACGGTTTTCATATTGCCGTCGAGCACGTAGACATTGTTTATTGCGGGATCTTCCTCATTCCACATGTTCCCGCTGTTGGTGGCGATGCGAAAATATCCGCTGTACTGATCCATCGAGAACTGGTTGAGGATGGTACCGGGAACTTCGCCGCGGGCCTTGAAGTCCATTTCGCCGTCTTCCAGCGCGAAACGGAAGATGTGGGTTTTGCTGTGGTCGCGGTTCCAGTCCCAGTCGGTGTAGCGGTCATAATCAACGGCCCGGCTGGCCACAAAAAGATCTGTTTGCGAAGCGTACACGTTGTCGGAACTGCCCAGAAAGACGTTGCGATGAATTTTTGAATCCGCGTCATCGATATCAAAAGAAGCTGTAATCAAGTACTGAGGCATGCTGTAACCGGGAAAATAACGAATGTCCGCGCAGCCCACCATTGCTTCGGGTTCACCATCACCATCAACCAGAGTAGGCACCAGGTTGTCGCCGGACTTGATATTATCCCAGACCCAGTAATTGGGGCTGGCGTTAAGAACGAGGTAAAGCTGGTTATCGATTCTGCGGGAAGTATTGTAGTAACCGTCGAAGGCCACATGCCTTAGTTCTTTGGGGTTCGCCTTGTCCGAGATATCGTAAACGTAAATTTTAGTCTGGCTGGTGTTGTAGTAAGGGGGCATTATTTTCGCCGATTCGCTCATCGGCATGATGTCGTAATAATTGGATGACTGGCCAATGACCACCAGGCGGTCGGAGTCGACGTAAATCTCCTGTGGGTAGAAGGAATCATCACCAAAATCAATACTGGATTCTTCATGCATCAGGGCGGGCGGATAGGCCCGGACAATGCGGACTGTGTCGCCCTTGACAAGGTAGATGTGAGATCCGTCGTTTTTTATGATGTCAGCTTCGTCCACACCTTCAACCTGAATATTGGTGGTGGAGTATTCGTCCGCAACAGCCGATTTTTGAGCGGCAGAGGTCTCTGAGCCTGGTCCTGGAGCTTCAGCTCCGACAAAATCCGCTTCTTCCATCATCAAAACATCACCGCGCATCAGTGGGTAGTACTGGCGGCTCTGGTATTCTTTGAATTTATCCATCAGCGCGGGACAGGAGGCAATAGCCGGAAGCGGATCGGTGAGTTCGGCGTAGGTGGCCGAGACTTTGTCGGTACGGTTGTCTTTGAGGCGATACACGGTTTCGGACATCTCTCCGCGGGTAATCTCTTTATCAAAAAACTGAACGGTCGCGGGGATGGCTTTTTTGTTTTCCAATCCCTTTACATAACCCGCGAACCATTCGTTGTTGGTGCCGACGGTGTCTTTCGGAACATTTTGGGACTCGGCAACAATTTTGCTGGCCTCCGCGAAGTTGATAAAGCCGGCGGGCTTGAAAGTCCCATCGGGATAACCGCCGACCACGCCGTGTTTTTTGGCCATACAAACATACTTACTGAACCATTCACCGGCGGGAACATCGGGGAAAGACGCCTTAGTACATGCGCTGATTTCGTCGTCGGGATAGGTGGCTCCGATGATGATCTTGGTGAATTCGGCCCGGTTGATTCTGTTTTCGGGCTTGTAGGAGCCGTCCGGATAACCCTGAACAATGGCCGAATCTTTAAGATACTGGATGGCGTCACCGTTATAATGTTCACTTTGAACATCGTTAAAAACCTCGGCTCTGGCATTGGGTACCAGAAAGAGCAGAGGCAGTAAAAGAAGGATTGCCGCTTTTTTCATAGAAAATTTGTTAATGCGTGATTTATTATATCACGGCAAAAAAACATATTTCCGGAACTGAAATCAGCGAGCTGAATAGTACCTAGTATCGGGTTTCGGCTTTTCCGGTTGTTCACCTGCTTCAGTAACTCTTTTTTCCTGCTCTTTGCCGATTTTATACCATTTGAAAGGCGTGACGATAGGAACCAATGCCCGCGGACTGAGAGGTATGTACTGGAAAGCTCTGAATTGACCGGGTTCCATAGGCATCGCTATGCCGGGACCTTGTGTCGGAAGATTTGTCACGACCACCGGATAAGGCAAAGCATATTCCTGTAATTCGCGATTACTAGTCACATCAAGTGGTTGCATTCCAGATATGTCGGTGTATATAAATTTTTTGCCTTCATCCAGTGGTAGTCCTGTTATCCCCTTCACTTTAACAATAGCGTCTTCCAGGCTATCCGCCTGAAAATCCCCCTTCCTGAAATCGGCAATGGCAATGGCAAAGCCCAAGGCGCGTTCTATTATTGGCGGCATCTCAGCCAGGACTGTATATGTAATTGTGCCACCCGGTAAAATCGTAAATTCTACCGACCGGTTCCTGTAGGTGAAGTGATATACTTTCATGGCTTCCGGCGTATATTCGATGCGGATGTTTTCCAGTCCGTGCTTTTTCATCACATCCGTCACAGAGTCCTGGGTTTTACCGGGATCTATTTGAGATACATGCTCCCAGCTCCAATTTTGCTGCAATTTCGCGGTGGCTTCCAACCCCCTGGAAAATTGCCAACCTTTTGCCTGTTCCTCGGCTTCTTTTACTGCTTTATTCCGTTCCGTAGCCTGTTGCGCGTTAGCACTTTGCTTGGGCAATCTTGTATTTAGATCTGCATCATCAGGTTCCGGGGCTACGGCTCCCGGTATTAAACCGCTTAGCGCCAGGAGGGCCACCTGAGGTGCTATCTGGTTTGTAACGACTTCTTTAACAACTTCGGCTGTTGTCGGTTTCTTGGCCATCGCTTCAGCTTTTTTGAACGCGGCATCGGCTTTTTCATCGAAGTGCTTGTCATTAATTTGTAAGCAAACACTTCGGAGTGCCATTTCAAGACGGCTTCCAAATGCTATCCCCAGAATTTTAGCCGCTTTATTAAGATTCACCTCAGCATCTCCTCTTCCGGCCCTGTCGTCCAATATATACTCTATGCCTCTTCTTATACCCTCCTTTAATTTTTTCTTATCAATCTTATCGATTTCCGCAGTTGTCATCCCAATGCTTTCAGCAACTTCCCTGAGCTTTTTCTCAGGAGCTTTCTTCAGAATTTCGTCCACTCGCTCACGTTTCATGTGAAGCTCCATTTCGTCGTCGATCATTTCACTGAACATTTCTGAATCCGAATGCCTGATTGCCAGTACCTCAACTTCATCCCCGCGTTTGGTAAAAATCAGCTGATAGCCCTCGCCGTCAATTTTGGCATCATATTCCGCGCGTGATCCCTCAATTCGCCTGACGCGGATATCTTCCAGCCCCATTTGCCTCATCATGATTTGATTCGGATCATTCTTTGCCAATTCATGCAAGTCCCTTTGTTGTGGTGTTTCCTGATTGCCCATAGTGAAAATATGATTCATATCATTATAACATATTTTATTTATTAATACAAGCATACAAAATGCTGTAATATCTAACTATTGAGAAAATGCATGCTAATAATTCCTTAATCCAAGTTCTTATGATTATCGTAATGCAAAATACCGCCACCCGCGAAATGGTGGACGAAGTCGTTAAAGTGGTCAAAGGGCACGGCCTGAACACCGAGGTCATGCATGGAACAACCCGTGTGGCCATCGGGGTGCTCGGCGATAAGACACAATTGGAGGAGGGTAACGTGATCCGTCTGCCGGGAGTGAAAGAAATTCTGGCTGTCAGTAAGCCTTATAAGAAGGTGAGCCGTGAATACAAAATTGATGACACCGTGGTAACGGTGGCTAATTCAGTTAAGTTTGGCGGAAAAAATCCGCCTGTCATCATCGCGGGCCCATGCACGGTGGAGTCCCGGGAACAAGTTTTAGAGATTGCCCGGGGTGTAAAAAAACTAGGAGCCAAAATGCTGAGGGGAGGCGCTTTCAAGCCCCGCACTTCTCCTTACGCCTTTCAGGGGCATGGGGTGGAGGGCTTAAAAATGCTCAAAAAAGCCGGCCAGGAGGTTGGTTTGCCGGTGGTTTCAGAAATCATGTCCGCCGAATATCTGGATGAGTTTATGGAGAATGTGGATATGCTGCAGATCGGCGCGCGCAACATGCAGAATTTTGATTTGCTGAAGGCGGTTTCGAAAGTAAAAAAGCCGGTGCTTTTAAAGCGCGGCATGAGCGCGACGGTGGAGGAGTTTTTGCTGGCGGCCGAGTATATTCTGGCCGGCGGGAATGATCAGGTGGTGCTTTGTGAGCGGGGAATCCGGACTTTTGAACAGTCGACGCGGAATATTCTGGACCTTAACTCGCTCGCGCTGATTAAGGAGATTTCGCATCTTCCGATTATTGCGGACCCGTCTCATGCCGCGGGACGTTACGACATTGTGCCGGCTTTGGGACTCGCGAGTTTGGCCGCGGGCGCCCATGGACTGATTATTGAAGTACATAATAACCCCTGTGAAGCGCTGTGTGACGGCAAACAGTCGTTGACTTTCTACACGCTTGAAGCTTTCATGGAAAAGGCAAAACCACTCATATAATGGGCAGACTCCGGCATTGTTTCATCATCCGCTCGCCTCATGGCAACTCCAGAATCTGTATTAAAGCAGAAGGGTTTTTGGAGCTTCAGAAGTATCTTGATAAACATCATAAAGGGGGCAGGGTCGCAGTCATTAGCGACACGAACGTGGCCGGAATTTATCACGACCGGATTAAGTCCGCTTTGCCGGAAGCCGATATTTTTGTGACAGAAGCGGGCGAGAAGTCGAAGACCATGAAGGTGGCCGAAGCTCTTTGCGCAGACCTTCTGGAAGCGGGTTTTACACGAAAAGATGTGGTGGTTGGGCTGGGCGGAGGAATGATTACAGACCTGGCCGGCTTTGTGGCCTCGGTTTATATGCGTGGCGTGCCATTTATTGCCATGCCCACTACCCTGCTGGCTATGATCGACGCGGCGGTTGGAGGAAAGACGGGCGTGAATCTGGGGGCCAAAAACATTATTGGAACTTTTTACCCCGCGGAGGCCGTGCTGGTCGATCAGGCATTTTTGAAAACCCTGCCCGAACGTGAAATGAAAACGGGTATGGCCGAGGCCATTAAGTACGCGACCATTCTTGATGCCAGTTTAGAAAGGGACCTGATAGCGAATCAGCCGGATCTCAGGCCTATTCTGGAAAAGAGTATCGCGGCCAAGGTGCAGGTGTGTAATGAAGATTTGAAGGAGAGCGGACTGCGAAAAGTCCTGAACTTCGGCCATACTTTCGGCCACGCCATTGAGTATCTGAGCCGCTATAAACTGACGCATGGCGAAGCTATTAGCATCGGAATGGTGCTGGCCAACAAGATTGCTCAAAAGCTCGGCAGACAATCAAAAGCCCACGGCGACCGGATTTCTGAAATGCTGAAAAAACACGGCCTGCCAACTGAGGTACCCAAGTACATCAAACTGAAGGAAGTTATTGAGATGGTGTACCGCGACAAAAAAATGGACGGGCAGAAAGTAACCTTTATTCTGTCGCTGGGAATGGGCCAGCATAAAATAGTGAAACTAACGCCGGACGAACTGATGAAAATGCTAAAATAGATGCATGCAAAAAATACTGATCGCCACGCACAACTTCGGGAAGTTCAAAGAATTGATGGAGGTTCTGGAAGACTTGCC
Source organism: Patescibacteria group bacterium (assembly GCA_018825145.1). Lineage (GTDB taxonomy): Bacteria > Patescibacteriota > Gracilibacteria > UM-FILTER-43-11 > UM-FILTER-43-11 > JAFGTE01. The sequence continues at coordinate 25,311 of JAHJFD010000044.1, forward strand.
TTTCAAGTTTGTTTCGCTGAATGATGAGAAGATTGAAGAGGACGTGGAGGAACATGGCGAAAGCTTTGAGGCTAACGCGATTATTAAGGCGGAATTTTTCAGCCGGCTTACCGGCCTGCCCGCCATTGCCGATGATTCCGGGATTCATGTGGACGCCCTGAACAATGAGTTGGGGGTAAAAACGAGACGCTGGGGGGCCGGCGCGAATGCCAGTGACGAGGAGTGGCTGGCCCACTTTCTGGACAGGATGGCGAAGGAGAAAAACCGCCGTGCCGAGTTTGTTGCCTGCATCGCTTTTGCGCATCCTCATGCGGAAACTATTACATTCAGAGGGGAGTGCGTTGGACAGATTTTAGACAAACCTCAGACAGAAATCGAACACGGCATTCCCCTGTCATCAGTTTTTCTGCCGGACGGAAAGGATAAGGTTTATTCGGCCATGAGCAAAAAGGAGAAGAATGAAATTTCTCATCGCGGTCTGGCCATAAAAAAATGTTATGATTATTTACTGAAAAAATATGCCAAATAAACCTGGGTCTTTTGACTCACTGATGGAAGAATATACCAGGCCAGAGGATATCGAGGCCGCTTTAGCGGAAAAAAGAGCTTCGAAAGAAGCCGGCCCCAAAAGCACAGGTGAACTTGTCAAAGACTATCCTCGTCCGCAACGTGAAACTGATCTGCATGGCATGACCAGCTCGGAGGCTATGTTTGAACTGGAGAGTTTTATCAACCGGTCCATTCAGCAACGGATCCGGACGGTGCGGGTGATTACTGGTAAAGGCCTGCATTCCCAGAACATGAAGTCGGTACTCCCTGAGATGACGGAGGGAAAGCTGGCGGAACTGCGTCGGGCGGGTAAGGTATTGGTTTTCAGACGTGAAAAGACGGGCGGGTCGTTTGTGGTTTACCTGGTTTCATGAATTCGATTCACCCTTAACTCCGCCCCCATTATTCCCAAAAGTTTCACGAATTGTTCTATGCCAGGCATACGTCGCCCTTGTTCGTACTGAGCGTAGGCATTTTTGCTTTTGAAACCACAGGCATGACTGACTTCTTCAATTGTTTTCCGGCTGGCAGTGCGTAGGCAACGAAGGATTAAAGGAATGGCCAAGCGATCTTCAGCTATTAATATCAAGTCTCCTGACTGATCTGTCATTGTTTTTACTTCAATTTTCTCGTCAAAATAAGCCAGGAACATTGTTTCCAATAGATCTTTGACCATTAATTTTGCCTCTTTTTTTGTCCTGCCTTGAGTCATGGCATCAATTTCCTTTATTTCTGCAAGGTAGAACCTGCCATCTTTTGTGAATGTCGGTTTAAACTCCATAATTTCGGGGGTTATCTTTTGCTATTCGTATTATATTCTTGGCCAACCATTCGCTGATGTCATTATGTCTGGGTATGCTTTTATAGACCTCTCCGTTAGTCCAGAAGTCATGGTTGGTACCATGCCCCTTAAAATACCATCCATTTTCTTTAAGTCTTCTTAGAAGTAATTTCCTCTTCATACAAATTTTACATCAATTGATATACAACGTCAACTCTTTCAGGTGTTTGATATTAGTGAACATATGTTCACTTGTCAATAACTTTTATTTTTATATATGCGAAAGTAGGTAGGCAGTTTTTGATTTACCAAATTCCCTGAATCCCGTACAATACTGATAATTTAAGAAGCAAAAATGAAGTTATCCGAGGCCATCAGGCAGTTTTTGGAGCACTGTGAGATTGAAAAAAATCAGTCCAAGCGAACGCTGGTGAATTATCAGCATTATCTGGAACGGTTTTTGGAGTTCGCCAAAGACGTTGAGCTTTCGAAAATCGATTTGGGACTGGTGAAGCGCTATAGGCTTTTTCTGAATCGCTATGAGTTTCGCCCGCATGAGCCGCTTTCTGTTAAAACGCAAAACTACCACATAATTGCGCTGAGGGCTTTTTTGAAATACTGCGTTAAGCAGGATTGGAAGACGCTGGAGCCGGAGAAGATTGAACTTAGCAAAATTCCGGACCGCACTGTGGAATACCTGACGCGTGATGAGCTGGAACGGCTTTTTGAAGCCGTAGATACGAGCACGATTGTCGGCCTTAGGAACCGGGCAATTATGGAATTTTTGTATTCGACAGGTCTGCGTATCAGTGAATTGGTGGCGCTTAATCGTGACCAGATAAATCTGGAACGGGGTGAATTTCAGGTGCGCGGAAAGGGCAGGAAAATGAGAATTGTGTTTTTGTCAGGGCGGGCAAAGGAGTGGGTTTGTGATTACCTGGAGGCGAGGGACGACGGTTATGAACCTCTGTTTTTGAATCATCGTCGGGCACGGGGGAAAAAGGCGGGGGCAGTTGAAATGAAAGGCGAACACCGCCGGCTGACCGAGTACACGATTCAGGAAATGGTTCGCCGTACGGCTTATGAAGCGGGTATTGTAAAAAAAGTAACACCCCATGTCCTTCGTCATTCCTTCGCCACTGAGCTTTTGATAAACGGTGCTGACATACGCAGTGTGCAGGACATGCTGGGCCACGCAAGCATCACGACGACCCAAATTTACACTCATCTGACTAACAAGAAACTTCGGGAAATTCATGAGAAGTTTCATAGATAAAAAGCATGACTAATGTATTTATCATTCATGGGGTGAGCGGTTATCCGGAAGAAAACTGGTTTCCGTGGCTCAAAAAAGAGTTGGAAGCGCGTGGCCATAACGTGATTGTGCCCCAGTTTCCGACACCGGAAAACCAAACTCTTAAGAGTTGGTTTAAAACGCTGGAGGAATATAAAGAATTTATCACCCCGTCGACCTTATTTGTCGGGCATAGTTTGGGAGTTCCCTTTGTGTTGAATATCATTGAAAAACAGCCTATTAAAGCGGCCTTTTTGGTATCTGGTTTTGTGGGTAAGGCCGGAAATGATTTTGACGATTCGATGAAGACTTTTGCTCAAAAAACTTTTGATTGGGAGCAAATCAAAAAAAATTGCAAAAATCTTGTCGTCTTTCATTCGGACAATGATCCTTATATAAAACTCAAAAAAGCCCAGGAGTTGGCAGAACATTTGGGTGTAAAAGTAAACCTTGTTAAAGGCGCCGGACACTTTAACGCGGCCGCGGGCTACGACACTTTTGATTTGTTGCTGAAAAAAATTAAATCCATTCTATAATCCCAGTGAGGCGTGCCCATATTAAAAAAGTCATTATTAATCCGTTAATAACCGGTTAACAATGGGTTAATAACATTGAAAAGGGATACTGGAGGGTAGTCAAAAAAGTTAACATTAGTGGAACATTGGTGGGTCAATGGTGGATCAATGATGGCAAAAAAGACATGCCATAGGACACCCTTTAACTCCACTCGCAAATTTTACCCATAGAGGTGCATTACAATGCATACTCATCACTACCTGTATGGGTGAAAATTGCTAACGGCTTTGAAAGGGGTTGCTTTATAGAGCCAGCGATAAGCGAACTTGTCCAACAAAAGTCACAACGGTTAGAAATTCCTCATCAGTTGGAATTCTAGAAGAAGGGGCAGTATCTGGTGGTGACAAAAAAGAAAAAACAGTAAACGCACCATTAACAAATGGCCAAACAGTCATTTGTACTAAGGTTCATTTCAGATCAGATCCAATTTGTCTTTAACCGATATTTAAGAGGGGCCGGCCCCTAGAAGAAGGAGCCGGCGATGTAGGGGGTGACGTACGTGGAGTACGCCACGGCGAGATCCTCGTGGAACCGGAAGACCAGAGCCGCCACTGCCCCAAGGAACAGAGCGAGCTTGATCATCTTCTTCGCGAGCCAGAGGCCCACGAAGAGGGTCACGAGGCCGAGAGCAACCCACATCAGATTGGGGTCCATCAAGGAACCTCCTTGTTAGGGTTATGGTTGCTTAGTAATTATACAACTATTTTACTATTTGTCAATCATTTCGTTTACCTTGGCTTCCAGCTTTTCGTTCCAGGCGACTTTTGTAGGCAGAGACAGGACTCGGTCACCGATAACCAACTCCACTTCGTCTTCGCCGGGATGTTTGTCGAGGAGTTTTTTCAGGGCCACGTAAAACTCTTTTTCCATATCCCGCGGCAGAATTATTTGATGGGCGGCGGGATTGGTGAACAGGGAATCGTTTTCAAGTTCGGTGACCTGAGCACCTTCGACTTCCAGGACATCTTCGGCTTCCGTGACTTCCTCATCTTCAACCTCGTGTCGGGAGGGGCGGCTGACTTTTTCGCCCTCTGTCCATAAGCCCTCTTTTTTGGCTAGTTCTTGTAGCTCTTCAAGGGTCATGCCTTCCACGTTATCGACCACCACCTGCATGTCGCCCATGCGTTTTTCGAGTTTGCCATGAACGATTAAAATGCGTCCTTCAATGAGTTCACTGGCCAGCTTGGCGTAAGATTTTGGAAAGGCCACAACTTCACCTTTTCCCGTAGTGTCTTCCAGCTGAATCATGGCCATCATATCTCCTTTTTTGGTCGTGATTTTCCGGAAACCGGTGATCATACCGCCCACGCGGATGGGGTTCCCGACGGTTTTGCTATGCAGTTTTTCGAAAGGAATGACCTTTCTCTGGAAGAACTGAGAAAGGCCCACCAGCGGATGCGAGGAAACGTAGAGACCCAGATATTCCTTTTCCCAGGCCAGTTTCTGGCTGTCAGTAGCGGGCTCCAGCTTTTCTAATCTAAGGTGGTCAGCTGGTGCTTCATCGCCCATTGAATCAAAAAGTCCGGCTTGTCCAACAACGGTACTGCTATCGGCGGTTTTGGCAAAATCGGCGATCGCCTCCACATTCAGCCCAATCTGACGGCGCTCGCCAAAGGCGTCCATCGCGCCGCCAAAAGCCAGAGCTTCGATCGTTTTTTTGTTCAGAATTTTGGAAGGCGCGCGCTTGGCAAAATCCTCAAGGCTATCAAATGGACGACCTCCGGCTTCACGGGAATCGATGATTTGCTTGACCGAACCGGCCCCCAGCCCTTTGATAGCCGAGAGTCCGAAGCGTATTTTGCCGTCTTCTACCACCGTGAAATTGGAACGGGATTCGTTGACGTCGGGAGGAAGTACCCGTATACCCATCTGCTCGCACTCGCCGATTTCGATGACGATGCGGTCGGTGTTGTCGGAGTCGGCGGACATGAGGGCGGTCATGAATTCGGTGGGGTAGCGGGCCTTTAGATAAGCGGTTTGATAGGCGATCATGGCGTAACATGCGGCATGGGATTTGTTGAACCCGTAGCCCGCGAAAGGCTCGATGACTTTTTCGAAAATCTCGATGGCCAGATTTTTGGGATGTCCTTTTTTGATGGCTCCTTCGATGAACTTTTCGCGCTGAGCCTCGAGCTCACTGGCGATTTTTTTACCGATGGCGCGCCTTAATAAATCGGCTTCGCCCAGACTGAAACCCCCGAAGACCTGAGCAATCTGCAATATTTGTTCCTGATAAATAGCAATGCCGTAGGTGGTTTTAAGGATAGGCTCAAGAGAAGGGTGGGCATACTTGGTTTTTTTGCGTCCGTGTTTGCCGGCAATGTAATCGGGGATCCATTCCATCGGACCGGGACGATAGAGGGAAACCATAGCGATGATATCTTCGAATTCGGTGGGGCGGAGTTCTTTTAGGTAGCGCTTCATGCCGGCAGATTCCAGCTGGAAGACACCTGTCGTTTCTCCACGGGCCATTAGTGCGTAGGCTCTTTTATCGTTGATGGGGATCTTTTTGAGATTAATGGTGTCCCCTTTTGTGCGCTCAATGATTTTGAGAGTTGTTTGTAAAATTGTCAGGTTTTTAAGACCCAAAAAGTCCATTTTCAAAAGGCCAAGCGCCTCGAGCGGTTTGGCGGAATACTGAGTGATCAGTCCCTGATCGTCTTTGGGCGGACGCATAAGGGCCGTGTATTTGGTTAGCGGTTCATCGGCAATCACCACCGCGCAGGCGTGCACCGATACGTGGCGGACGGCGCCTTCCAGCTTGAGCGCGCTTTCCATAACTTCCTTAAACGTGTCGTCTTTTTCTATGGCCGCGCGAAGTTCGGACGACCTTTCTAAAGCTTCTTTAAGCGTGGTTCCGGGACGTTCGGGAATGAGTTTGGCGAACTCATTCATACGTACAAACGGCACGCCCATGGTTCGTCCGACGTCTTTGACCGCCGCTCTGGCGGCCAACGTTCCGAAGGTGCAGATTTGGGCGACCCGGTCGCGGCCATATTTTTGGGCTACGTAATCGATAACTTCGTCACGGCGGTTATCGGCAAAATCAAGGTCGATATCCGGCAGGCTGATACGGGCGGGGTTGAGGAAGCGCTCAAAGAGCAAATTGTATTTGAGCGGGTCGATCGTGGTGATGTCGAGGCAGTAAGACACCAGCGCGCCCGCGGCCGAACCACGCCCCGGCCCCACGATGATCTGGTTGTCTTTTGCCCATTTCACAAAATCCCAGACGATGAGGAAATACCCGATAAAGCCCATGTCCGAGATGATTTTGAGTTCGTATTCAAGCCTGTCTTTCAGGGCTTTTACGTTTTCCTCTTTTGAATCTAAAACGTTTTTTTCTGTCCTGCATCCTTTTTCGGCAAGTTTGAATTTGGCAATCAGACCCTGAAAGCAGAGTTCCCGCATATATTCCAGATCGGATTTGCCTTCGGGAGTGGGAAAAGTGGGAATGCGATAGGTCTCAAAATCAAATTCGACCTTACAACGGTCTGCTATTTTGAGGGTATTTTCGATGGCATCAGGAACATCCTTGAAGTAGTCGATGACTTTTTGGGGGTCGTGCATGGAGTAGTCGGCATTCATCATGCTGAAACGCCCCGGATCATCCAGGTTTCGTGCGGAGGCGATGCAGGTCATGATATCCTGAGCCACGTTGTCTTCAGGGGTTACATAGTGCACATCCACCGTGGCCACTACCGGGACTTTGAGTTCTCTGGAGAGTTTAATGAGGCCGTCGTTGATGGTTTTTTGCTGACTCAGAGCCGGGTGGTGCATTAGTTCGAGGTAGAAGTTTTCTTTTCCAAAGACTGACTGAAAACGTTCAATCATTTCTTTGGCCCGTCCGGTGTCGCTGTTGAGTATGGCCTGAGGAATGTCGCCCATTAAACAGCCGGAAAGCGCGATAAGGCCTTTGGAGTGTTTTTTGAGAAGATCCCAATCGACGCGGGGTTTATAGTAGTAGCCTTCCAGGCTGGCGACCGTGGCCATGGCTAAAAGATTCTCGTAACCTTCCTGCGTTTCGGCGAGCAGAACGGCGTGCGTGCGTTTGTTGTCGATCTGGTGGCGTTTGTCGGTGAGTTTGTTGAAGGCAACGTAAACCTCGCAGCCAAGGATGGGTTTGATGTTATGCTGTTTACAGGCCTTGTAGAATTCGATGGCCCCGTGCATGGTGCCGTGGTCAGTGATGGCGATGGCCGGCGCGCCTTGTTCAACAGCTTTCTTCACGTATTCTTCCGGTGGCGAAAGACCATCCAGAATGGAATAGAAGGTATGAACGTGAAGATTGACGAACTTGGATCCGGGCATAGGGAAAAGACTTGAAATGCAGACTTAAGATTATCACAAGCAGGGTTATTTATTAATCCTTTTGATAAACTCCTCCGCCTCCTTCTTTGTCTTCACCTCACCCTCAATTTGAGCTTCGCGGAGGGCGTTTAGCAGGTCCTGAATCGCGGGGCCGGGCTTGAGGCCGGTGAGTTTCATGATCTCGTCGCCGTTGAGTTTGGGTTTGAAGTGGTCTTCGAGGAGTTTTTCATCTTTGAACTCTGTGTAGAGCTTAATGATCTCTTCATACAATTTCATATCGGCAGGCACGCTTCCCTTTTCGTCACACCAGTGAAGGCGCATGAGATCTTCGAACCAGGGGTGCAGAAAGAGATTTACCTGATGGATGCGCTTCATTTTTGGAATAAAGCCAACGGTCATGTGATGGTCAATGAGCCAGCATATTTTGGTGACCATGGCTTTTGGGAATTTGAGGCGAATGAGGATACTGCGGGCGATTTGAGCGGAAAGCTCTGCGTGGCCGTCGAAGTGGATACGGTCGGGGCGCAGTTCGAATTTGGCCGGTTTGCCGATGTCGTGTAAAAAAACCGCCCAGCAGAGTTCAAGCGTGGCCCAATCTTTGGGTATATCGTGGAGCGACTTGAAAGAGTGGGTGAGTACGTCACCTTCCTGATGGAAGCGGACGGGCTGGGCCACGCCTTTTTCAGCCAAAACTTCAGGCATGATGTGCTCAAAAATACCGAATTTTTCAAGCTCACGGAAGCTGTGGGCGCGGCGTGGATGGAGGATCATCTTATTGAGTTCATCGGCCACGCGTTCTCTGGAGATATCTTTGAGCAAATGGGCCAGTTCTTTGATAGCGGCTTCCGTGCGGGAATCATATTCAAAGCCAAGATTGTTACTGAAACGGATGGCACGGAGAATACGCAGGTGATCTTCTTTAATGCGTTCGTGGGGTTCGCCGATAAAACGGATGATTTTGTTTTTGATGTCGTCCTGACCGCTCACGTAGTCGATAACTTTTTTAGCGATGGGATCGTAAAAAAGTCCGTTAATAGTGAAGTCACGGCGCACCGCGTCTTCTTTGGCAGAAGTAAAAAGCACCGCATCGGGCCGGCGGCCGTCGGAATATGAGGAGTCGGAGCGGAAGGTGGCGATTTCAAAAGCGTGGCCGTGCACAATGCCCAGCATAACCCCGAACTGCTTGCCGATGGGGATGGTTTTGGATTCCAGATGGATTGCATCGACGATTCTTTCGATTTCGTCGGGTGTGGCGGAAGTGGCAATGTCGTAGTCTTTGGGTTCGCGTTCCATTAAAAGGTCGCGCACTGAGCCGCCCGCAAAATAGGCTTCGTAACCTGCCTTTTGGAATGCCTTGACGATTTTGATGGCCGTATTTTCCATTTATCTTTCTTTGGGAGCATTATAGCAAAAAACCTATTATTAACCCATTATTAATGGGCTATTAATAGATTATTAATGTGCTAATAGTGTCTAAAAGAGCATCATTGACTGATCAATGCTCCATCAATGCCGGGTCAATGACACCCAAAATCAGAATGCTGGGGTTGGACATAAAAATTTCGTTTTGATATCCTAGTTTCGATTTAACTAACGCAAAGAAGCCATGATGACTGCCCAGGATATACTCAGACTGACTGAACCCAAGAACCAGAATTTGCCTGAAATAAACGCTGATTCGAGTTTTAAGAAGTATGATCTTGTTTTTGTGCCGGTATTTGAGGAATCGGTGAAAAATGTTGAGAAGATGTTTCCTTCCCTTAAAAAACTCAAATTGAAGGGTGAAAAGAAGGAGTCTCATGATGTGGTTGAAGGCGGGCAAATTTTGAAAGTTCGTGGAATGGGCAAAAAATCCGAAATGAATAACCGAAAAATCAGGCGTATGTTCGGCGCGTTTTATCTGAGCGGGGAAGCGGCAAAGGCAAAGAAGATCGGGATAATCTGCGACGAACTGGATTGGATTTATTTTGCCGCACTGGCGGTTCATGTGGCGGCGCTGAATCCGGATATTTTTAAGTCAAAATCGAAGCCGGAAAAGGCGCCGGAAGTGGCTTTGATAAATTCTTCTTTCAAGGCCAAGGCGACGGCTGTCAAAAAGGAGATCGGACGAGGAATCAATATGGCGGAGGGTAAGAATCTGATGCGTGTACTCGGGGCTACGCCGCCCAATAGCCTGGGAACGGAAATGTATGCCAAAGTTATCGAGATGCTCTGCAAAAAGTGGGGTGTGAAGTGTAAGAACGTGGCGAAGAAAGACCTGAAGAAATACGAACTGCTAAACGCGGTGTCGGAGGGCAGCGGTCATGATTCAAAGCTTCTTGTGATTACCATTCCGGTGGCTGGAAGTAAAAAATCGACAGTAGTTGTGGGCAAAGGGCTTTGTTACGACTCAGGCGGTGTTCAGGGAAAAGGCTCTCACATGAAATCCATGAAGGAAGATATGTCCGGAAGCGCTAGTGTTCTGGGCGCCATTTTAAACATCAAAAAGAACGGACTGAAGCTGAAACAGACGACACATTTTCTGCTTCCATTAGCCGAAAACATGATGGGGAGCCGTGCCATGCGCGCCGATGATGTTTGGACGGCCGGTGACGGTCAGACGGTCGAGGTGATCCATACCGATGCCGAGGGGCGCCTGGTGATGAGCGACGCCATCTGTTACGCCAAAAATAATTTTAAAGACATTGATCAGATTTATACCATCGCCACCCTTACAGGTAGTTGTATCGTGGCTCTGGGTGAAGTGTATACGGGATGTATGTGTAACGATGATAAGCTTAAGGAAGAAGTGGTAAAGGCAGGCAAAACTAGTGGTGAGCTGGTTTTTCCGGGCCCCTGGGACGAAGAGTTTGACGACAATAATTCACCCATTGCCGATGTCGCCAATCTGGGAGAAAAAGACCGGGATGCCGGCTGGATCAAGGCAGCCTTCTTCCTGGCCCGTTTTGTGCCTAAAGACAAAAAGACCGGAAAACATACGGCTAAGTTCTGCCACTTTGATATCGCCGGAACTATTGATATGAAAGGTGCCGGTGCCGCTCATCGTCGCAAGGGTTTTAATTCCGGTGTGGTAGTGGGCTATCTGTCTTTATTGCTTACCAAGTAATTAAGATTAAATGTCGCCGGAGGGCACTTCTTTTTTTTGAGCTATGCCGGATTGCCCGATTTTATGGTTAAAAAGCTTGATTTTCGGGCTCTTTTTTGGTATAATATTTAGATAATTTTTGAAAAAACAAAAATACATGGCAATCGGTAAAAAAGACAAGGGCGGGCGGTACGATGACAAGGACACCAATGATGAAACTTCTGATGTACCTTTTGATATTAATGATTTGAACAAGGTTCCGGGGCCGGAGGAAGGGGTTGAAAGGCCCGAGGATGTTGTTACACAGACGCGAACTGATGTCACCGAAGACCTGGCTGGACGAACTGAGAGCGGTGATAATATTAAGAACCTTTCTGAAGCTATACGAAAAGATGAGCTTCTGGACATTGTTTTCTTCCACGGAAGTCCTGTTAAGAAACTCAAGAAAAAGGGCTATAAAATATCCAAAAAAAGCGAACTTAGCAAAATTGTTGATGAAATTCTTGCAACTTCTGACGAGCATGAAGAAGCCAAAAATAAAGGTTACACACCGGCAAAGAGCCTTACTGTGGCCGCTCTGGATCAGCATGGTTTTGAGTCTGATATGCTGCCGGATTTTGCCGATATGCTTGATGAACGTTTAAAAGAACAAACTGAAAAGGCAAAAGAACCTGCGACACCTGCACCTACTCCGACGACTCCAGAACCTGCTCCTGCTCCTAAACCCGAACCTGTACCGACTGCGAAAGCTAAAGCGCCTGAGGCTGTCACTGATGATGAGATACTGCAGGCTGCATTGAAACGAATAGAGGCATTTACGGACATCAAGTTATTTGAAAAGTTTGTTTACCAACGACTGCACGCGGACAAGCTCATCAAGAAAGACAAAAGACCTGACTGGTCTGTCACCCCGGTTGAAGGATTTAAGGGGTCGGAGGCTCTGTGTAAAGCGGTTATGGCCAAAAAGGCCGAGCTTTCTACCAAGAAAAAGACCGCGGAACCTGCTCCTGCACCCACTCCTGAACCGACTCCTACGCCGGAACCACCTGTTGGTGCCGCCTCCGAAAAAGAGGCGCTTGATGGCCTAAGCCAGTACTTAAACAATCTGACGGAAGGGCAAACTGCCCTGGAAGACCTGCGTAAGCGGCTCGAACAAATTTTTGAAATACTCAGAACAGATCCTTCAACGTTTTCTGAAACAGACAAGGATTACCTGACTGATATTCAAAAAGAAATGGAGGCGGTACTTTTATCCGAACTTCCAAAAGTGGCCGAAGGCATTGGCTCACCTAAAAATATGACTGAATTGCTTGCGGCACTTAGGGCTCCGGGTAAGCTCCGTCGGAATAAAGCGGCCATGACAGCGCTCAATTCGGCCCTGAAAGGCGACGCTGAATTCGCGGAAATCATTGAGGATTTTTACCGAATCACCGGAAAGGAGCCTGCAGTCGCCGCGGAAGAACCTTCTGCCGCTCCGGAAACTGTTCCTGAGCCGACTGATATACCTCCATCGTTGGCCTCCGCGATTAATGCGGCCGCAGCCGGTGATGACATCAAAAAAAGGAAACTTCATTTTTTATGGCGGGTCTATAAAGGCGAAGCATCATTTGCCGACGGGACGGATCCTGAACCTGTGAAGACGCTTATAATGATTGCCCTTGATCAGGCTGAAAATCTAAATGTACCTCAAGATGAAGTGGTCGATACTCTGAATCTGGCGCTGAAAAAGGCGGGCATGCTGGAAGCCTCTGAGCCGAGTGCACCGGCTCCGACTCCGACACCTCCAAGTGCACCGGCTCCGACTCCGACACCTCCAAGTGCACCACCCGCCGCTCCGACTCCGAGCACAACGCCCGCACCTCAGCCTTCCGCAAGCCCGCAGGCATCGGTTAATGCAGGTGCTCAAAGACGTGCACCTGAATCTTACGCGACCAAAGAAATACAGACACAAGCCATTAACACCTTCATGACCAACATGGGCTTTCCCAAAAGCAACAAGACTCCGGTGGTTATGGCTATAAGAAGTGTTCTGGGCGCATGGGTCACAGGACCCTCTATTTTGACCGGACTTGAAGCCTATTTAAAAACCGGCCACGAAGCTGATGAAATCGAGCGGTTGGCCAGAAATAATTCCGAAGAAGACCTGAAGAAACAACTGCATGGCATGGCGGGAGAATTAGCTGGTCTGAATCAGCAGATTGAGGAAATTAAACGCTATAACCGCCTGAGGTATACCAGTACCCGGACCCATGTAACCCATTCTGTTGAAGCCAAAGCACTGGCCGAAGGTCATCCGCTCAAAGAGCTACAGTCTATGCAACATAGCGCGGCTGGTGAATTTGCCCTGAATGAAATTCAGCTCAAGCGTGTTGCCGCGAATATGGCTAAGGAAGACGCCGAGCCGGACAGCGATGAAAAGAAGGCAAAGATGGAGAAACTTGAGAAAGAATTCTCTGAACTTACCGCAAAAAAATCCGAACTGGAGGCAAAAAGAAAATACCTTGCCGAAGCGCTGGTCATTTTGTCCGAACAAGCCACACCTGTAACAGAGGAAGATGCTGAAACCCGCGGCAAAAAAATCCGTGAACTTGAAGAGCAGAAGAGCAAACTTGATGAAAGGAAACGCAATACCGAAAAGGCGATTGCTAAAAAAACTGAATTGAAAGATGAGGAACCCCTGAGATACAGCCGGGAACCTGAAAAGCTTCTGAGTATGATCAATTTTTATTTTGCCCAACAAGGTAAAGCCGCGAATAAAAAGCCTGATTATGTCCAGATTCTGAACAAAACTCAGGAGCAGATTGAAGCGACCAGAAGAAAAGAAGCGGGTAAATTGAATTGGGTATGCAACCGACTGCTTCCCTGGAATTATCTGAAGCCATTACTTACTTCGACTCTTGTCGCCATTTGTGAAAAAGATTCAGCCCTTACTAAAAAGGTTCCCCCCGAAAAAGCCAAGGAACTGGCTAAGGCATGGGATAACTCGGAAAGTGTCAATAGCTGGATCAGCGGTCTGGGAATTCCTGAAAAGGAAGCGATGGAAACTGTTGTGCCTAAACTGATTGCCCATCTGGCCATTGTTACCAACACCGGACGCATGGCTAATATAAATTCGATTTCGCTCAACCGGGCCAAAGCTCTGCTTAAAAAAATGCGTCACGCGGTGCATGAATACTCAATCAAGCATGCCGAAAGATCCACCTCAAAAAAGAGCATAGACAGAATGGGTGCTTACTTCACTCAATATAATCAGATTAATGATAATGCCAAAGCGCAGGAGAGTATTGTCGTCGGGAATTCAAGGAAAGTCATGGCTCGAAATGCCTTTATCGCGGGGGGAATCGGAGTTGGGGCGGTTCAGATTTTAAGTCTTAGCGGAATAGCCCTGGGAGGCGCCGGATTAGCAAGCGCCGCCGGTATAATGACGGGGGCCAGTCTGCGGGTGAAAGATCCAAAGATTAAGGAATTCTTACGCAAAGCCTCTGTAAGAACCCTTGTGGGCGGCGGTTTGGGGGCTTTGGCACTGGGGGCAGCGAGTCCTTTTGTGGCCGCGCCGCTTGGTTTGGCGGCTCTTGGCGGCGTGTTTAGTCCGGAAATATGGAAGAAACGAAAAGAAATTGCGGCCGCTACCAAAAAACATGGTCCGGGGGCCCTTCGGACAACCGGTAAAGTCGGATATGTCGGAGCGCGGCTTGGCTGGGCCGCCACGGGAATACTTCTTTCATGCGGTGTATTAATGCTCAGTAGTCGGTATCGCAATCTTTTTGGAATGCATTTCCGCCCTTTACTAGGTAAATAATTCTTATGCCTGAAACAAATATTGAACAATTCGACCCCGGTGTTTACCTTGATGACCTCATTAGGGAAATGGGCATGCAGGACGAAGACAGGGTTAAGCTCGCAGGGCTTAAACAAGCCATGTTTGAGGCACTCAGCCGTCAGCTTTTTCAGGCGGCCGAAGACAACATTGAGCCTGAAGTGATCGATGTGATTATGGAGGAACTGGCTGACGAAGAGGATCCTGGCTATATATTACGGGAGCTTATGCGCTCCAGTCCGGGTGTTCAGATAGCCATGGTGATGGCTCTGGATGAATTCAGGGAAAATACTTTAGAAGCTTTTAATAAACTGAAAATCTAATGTTCAAAGATCTAAAAAAACACTTGGAATCTGAAATTTTCGCGGAGAAGCGGCTGATTTTCGGGGATACTGACAAACCCCGCCCTTCAGCAGACCAGCTTGCACAAGATTCCGCAACACTTTTGCAACAATTGAGCGCGGCCGTGGAAGCTAACAAAAAAGGAGGCCGGAGAAAACCGGCAACAAGCACGCATGAAACAAGTCCGACTCCAGTTCACACCCGCAGGCAAGACACCCGTGAACTTTACCGCCCGCCGGAACACTATGAAAAGTCCGTCGATATTGCCGAAACAACCATTAAGCTCAAGGACAAACTGAGCCCGTCCGAGGTACAGCTGATGCAGGATGTCCAGGGGAACCTGCATGAGCAGTATATGAATCCCGGTTTTATGCACTACCTGACCCAGAAAGGTCTGGCGGATAAAGTTTATCCGGCTCTGGACCGGGTGATCAAAGCCCCCGCTGATTTTGAATACCGCACACTGGGCAATAACACGGTAGAAATTGTTAAACGCAAACCTGAAACAGGGGCTAATAAGGATATCGATAATAATTTTGTTATTGTTCTGAAAACAGAAAAAGGCAGTATTGCCAGAGTGAACGATGGAAAAAACGATGTGAATCTGGAAACCACCGGCGGCATCGACTGGATGACCAATGATGAGTACAACAAACAAATGGCCGAATACCGGGCGCGCTTCTGGACTGAATATGAGCAGAACGGAAAATGGAAGGAATATGCAGAAGTTGATCTTATCTGGCCACTGGGGTCTGCAAGGGACAAACGAATGATTGAGTTGGCCACAGAGCCATACATGCAAATCAGCGCGGATATGCAGAAGATCTTTGAGCTTGAGAATATTCAGTTTCCCAATCGCCTGATTGCCATGATTGAAAAACGCGGTTTAAACTTTGAGCAAACAGACCTGCGTTTTGCCGCACTGAAAGACCGTATGACCAAACAGGGAAAAACTTATGCAGAAATGACTCAGGGCCGCTACGCAAATCCCAGTAAATTTCAGTTACTGGTCATCCAGCATCCGGAAGTAAAGGGGGCTTACAGGATTTTAATGAGGCCGGAAAATTTTACGGAAGGCGCCGAAAATCAGGACGTGATTCTTGATATTACCAAAGAAGGGTATTTCCTGGTTCAGACTGAAGATGGTAAATGGCAGGTGGATCCGCGTTATAAGAATTATGTATGGCGCGACTATTACATCAAAAATCCGGAGGCCCAGGTCGCTTTGACAGATGAGCAGAAAAAAGAGTTAGCAGAAAGCAAGGTGCGGATTGAAAAGGACAACATAGCGCTTGCGGAAGCTGCAAAGTATCAGAAAAAGAAAGACAAAGTCACAAAAGCTTTACAAAAAGCTGATCTGGACAAACTCAAAGAAGCGGCAAAGGCTATTACCGCGGAAGCAGATCATAAGTATGTGGACGAAGAGAAAAATGATATAGAAATGCGCAGGAAGTTCCAGATAGCGTTGGATATCCCCGACAATCTTGTAAAAATCGCGGAAGTTCTGAACGTTAATTTAGAATGACCCTTCCATTTTAAGCCATTTTTTGCTATAATATATAGATAAATTCAGCGGAATTAATGAACTTTTTATCATCACATCAGCAAGACAGGAACTTTGATCTTTTTGGACTACTGGCCAATCGTTTTTTGTATATGGGAAAGCCGGTTGCCGGCCCCGAGCATAAAATTCCTCATGATGAAGTAAGTAAGACTGAGCAGGAGGCTCGGGAACAACGTGAATTTTTTGCCAAAGCCCTGGACTCCCTGGTCAGGAGCTACAATGAAAAATATGGCGAAGAACCTGAAGAGGGTGGCGAAGACGCATATTATGAGGGGCTGATCCTGGATTTTAGCAACCTGCCTGCACTGAACAAACAGATTGATGCGATTATCGAAGAGAAAAAAAAGAAGGCGGGAACAAGCTGGGCAAATATTCTCAAAAATGATCTTCAGTACAGTATTTTGATGAATATTACGAGGACTGTTGAAGAATATCAAAAATTGGCCGCGCAGGGTCCCGAACTTGTCAGGGAAGCCCGCCGTGGCAGATTGTACGCCCGAAATGAAATGCTGACCGAGGCGCTGAACCGCAAAGAAGCCTGGGGCAAAAAGCCGCTGTACAAGGAGCTGAACGGCATTTTTGAAAGCCTGGCTACTTCCGACAAATTTAAGGATGTCTGGCAGTCGCCTGACGGCCTTTCAACTCCGTCCCAGCGCGAGGCAAGGGAACTCTTTCTGGCCATCATGGCTGACAAGACAAAGAATTTTGAGGACGCTTTTGTTTTAGGTGACGAATTTGGTAATGACGCGGCCGCCAACATCAGAAATTTCCCTTTCATCTACAATGAGTTCCTAAAGTACGAAGGTGCCAAAATAACCGGAGAAGCTGTTTCACCCGAAGCTCTGGACGCGGCGGAGGCCGCGGCCGCGGAAGCGACACGGAAATTGACCGGTATGCGGACCGCGGAAAAAATCGCGGAGGACAATACGGATGCCGGCCTCGGGGCGGTACCTCCTATTGCTTCTATTCCGGATACTCCAAAATGGGAAGAAAGATGGCGCGTGCTGAATGGTATGGTGTATTCGCTCAACGAAAAGGCGAATCAGGAACAAGATTCAGCCCGAAAAGCGGGCTATGTATCGAGCGCCAAAGAAATGGAAGCGCATGTGGCCCACGCGAACGCTTACCTGGAGCTGAGCCGTCTGAAAGACCGTGAAAAAACGGTGCAAAGCAGATTTACCCGGATTGAACTTAGCCACCCCAGCCGCCGCAAACTGGTGATGGAACTGGCCATGAAAAAGTTCATGAAGGCCAAAGAGATGGTGGACAAAGGTCCGTATGGAAACGCCAGCTGGCAGCATGCCCTGCACCCTACCGTGCGCCGCCTGCTGATTGCCGGCATTTATGACACCGGCGTGGCCCGTTACGCAAAAAGCGAAAGCGGTGATTTGACTTATGTGGAGGATATTAAAGGCGAGAACGCCTGGATGCTTTCGGCCCTGGCCCTGTCCGATTATTTCAATTTCAAGGAAGTCGGCGAAAAAATGGACCCCGATCATGAAGCTGTTTTAAAAGCGGCCTGGCTGGGGGCCAAAGCGGCTAAAGTGATTGAAGACCTTGGCCCGAAGGAAGAGGTACTGCAGGCCTGGAAGAAAGTTAAAACAGAAGTTGAACGGATCACTGATGCTGACCCGCAAGAACAGGAAAGAAAACGCCGCGATTTTATCGCGTCACAAATGGCCAAATTTCCGCCGGATCTGGTGGAACGTTTTAAAAATTATGACGTTGATAAGCTGAATTTCACTCTGCAGCAGATTCTGAACAACAAGAAAAGGCTCGTTGAATTCACAGAAAGTGTCCGCAAAGCCATTAAAGACCCTTATTCCAACGAATCCCAGACATTTATCGCCGATATGAAGGCCGGTAAATACGCGGAGCGCGTTGGCAAAGACCTTGATGACCTGGGCGATATGGGCATTATCGATAAAATCAGCCTCGAAGGCTATCAGCGCCGGATGTTTGACCTGCAGGTAAACTATAAAACCGCTGAACTGCAGGAGGGCAACATGCAGATGTTTTTTGAGGGGCTGGGAATCCGCATCGAGGGCGTGTACCCCAAATATCTGAGTATTATTAAAGATAATCCAAAACTCAAAACCGATTACTGGGACGACTTACTGCTTAGGAGTGACGCGGAATTCAAACAGCTGACTGACATGTTTAACGTTATACTGGCTGACAGCATTGCGGGAGGGAAGCAGGATTTTATTGCAGGCCTGCAAGCCATTCGCGCGAAGTATAAAGGCAGAAATTCGACGACTGAGGTTCTGGCGAGCCTGGAAGAAGGCGATGAGGATGCCGTGGTGCTGAATACTTTCAGGCTGCTGAAAGAACATTTAAGCGCCCGGGCTGAAACGGGAGCGATTTCTGACCGTAAAGCCAAAGAAATTGACGCCAAACTGCGCGGCGTGCACATTGGCGACAAGGTCAGCGAGTATGTTGGCGGTGTGTGGGAAATGCTGACCGGACCGGGTCAGAGCCTTGCCAACCGGGCCGCCGGCCTGGTACTGATGTATGGTTTTTATAAATCCGCCCGCATGGCGATGAAAGGTGAAGGAACGGCCGGTAAAATGCTGAGGGCTTTGTTTGTGGCCGGAGCTGTTGAGATTGCCGCCAAAGAAATAACGGGGCGGGGAATTCTGGACAGAGCCGGACTGGATTCGATTGCCGGCGCTATGGAAGACACTTACGAAGAAGTACTCAGGCAGGATGCTGAAACGCATATGGAAGACAAAGAAATTACGCCTGAGGCCCATGGGGCCGCGCTGAAAGAACTAAATGACGTGCCCTTTGATCAGGTCATGGAATGGTACGAAAGCTCCGATCCGAACGGCATGCCTCAGCCTCCGGAATCGAAAGATAAATTTCCGAGGCAGATAGGTTTAAGTCTGATCGCGCCCAAGGTGACCTGGGTGAAGAAAGATAAGGAGCGGGAAGCCCGCCATGTGGTTTATGAAACCGTCAAACACTTTTTCGGTTATGTTGGTGAAAAAGACAATAAACGCGACGCCATCCACGGGAAGGAGGAACTGAAGGAAAGGTGGATCAAAATGTATGATGACCCGAATTACAAACCCACATACACCACTTACGACCATCTGGAATGGTTTAAGAGCGGGGCCGTAAAGAAAACCGACATTACCTGGCAGATGGTGATGCGCTGTGAAATTGATCCGAAACAAGTTGACCTGACCAAGAACAAGACGCCAGTCGGCCTGCTGACGGAAACGGCCAGGGAATGGTACGGGTCGCTGAGTGAATGGGCCCGCGAGCATGTTACCAACCCAGGTTCCGGCTATGCCGAGGTGTTTTTTAAGAGCCTGGGTGAACACGCTCAGGACGCCAAACAATTCTTTTCGGAGGTCTATGAAACAGGTAAAAGAAAAATTTATTTCGGAAAGGAAAGGGTGGTACTGTGGTACGGGGAACACGAGTACGAAATCAAGCGCACTCTTGACGGCCACTGGCAATTGCTGTACACCGCCGTCACTATACCTTTCAGGTTTGTTATGGCGGTGGATAACTGGGCCATTCCGTGGACCCTTGCCAGACTTAACGCGGTTGAAGAAACCCTGCGCAGTACAAAACGGGAAACTATTTCAGATAAAGATGATTTCGATGAAAACAATATCATAGAGCGGTCGAATCTCGATCATCTGAACTCATCGAATATCGAACTAAACCCTAAATTCAGCTATTATGGTTTATTTCAGGATCGCTTTCTGAACGCCCTTCCTTTACGGAAAAACGCGCAAGGTGAAATAATTATGGCCGCGGACGGCCAGCCTGAAGTCGACTGGACACAGCGGGGCAACTGGTTTTACAAAGATCCCGGTGATAACGTGGGTTATTTTATTTCGGAAGTGTCTTACGCGGATGCTCATATTAACATGAACGACCCTAAATATTCCGGCAGTCCCGAAAATGTCGCCAGCCAGCTTTTAATAACTTCCAAGGAAAAGGCCAAAGCGCGCTTCAGAAGAGAAGGTATGGATTTGTCAGCAATTGACAACCATATGGACTCCATACACGAAATCCAGTTCACCAAAAGCAAAAAAATGTACGTGTTCTGGCGTATGCCGCTAAAGGACAGCGCCGAACTTCACCTTAAAGCTACCGGACGCTGGGTGGATTATACGGAAGCGGGCAAATTTAAAGACAGGGAGCCTTATATGATGGACCCGGGTAAGAGCCGATGGGAAAATCTGCAGAAAGCTTTTTTGCTGGATACCGGCCCTTTAAGAACAGTGCTTACGATTGGCGGAGCTTACGCGGCGCAGGTGCCAAGAATTGTTTTCGGGCACATAGAATTTGCCGGCGAAATTATTGCCGGTATCGGTAAGGGCCTTAATGCGAGCAAGGAATTTCAGGACGCGGTGACGGAAGCCACCAAAACAGATGAATCGACAAGAATTCTTATTGATGAGGTATTTACCAGCGGCAAAGACAAACACCTGGCGCTTTCTGAATTTTATAAAGTTGAAAAGAACGCCGCACTTAATGAATTCTCGCTGAATTACGCCCAGAAACGTGATAAAAAACTTAATCTTGGCCTTCTGAAAGATGAAAAAGATTACGAAGACAGCGGGCTTTACACGAAAGACAGGCTGGACTACGCGGATATGCAGAAATTTTACAATGATTACTATGTGGCGGCAAAGAAGCCAAATAAAGATATTGAATCCGCTCTGAATAAAGGATCTTCTAATGCCGCGGCACCAGCAGCCACGCCGTAAGCGATTCAACATAAAGACGCCACGGGCCTAAGACCATTGACAAGCGGTACTTTTTATGAAATCATTCCTAACGGAGGACAAAAAGCTTTAGATATTTGTATTTAAAGCCTTCGCCGCGGCGAATTGTCCCCCCTTTTTGGAAGGCAAATAACCTTGACAGGAAATATATATTATAGTAAAATATTTGCCATTTGGGGA